>JBARZF010000252.1:0-27458 GCA_049649675.1 Rivularia sp. (in: cyanobacteria) | reverse complement strand
TTAGATCCCTACAGATTCGGGTTCCGCACGAGCATTCATGGATTCTCTGCGACAATGTTTTCTTGACTTTGTTGCCGCATTTCCAGCATTCTTGGCTGGTGCCGTTTGGATTGACAGCTATTACTCGCAAACCAGCATTTTCGGCTTTGAATGTGAGTATATTTATAAACTGCGCCCACCCAGCATCATGTACAGACTTTGCCAATCGCGTTCTAGCAAGCCCTTTTACATTTAAGTTTTCAACAGCTATTACATCATATTTAGATAGTAGACGTTTAGCTGTTTTGAAGTGAAAGTAAGAGCGAGTATCAGCAACTTTTTTATGTTGAATGCCCAACTTATTAATTGCTTTCTTTCTACGATTAGAACCCTTCTTACGACGCGATACTTTACGTTGCGCTGCCTTTAATTTACGTTCAGCTTTACGTAAATATTTAGGTGCTGCAATTCGGGTATTGTCAGAAGCTACATAAAAATCAATAAGTCCCACATCAATACCGACAATATTATCAGCATTGAAATCAGGTTTAATAGTTGGAACTTCTTTATTGTCCAAGCTCAAAGTTACATAGTAACCGTTAGCTTTCTTAGTGACGGATACAGTTTTAATAACAAACCCATCAGGTATAGGGCGATGAACAATTACTTTCACATCACCAATTTTAGGTAGGGTAATTTTATTTCCTACAAAATGATGTTGTTTGAATTGTGGATAAGTAAAAGTTTTGTATTGACCTTCACCTTTAAATCTAGGTCTACCAGATTTTTTACCGTTACTATCACCTTTAAGCCATCTGTCAAAAGCAATTTCTACTTTCTTTGGAACTTCTTGTAATACTTGACTGTGAATCGATTTATACCAAGGACGATTAATTTTTAACTGCTTTAACGATGCTTGTTGGCTAAAACGACTCGGCTTATTTTTTAATTCTGGCAAGTGGCAAACAATAAGACTACATCTATCAATAGAACAGCGATTCGTTTCATACCAATCAAAACGTTGAGCTAACTGATAATTGTATTGGCAACGCAACATATTGAGAGTGCTGTCAATAATTCTTCGTTGCTCTTTGTTCGGTTTTAATCGGTACTGGTAGCTCGTTCTCATTGATAAATACCGATGTGTTCGACCTACTCATATAGTAACATGAATTAAGTACATTGTACGTGCAATATGAAAACAAAACGATTAGAAATTAGACTGAGCGAACGTAGATTGAACAAGCTTCAGCTATATGCAGCGAGCAAGGATAAAACTATGACAGCAGTCCTTGAAGATATAATTGATTTGTTGGCATCTGAAGAGATTGATAAAAGCCTCGCTGTCCTGAAAAGCTCGCCAATAAATTAACATCGCATTTTAGGACGCGAATCTTTTATCCTCGGATTCATCTCGACACCTCCCGATTACGGGTAGGTGTGAGACTTCTCCGGCATGAGTTAAAATCATGAAAGTAAATTAATAATGTGCCGTAGCTACATCTAGAAATGGAATAACTAATGTTATTCCATTTCTCTCCAGTTACCAGAAGCAATAAAACTTGCCCAATAATAAGGACTTTTATATTTATCATCCTTAATAAACTCTAACTGAACTTCTCTTAATGCTTCATGTCTACCTTTCCTAGCTTTTAAATTCTGGTAATATTTAACCATTAAATCTTTAGTTCCATCATCGGAAACCTGCCATAAACTTAAGAGTTGACTTTGAGAGCCACTTATTACTAAAGCACGACGCAAACCATAAACACCATCGCCAGTTTTTACTTCACCGAGTCCAGTTTTACAAGCAGATAACACTACTAATTTTGTTCCCCGTAATTTCAATCCTGCAACTTCTAAAGCTGTGAGAACTCCATCCTCTGTATTGCTGTTTTCTTTATTTTGACGATTGTTGAAACCAGCTAAAGCTAAACCAGAACGTAATAAAGGATTTTCTAAATTTAAATTTCTTGATTTTTGAAGTTTATGATTATCAACTTTTTGGTCTGGGAGAAAGAAACCGTGGGTAGCTAAATGTAAAATACTTGGTGTTTTTAATTGTTTAATAGTAGTTTCTGTAGCTTCTTTACCGGCAATTAGACTTGTCTGTGGAAATATTTTTTGGATTGCTTTACCTTCTACTGAAGTAGCCGGTAGTGACTCATAGTTCAATTTAGTGAAATCTATAGAACGCTGCTGCTGTTGCGAACTATGTTTTTCTGGTTCAATGCTGATATTGTTTCCTTCGTAATTTATATCTGCAAATACCACGGGATTTGACAGGTTTTTGGCTTTGATATTCAAGCGTAGTAAATCCCGTCCGGTGGTAAGGTAAGAAAAGGCGTAACGTTCAACTAAATATTTATTATTATCATCTTTCAATGCTTCAAAAGGTATCAAGTTTAACTGCCCATCCGGAGATAATAATAGGTGACGGGAATCTCCTAAAAAAAGACGGATAGGAGCCATAACTTGCTCATCTAATTCGCGGGCAATTTTCTCACCTCGTATTTTGTACTTAATAGTTGAGACTAAAGCTTTACGAAAATCACTAACGGATTTATCAATAGTTGTAGCATCACCTAAATCAACCCAATAAGGGTTCCCATCACTACGCAAAACCGCCGCAGCATAACGCGGTTGACCAAATCTTTGTTGATATTTAGCCTTGGGATTAAATGGCTTGTATTGAACAATTTCTACTAATGCTGCATCTTGAGGAATTTCTGATTGGATGTCTGCTAATTCCAATACTTGAATTTGCTTGCGAAATTCTGCACTTTTAACACTTACTTGTTCTTCTAAGCGTTCCTTTTCTACAAGTAAAAGTTTGATTTGCTTTTGATAAACTTCTAGTTTTTGTTCCCTTTGTCCGCGATATACTAGGGCTGCTAAACGTTGTTGTACGTTCAACCAATCATCAAATAACGTTTTAATTTCTGGGTTGTCTGCTAACTGAGCGCGTAATATTTGTACTATATCGGTCATGGCATCTAATACCCGTCCTTTACGACGCAATACGGTAGTCAGAGCTAGTTTAGCTATGGTAGGGTTTTTTGAAGATTCTTTCAGAGCCAGAGTTATAACAGCATCAGTGGTTAAATTAAACTTTTGAGCATAATTTTGTTTTCTTTGCTCCGAACCCACAGCATAAATAAGCTGTAAGTTTTTTTCTTCAATAGCTAGTCCACGGGTAAGAAAATCAGTAGCACGAGGAATATCATTTTGTGCCCAATAAAGCCTTGCTAAATGATTGAAGCTTTTTGCAACATCGGGATGAACGTTACCTAAAAATTTCTGCCACATAGCTAAAGAACGCAGGTAAAGAGGTTCTGAAGCGTCATATTTCCCTTGCGATTCGTAAATAAATGCTAAATTATTCAAGCTCTGTGCAACGTCAGGGTGTGAATTACCCAAAAATTTCTCCCGCATTTTCAAAGAGCGGAAGTAAAAAGATTCGGCTTTGGTATAATTTCCCTGCGCTTCGTAAACGAATCCTAAATTATTAAGGGTAGTTGCCAAATCTGGATGTGAGTTACCCAATGCTTTCTCTTCAATAGCCAAGGAACGTAGTAAAAGTGATTCTGAAGCGTCATAACTTCCTTGTGCTTCGTACAATAAAGCTAAATTATTCAAGTTAATTGCGACATCGGGATGCGATTTACCCAGAACCTTCTCGCTAATTTCTAAGGAACGTAATAACAGAGATTCTGAAGCGTCATAACTCCCCTGCAACTCGTAAAGTTGACCTAAATTATTAAGGGTAGTTGCGACATCAAGATGTTCCTTTCCCAAAACCTTCTCGCTAATCGCTAAGGAGCGGAAGTAAAAAGATTCTGAAGCGGCATAATTTCCTCGTGATTCGTAAAGCTGTCCTAAATTGTTAAGGATTGTTGCGACATCGGGATGTGATTTACCTAGAGCTTTTTCATAAATAGTTAAAGAGCGTAATAACAGAGATTCTGCTTTGATATAACTTCCCCGTGACTGGTGAAGTTGAGCCAAATTATTTAAAGTTTGAGCCACTAAGGAATGCGAATTACCAAGTGCTTTTTCGTAAATAGTTAAAGAGCGCAGGTAAAGGGATTCTGAAGCGTCATAATTCCCTCGTGACTTGTAAATAAATGCTAACTTATTGAGGATATTGGCTACATAGGGGTGTGAGTTGCCCAGTAGTTTTTCGTAAATAGCCAAAGAGCGCAGGTAAAGAGGTTCTGAAGCGTCATAATTAAACTGTGCATCGTAAAGCAATGCTAAATTGTTCAGACTTTCTACCGTTTCAGGATGCGATTTACCCAGTAATTTTTCTGTAATTGTTAATGCACCTTTTACCAACGGGATAGCTTCGCTGTATTTTCCTTGTTTGTATAGCTCCATCCCTTGTGCGTTTAATCGTTCAGCTTCTGCTAATTCTGGAGATTGTGACGGTTGAGTTTGTGCTGCAACTTCTCTCGGTATAGTCACCACTAGCCCCAACGTCATCGCTATAGCAATCGAATAACATACCAATTTAAGAAGACTAGGGGATTTGTGCCGGGAGAATTTAGGAGACATAGATTTTCTTGCTTTTTGGGTAAGCAAATATGCTGTCTTTTTATATTGCGTGAATCAATACCTATATCCTATGGGTATATTTATGGATATTTTGTCAATATTCAATGAAGTTGGTCGAACAAGGTAGCATTTTTATCGCCATCTATGGTTTGCTAAGAACAGAGAGTACAAGTAATTTCCTTATTTTTTTAATCATCACCCATCGCATTCTAATCAGTTAGGAATCAATCCATGAAGTTTATTTGGCTGCCGATAAAATTTAGTGTAATATTTGCTCTTAGTTCTGTAATCCTTATTAGTAATCAAAGCTTTAGAGGAATAAAACCAGCTTATTCAAATAATAAGAATAGTCAGAAAATAGAATTTACTTTACCACCACCACCACCGGGAAAACCTTTAGCTGGACGTACCCGTGGAGGTGGGAGGAGAGGTCCTTGTCCGGATGTCGAAATTAATTTGACTGCTTTAGTACCTTCTACAAAAAAGACCTTAAAATTGGGAAATATAGAAGAGGTACGAGAAAATGTTTGGGGATTAACTAATAGCTTGCGTCCCGTATTCCGTTTTTATGTTCCTTTCAACAACAAGCATTCTTTCCCTACAGAATTTCTTCTTCAAGATGAAGAATCAAAGAAAATGGTTTATCAATCGGTAGTTAAATTACCGAGCGAACCAGGTATTATTAGTGTTACTCTCCCCGAAACGGTGAAACCCTTAAAAGAAAATAAAAATTATCGCTGGTTTTTTAATATTTATTGCGAAGCTCAAAAACCGATTCCGTCACTAAGCGTAGAAGGTGTCGTCCGACGGGTTAAGTTGAGTGAAGAGTTAACCAAGAAAATCAATACAGCACAACCCCGTAAGCAAGCAGAATTGTATGCAGCAGAAGGTATCTGGTTTAATGCTCTGAATACTTTGGCACAATTGCGACAACAGCAGTCAGAAAATAAACAGCTAGCTGAAGATTGGCAAAGCTTGCTCGAAAGCATCGGGATGAGCGATATTAGCGAGCAACCATTAGTGGAAGAATAATAATTGTTTCTTAAAATATCATTTTCATTTTTGCCTTCCGTATCTAGATTAATACTGAGAGAATGATAATAAATTTGTATTTTTATTGACGATATGTTTTTTCAGTGGCTAACTGGAAACGACAAATACTTCCAAAAATTTTATACTTCCATGAAGCTCGCACTTAATATACTTACTCTCTCTATTTTTACAGCTATATTGATTGCGCCCAAAACACAAGCGCAAATTACAGCAAACCCTGGTGATACAAATACCGTTGTTAATCAAAGCGGTGATACTTTTACTATTACTGGTGGAACCCAAGTTGATAAAAATGTGTTTCACAGTCTGCAAAAATTCGGATTGAGTGAAAATCAAATTGCAGACTTTGTGACAAATCCCGGTACTCAGAATATTTTAGGACGAATTACCGGGGGAGATGCTTCTGTAATCAACGGATTAATAAAAGTAACTGGTAGCGATGCAAATTTATATTTGATGAATCCTGCGGGGATTATATTTGGTTCCGGTGCTTCTTTAAATATCCCCGGTTCATTTACAGCTACCACAGCTAACGGTATTGGATTCGGGGATAAATGGTTTAATGCTGTGGGTGAGAATAATTATGCTGACTTGATTGGGGAACCGGATTCGTTTGTATTTAGTATGAGTCAACCAGGTGCGATCGCCAATTTTGGAGATTTAGCTCTCAATTCGGGAGAAACCTTAACTTTACTCGGGGGAACGGTAATTAATACCGGAACTCTTTCTAGTCAAGGAGGTAATATCAACATCGTAGCGATACCTGGTAAAAAATTAGTACGGGTAACTCAAAAAGGAAGTTTATTAAGTTTGGGTTTACCAACTTCAACAGAAAATACTTTAAATCCCGTCAACTTAAATCCTGTATCTCTACCGCAATTATTAACGGGTGGAAATCTCAACAACGCTACGGGTGTGACGGTAGAAAATGGAATTATTAAATTAACTGGCTCTGGTGTGGAAATTCCCAACGATTCCGGTACCGCAATAGTTTCTCAGAAAGTGGATGTTTCTGGAAAAATTGGCGGTAAAGTTAATATTTTGGGTGAGAAAGTGGGAGTTGTTAGTGGAAATATTAACGCTTCTGGTGAAAATGGTGGTGGTACCGTTTTAATTGGTGGTGATTATAAAGGAAAAGGTACCGTACCCAACGCGGAAAGGACTTTTATTAGTAGAGATTCCGTTATTAAAGCAGACGCTGAAGATACAGGTAATGGTGGAAAAGTAATTGCTTGGGCTGATAATACGACAGCTTTTTACGGAAATATCAGCGCTCGTGGTGGTAAGACATCCGGTGATGGTGGATTTGTGGAAGTTTCCGGGAAAGAGAATTTAGCTTTTGATGGTTTTGTAGATGTAGGAGCGGATTTTGGTAAAGGTGGAGAGTTGTTGTTAGATCCAAAGACGGTAGAAATTGTATTTGGCGGTACTGATGATAGTCAACTGAATGACCAAGAAATATTAAAAGATGACAAACCAGAGGCAGACGATACATTTAGAATTTCTGCAAGTAAAATACAAGATGCTTTAGATAATGGTGATGTGACTATTGAAGCAACTAATAATATTGATGTTAAAAGCGATATTAACGTTTTCGGTGCTAATGCTTTTGATTTAACTTTAGATGCTCCCTTAATAAATATAGATTCAAACACGATTAACATTAGGGGAAATCTAGATCTACAAGCAACCAAAGATTTAAAAATAGAAGATAGCCAATTAAGAGCAGATGGAAATATTAATTTACAATCGCAAAATAAAATTGAAATTACTGAAAGTCCTGGAGATTCAGCTATACTTACAACTATCCAAGCAAAGGGAAATATTACAATTCAAGGCGACGAAGGTATATTAATTCAAGCATTAAAAAGTAAAGAAGATGAAACTTTGCAATTTCCAAAGGCTATCCTTCAAAGTGGTGGAGATTTTAGCTTAATTAGCAACAAAGAAATTATTGCTAATACTCGTATTTCTGCTGGTGGTAATTTTTCTGCTGGCTCTGGAAGTTTTAGCCAGCCAGCATTAAGTTTGAATGGGATTATTAGCTCTAATGGAGATGTCAGTTTTGGCGATTATACGGGTTCTTCTTTAAAAGTAGAAGCTAAAGGAAACATCCAAGGAGGAAACATTACTATTGATAAAGTTGGTACATTTCCTCAAAATGGCGACCCAGATATTAGTATATTAAATTCTGGTTCGGCATTAATTCTACGTGCGGGTGTAACCGAACTCGCAAATTCTCCTCAATCAACAAATGTAGGAACTACAAGTTTTATATCTACAGCAAATCCATCTTCTGAAGGAGAAATTCAAGTTGGAAATATTAATGCTGGAAGCTCTGTGATTTTATCAGCTAAAGGTGATATTGTGACCGGTTCAATAAATACGATAGCACCTTTAAGTTCGAGACCAATAATAACCGATTCTGTAAATCTTGTTAGTAGCGCTGGAAATATTGTTGTCGATTATATTCAAGTTAAAGACCAAAACCTTGACAGTAGTAGAATAGGAGATATAAAAATTGATTCTTTTGGAGTATTTCGAGCTACAGATAGCTTTATCATAGATGCTGCAAGCTTTGGTAATGGTTTTACTCAAGACTTGAAAGCTAGTATTGTAGCACCAGGAAAAATTTCAATTAAACATGGTGGTGAAAGTTTCCAGCCAGCTTTAGGATTAGAAAAGGATTCTAATGGCAAAGTTGTATTTAGATTGGTATTACCAGGAAACCCAAGAGACGGAGAGCAAGTTATCGCAACGGGTTCTGGTGGAACTGCTGCAAACTTAGTATTTTTAGATGGTAGTCCTGTCAATAGAGATTCATTGGATATTCCTTTTAGTACTATTATATCTACAACTGTTCGTGAAATCCCTTTTAATCTAGATAATCTTTCAGAAAATACTAGCTATACTGTGGGAGGTATCTTTGTAAAAGCAGGTTTAGATGCAGGTTTATACGGTTCTTTTCAGGATACAGAATTATCTAACAGTTCTAATATAAATGTAGTTACAGTCCCGAAACCAGAAGAAACAACTCCCAACGGTGAAGTTGTCCAACGCCAACTAAATAAAGACGAAAAAAACGAAGTTTGCTCTCCCCAAAGTCAAACTGTTGCTATCAATAACACGGAAAATACCCGTGGGGGCACAACTGTAAATAATTCTCAGTCGTCAAACAATAATCCTTGCAAAAAGTCTAACGATAGTAACAATATCCTCAAAGTAATTCCAGATAATCGGTTTGATTCTAATTCTGCCTTACCGACACTTTTATTTAAGTTAGGACAGCAATGATTATTTGGAGTAAGGTTGGTTTAATTTCTTTTTTAACAGTTAATTTAAGTGGTGCTGTTTCTATTATGGAACCTCACCCCCAACCCCTCTCCTTGATAAGTATAGGGGAGAGTAATAAATCAAATCGTGCTGAAGCCGAAAAATTATCACAACAAGCTTTAAAAAAGTATCGAGAAAAGAAATTTTCTCAAGCAATTGAATTATGGCAGCAAGCTTTAAAAATATATCTTGAGTTAGACGATAAACAAGCAACTATCACAACTTTAAAAAATTTAATTGCTGTCAACCAGGAAATACAAGATTATCCTGCTTCTATCACTTATTTAAAACAATATCTTACTTTAAACCGAGAACTCAAAGATCAACCGGGGGAAATATCAGCTTTAATAAATTTAGCTAGAATCTATGCAAGACAAGGTAAATTCACTAAAGCTGCTTTAGATTACCAAAAAGTATTAATTTTGGTACGTGAAACTAATAATAAGTCCCAAGAAGCTATTATTCTCGGTAATTTAGCCATTGCTTACAAAACTTTGGGTAATTATGTTAAAGCTATTGAAACCAATCAACAAGCATTAAAGATTCTTCAAGACTTAGGAAGCCTCAAAAATCAAGGAAAAGTTTTAAATAATCTGGGTAACGCTTACGAAGCTTTGGGAGATTACGATAAAGCAATTGCATCTTACGAAAAAAGTTTACAAATAGCCCGTCAAACTAACAACCAAAAAGGTGAAGGGCTGGCTCTGAATAATTTAGGTCAAATTTATGCTAATCAAGGTAGACACCAAAAGGCGATCGCCACTTTACAAAATAGCCTCAAAATCAGTTCTTCTATTAACGATATTAGAGGTCAAGCAAGTACGCTGATTAATTTGGGTTCTGCCAACCATGTTTCTGGTAAACTCGATCAAGCCAAGGAAAATTATCAACAAAGTCTCAAGCTTGCTCGACAAATAAAAGATAAGCAGCGGGAATTGGAAGCTTTGGGTAGTTTGGGATTAGCTTATGAGGATTTAAAAGATTATCCCCAAGCGATTGATTATTTGCAACAAAGTTTAAATATTGCTAAAAAAATTGGCGACCCAGAAGCCCAAGCTATGGGGTTAAATAATTTAGGACATACTCTCAAAGCAGCCAAAAAATTTGAGCAAGCAGAAAAGACGCTTCGGGAAGCTATCGAACTTTTGGATGGAATGAGACCTGGATTAAGCGATACTTATAAGGTATCAATTTTCGACACTCAAGTTCATTCTTATAATTTATTACAACAAATTTTAATTGCTGCAAATAAGCCGGAATCAGCTTTAGAAGCTACAGAGAAAGGACGCGCTCGGGCTTTTGTAGAATTATTAGCAGGTAGATTTTCCGATGAGAAGAAATCAATAAATACTCAATCACCTTCAGTAAATCAAATTAAGAAAATTGCTCAAGCACAGAAAGCCACTTTGGTGGAATATTCCATAGTCCCCGATGATGATTTTAAATTCTTGGGTAAACAACGGGGTAGAGGTGCGGAATTATTTATTTGGGTAGTCAAACCAACTGGTGAAATCGCATTTCGTAGAGTTGATTTAAAACTCTTGTGGAAACATAATTTAACTCTTGAAGATTTAGTTAATGCTAGTCGCTGTTTGGTTAAAGGTATTATTTGTCAGCAGCAGACAGAAAAACTTGCACAGTTGGGAGAAGAAAGGAATTCGGAATATATCGGACTCCGCAAACTGCATCAATTACTCATAGAACCAATTTCAGATTTATTACCGAAAAATGCAGATGAGCGGGTAATTTTTATTCCCCAAGAATCATTATTTTTAACTCCCTTCGCAGCCTTACAAGATGCTGAAGGTAAATATTTAATTGAAAAACATACCATTCTTACCGCTCCCGCAATTCAAGTATTAGATTTAACTCGTAAGCAAAAGAATCGTTTAGAAAAGCAAGATTTAGCTAATTTAAAACCTTTAATAGTGGGTAATCCAATCATGCCCACAGTATCTTTAAATGGGCAAAAAGCCGAACAGCTAGCAGTATTACCGGAAGCAGAGAAAGAAGCAATAGAAATAGCCCAGATGTTGCAGCAACAGCCAATGATTGGTGCTAAAGCCACTAAAGCAGTCGTTAAAAAGCAATTATCTCAAGCAAACTTAATCCATTTTGCAACTCACGGACTTTTAGAATACCGCAGCACTAGTACTAGTTCATCGCTGCAAGGTTTGGGAATACCAGGAGCAATAGCTCTAGCTCCTTCAGAAAAAGATGATGGTTTACTCACCGCTGCGGAAATTTTTGATTTACGTTTGGTTGCTTCTTTAGTAGTTTTAAGCGCTTGCGATACCGGAGTCGGAAGAATTACCGGAGATGGAGTAATCGGACTTTCACGAGCTTTTATCTCCGCAGGAGTTCCTAGTGTATTAGTATCATTATGGACTGTTCCCGATGCTAAAACAAAGCTGTTAATGATTGCCTTTTATCAAGAATTGCAGCAAAATCCCGACAAAGCACAAGCATTAAGAAAAGCCATGTTAACCCTGATGGAATTTGGTTTTGAACCATTAGATTGGGCTGGATTTACCTTGCTAGGTGAATTTTAAAAATATGCATTTAACAAAAAGTTCGTAGTTGCCATAACCTTGCAAAGACGCAACTACGAACTTGATTAGATTAATTTACTCCCTTTCCCCTTAACAAAACTAAGGATTATAACCAACGCTAAAATAAAATCCTTCATCTTGAGCGTTTGTCCCTTTATCATCAAGTTCTATAAATGGGACAGCATAATCTAATCGGATAAAGGTATTCGGTGCGGGTTGTAAAATTAACCCCAAACCAGCAGCACTAAGAAATGTTTGATTATTGAGTTCGTTAGGATTATCGGGATTGTTCCAAACTGCTCCTATTTCCACAAAAGGAGCTAATTGTAACGATGATGTTTCTTTTGTACCGTTGAAAATAGTAATCCTATCTTCTAACGATAAACGGAAACCGCTGTCACCAGAACGAGCATTTTGCCGATAACCCCGTAAAGATTGTCCCCCACCCAGATAAAACTGTTGATTGCTGAGTAAGCTATCTGGTGTGAGTTGTAATTCAGCTTGAGCAATTAATAAATTATTTTTACCCAACCTTTGTACCCTTTGGACTTGTCCCAACCAACTAAAGAAACGTCCATCTGGTTTAGAATCAGCATTAGTTGTAGCATCAAAAATATCAAGACCGATATTAAATTGCGATCGCAAAGCCCAAGCGCCTTGTAAATCTCGTTTTAAATAGTCTTGTCCGAATTTTACTATTCTAGTTCGACTGTTACCTTGACTATCAGGTCCTTCACCGAACGGTGTTGGTGTACCTCCGAGGAAAGTTTGACCGTTTTGTAAGGTAAACGCTAGAGATAAAGCAAATTCTTCGCTGGAATTACGGATTAATGGCTGACGCAAACTGACTTCATATAGTTCGCTATCAGAAGTAATATCAAAATCGACAAATTCAGCAGCGGTAATTTTACTGTCGCTAGGAGCATACCTTAATCGAAAGGTTCCATTTTTAGCATTAATCGGAACTTGGTAATTAACGTCAAAGACATTGGAACCTCCGGTAGTAGAACGATAATATGAAGCACTAAATTGATCCCCAATTCCCATTACATTACGATAGTTAAAACCTCCCCCAAATCTTTCAGAACCAACGCTGGGAGAAGAATAATTATCAACACCAAAAAATAGATTAAAATTCTGTGCTTCCTCAACTTTTACTACCAGAATACTTTCACCTAAATTAGTACCCGGTCGTAAAGTTGCTTCTATATTATTAAATAAAGGGTCAACTCTTAATAACCTTAGTTGATTTTCAATTTTAATTTGATTGAGTGGCTTTTTTGCACCTAATTTAATACGACTGCGGATATAAGAAGGATTTAATCGTCGAGTACCTTCCACCTCAATTTTTTCTAAAGAACCCTCAACAACTCGAATTTGAACTACACCATCCTTAATTTCTTGGTCTGCTAAAACAGCCCTGGATGTAATATAGCCCTTTTGCAAATATAGTTGAGTAATCGCATTAGCAACACTTCTGAGTTCTTGTAAATTTACAGAACGATTTTCAAAAGGTTTGGTGATATTTTCAATAATATCTGGTTGAAATAAAGTATTACCCGTCACCTCTATCTTACGTACAGAGATAGTAATATTTGTTTCTGGACTTCCCGGTATTGGTTCTAGCTGTGGAGGTGAGATAGTTGGCTCCTCGTTGGGAGGAAGAGGTTGAGGAGTTGGAACGGGTTGTGGAAAACGGTCTATATTAGGATTAGGTTTATCTTGTAACCTTTGAACTGGAAGTGTTTGAGCAATTGCAGGAGAAGAAAGCAAGAACACAAAGCTAGCAAATAAACTTGGTACCTTTGTTTCATACTTGAACATAAGTCATTGATATATGATTAACTTGACTGACTTTTCAGTTTAACCGTATAACAAAGATTTTTGTTACAACGTTAACTTGTATATCATTAGAGCGAATTTATACCATCATTTTTTTTAAGTATTGTCCGTTGCGGAGTAACGTCCCCATCTCCCTTCTCAAGTCCAATACAAAATTTCAGCTTCAGAAAAACGTTCGTTTATTTCACTTTCAAAAAATGTCCGCAATTCTTTCATGGTGTCCTTATGATAAACATATTTAACACCTCCAAATTTGTTGCGTTTAATGCTGCGGTTTGACTCATCTAAATCGAGTTTAGTATTGGGATACCACTGCTGCAAAACTCCTTTAGAACCAGGAGTAAAGCGGTGAGAAATTAATTCAAACGTTAAATCGCAATCGAAATCGAGAGTAGAAGAAGCAGCATCAAGTAACTGAGTATATTCTTCACCCCAATTTTCAATCGGCATAATTGGCGCGATAACAAAGCCGATTTTATAACCACTTTTAGCCAACTTACGAATAGCCTGCAAGCGTTGTATTACAGAAGCCGTACCGCCTTCCAAAGTTCGGGAAACAGAAGCAGCATTAATACTAAAACGACATCTGGTATTGCCGTTATGAGGTAGCGACAACAAATTATCTACATTGTCAAACTTCGTTACCCAACGTAAATTTGCTTTATCGCGAGTACCAAAATAGCGGATGCATTCAGCTAAACTTCCAGTTAAATGTTCTATACCTAAAGGATCGGTGTAGCAGCTAACTTCATAGCTAGTTGATTTTTCTGAATCTTCGTAATTTTTAAGATTATCTAAAATTTGGGGCAAATTAGCGTAAGCTCGAATAACTGGTGGCCCCTGAAGACTGCCAGCTAAATAACAATACTGACAGTGAGCCGGACATCCTTGTGCAAGATGAAACTGCCAATCTGCTGAAGGTGGAATCGGAGTAAGTTTAAACTGACTTTTTGGTGCCGTTACAACCGCCAAAGTACGTTTAGATGTAGTGTAAGTTTCGCGTTCCGTTTCTCCCCGCAAACCAGTAATGCGATTTTGCTTCAGCTTTTGAATCGGAAGTCCCAAAGATTCGACACGGGCCAATATTTGCTGTCCCCAATCCTCATCTAAAGAGAGGGGTGTAAATAATACTTGTTCCGGCATCCACAAACGGTGATGAGATTCGCTAGTAATAGGAAGTGACTCAAGAGAATTGGCGACCATAAAAAATTAAAATAAATCTACTATCAAAAACACTGTCTCTAATTTGACAAATAAGCTTAAATAATAAATCTTCTTATAAGTATATTTTGATAGTCTATAAGTAGTATAAAAATACTGTTGTGAAATCATCCAGATGATGAAAAAAATTATAACTTTTTGTACATAAGTCTTGACAAGTAATCGCATTAAAGTAAAAACATGAGCAGGGAAACATCGCGATCGCGACGCTGTAAACAAAACTCCTCACCTCCCGATCGTGAAAATTAATTACCAGAAGAAATTAGGATACAGCCGTAAAATTAATACGAAGGAAAATTCAAAAAATCCGCGCTTCAATATTACCCATTTATCGATGGAGACGCTCATTAAGAAGTTAACTAAAGGCTGTATAAATTAAATTTTGATTTTACACAATTGAATTAATTTTTATTTAACTTAGATAAACAGTTGCCAATGTACCTTGGATTTCGCTAAAATCTGTAGGCTTTAGGTAAGCAGTTGGGATAATCATGGCTGTTGCCGGAGCAGTGCCCGAACAACAACCCAACGGTTGCTTGATATTATAGTAAATAGAGAAGGATATTGATGGCGAAACGCATACAGTTAGTTTTAAATGAAGATGTTTACAAATTAGGGAAATTTGGCGATTTAATCGAAGTAGCCCCCGGTTATGCTCGTAATTACTTGCTTCCTAAAAATTTGGCAACTTTTGTAACTCCCGGTATTCTCAAGCAAGTTGAACGTCGCAGAGAATTAGAACGTCAGCGTCAAGAAGAATTGAAGCAAAAAGCCCTCGAACAAAAAGCAGCTTTAGAAAAAGTTGGTAGCTTGAAAATTGCTAAACAAGTTGGTGAAAACAACGCGATTTTTGGTACCGTTACCAGCCAAGATGTAGCTGATATCATTCAAGGTTCGACTGAAATGGAAGTCGATAAACGCGGTATTACTATTCCAGATATTAGTAGTTTGGGTACTTACGAAGCTGAAATTAAACTACATTCTGACGTAAGTGCGACAGTTAATATTGAAGTTGTTGCCAGCGAGTAATTTTGAAAACTGATTAATTTCCGATTAATTTTTGAAAATTTGTTACTACGGTTTATTGCGGAAAACCATAGATACATTAGATACATTTGTATTTTTAGATTAAATCTATGGTTTAATTATTTCAAAATTATTCATTATGTGTAGAGACGTTGCGCCGCAGTGTCTCTACATATTATTTGAGGACTATTTACGCTACAAGGTGAATAGTTCATTTGTTCTGTATTTATTATAAAATCTATCTTACGGGTTTATGTCTGAAGAATTAAATTTTCAAGGGAATGCGGATCGCCTCCCACCACAAAATATAGAAGCAGAAGAAGCTATATTAGGCGGAATTTTACTAGACCCTGAAGCTATTAGCAGAATTAGCGACACTCTCAAACCAGAAGCTTTTTATATCGGCGCTCATAAAGATATCTATTCGGGAATGCTACAGCTTCAGACTCAAAGTAAGCCCACCGATTTACTTTCGGTTATAAGCTGGCTCAAAGATCGCGAGCTACTTGAGAAGGTTGGCGGTAGAAATAAATTAGCCTCCTTGGTAGATAGAACTGTTTCAGCAGTCAATATCGACGCTTTAGCAGCCTTAGTAGTAGAAAAGTATCGACGGCGACAGTTAATTAGAGCCGGTAACGAGATAGTTACACTAGGTTATGAAACCGAGACAGAATTTCGTGCCGTTATCGACAAAGCAGAGCAAAAAGTTTTCGGTATCGCTCAAGCCCGCAATACCAGCGGATTAGTCCATATCTCCAATACCCTGATTAATACTTTTACAGATATCGAAGAACGGCAATCAGGTGTAGCATTACCAGGCATTCCCTGCGGATTCTACGATTTAGATGCAATGACTAGCGGATTTGGACGTTCGGACTTAATTATCATCGCCGGTCGTCCGTCAATGGGGAAATGTTTACAAGAAGATACAGAATTAGTGTTGAGTGACGGTAGTATTTCCACGATTAAGGAAATATATAACAGTCGGGAAGCAGAATTGTTGACGCTGCACAAGAATTGGAAATTTCGCTTAACTAAACCAGAAGCGTTTATTGATGATGGGATTAAGCCAGTATTTGGCGTTAAAACTCGTTTGGGAAGGTATATTGAGACAACTATTACCCATCCTTACTTAACTATTAACGGGTGGCGAAAACTTTCTTCGTTGAAAGCAGGCGATCGAATTGCCGTACCTCGGAAGATAAATGTATTTGGTAAGCACAGCATTCGCGAATGTGAAGTTAAATTATTAGCCTATTTAATTGGTGATGGTTGTTTAACGGATACAGTACCCAAATTTAGTAATATAAATCTTTCGATTCAGGAAGAGTTTACTGCTTCAGTTACTGATTTTGCTCCTCAACTAAGAATTACTGAGAAAAAACGCTCCAAGCGATCGCCAATGCTTTATGTTGAGATGTCTTCCGAAAAAGACAATCCTCTTATCCTGTGGCTGCAAGAATTAGAATTGTGGGGTAAAAAAGCCTCGGAAAAGACAATTCCTGGTTTTATCTTTACCTTAGAGCGTCAGCAACTTGGTTTATTTATAAATCGCTTATTTGCTACAGATGGTTGGGCAAGCGTACTTAAAAGCGGACAAGTACAGCTAGGTTATTACAGCGTTAGCGAGAAATTAGCGCGACAGGTACAGCATTTATTGTTACGATTCGGAATTATTTCAGTATTAAAAACCCGGTTAATTAAATATAAAGATACACGTCGGGAAGCTTGGCAACTCGATATTACTAATGCTCGTGCGATCAAAAACTTCGTATCAGAAATTGGGATTTTTGGAAAAGAAGAAGTATTGTGCAAAATTAAAGCAGCATTAACGCATAAAAGATATCAAACAAATCGCGATTTGATACCTATAGAAGTTTGGAAGCAGCTAGCAGTAGCAAAAGAAGAAGAAACCTGGACTGGATTAGCTAAACGGGCTGGGATTAAAGGGTATTCAAATATTCATGTTGGTAAACGTGCTTTATCGCGAGACAGACTTTTCTTATTAGCAACAGCATTAGAAAATTTACGATTACAACAGTTAGCAAGTAGCGATATATATTGGGATGAAATTGTTTCTATAGAACCGATGGGAAACAAACAAGTTTACGATTTGACAATCCCAGATACTCATAATTTTGTTGCCAACGATATTTGCGTACACAACACCGCATTTTGTCTGAATATAGCTCACAATGTCGCATCCTTATATAAGTTGCCAGTTGCTGTTTTTAGCTTAGAAATGTCAAAAGATCAATTGGTACAAAGATTATTATCCAGCGAAGCAGAAATTGAAAGTAGTTATTTAAGAACTGGACGTATTAGTCAAACTCAATGGGAGCCATTAAGTCGTGCAATTAGCGTACTTTCAGAAATGCCGATTTTTATTGACGACACCCCAAATATTACAGTTACAGAGATGCGTAGTCAGGCTAGAAGGTTGCAAGCAGAAGCCGGTACGGACATCGGTTTAGTTATAATCGACTACCTGCAATTGATGGAAGGTGGTGGTGATAACCGCGTACAGGAACTATCAAAAATTACCAGGAGTATTAAAGGATTAGCAAGAGAATTAGGCGCTCCAGTAATAGCCTTATCCCAGTTGAGTAGAGGCGTAGAAGCCCGGACAAACAAACGTCCCATGCTGTCAGACTTGAGAGAAAGTGGAAGTATCGAACAAGATGCCGACCTAGTAGCAATGCTGTATCGCGATGAATACTATAATACCGACAGTCCCGACAGAGGAATTGCAGAAGTAATAATTGCCAAACACAGAAACGGCCCCACCGGAATCGTTAAATTGTTATTCGATCCGCAATTTACCAAATTTAAAAACTTAGCAAAACCCAGTCATTATTCATAAATAGTTAGTTGTTAGTGGTTAGTTGTTAGTGGTTGGGAGTTAAGAGTTTAACTTATTACATGAAACATCTAGTTCGTAGTGCGTTAACGAAGTGTGTCCATAGGACATGCATCTTGCTCGCTCGGGGGTGCTAGCGAGCACGATGCTCGCACTACATACAAAAGAAAAGAATGACCAAATATTAAAAACCCGATTTTTTCAAAAAACCGGGTTTTTAACTAACTAGAAAAAGGTTAAAGTTGAATTTACAACTATCAACTATCAACTAACAACTAACAACTAACAACCTTCACCCAGAGGGTGTGGATCATCAACTCCTAACTTTTAATTGACTCCTAATAATTCCACATCAAAAATCAAAGTTGCATTAGGGGGAATAACACCACCCGCACCGCGAGAACCATAACCCAAGTCTGGGGGGATAATTAATTTACGACGGCCGCCAACTTTCATAATCCCGAGTCCTTCATCCCAACCCTTGATTACTTGTCCTTGACCGATTGTAAACTGGAAAGGTTGACCGCGATCGCGAGAGCTATCGAACTTGGTTCCATCTTCCAAAGTACCCGTATAGTGAACGGTTACAGTTTGTCCGGGTTTAGGAGTTTCTCCTGTTCCTTCCTTTAAAACCTCATACTTTAATCCCGAAGGAGTAGTAACTGCGTCAGACATATTATCGCTCGCTTTTGTAGTGGTACTATCAGCTACTGTAGTAGACGCTGGTGATTCTTGAATAGTGTTTTGTGAAGCATTAGTCTCGGGTGCTTCAGTCGAAACTTGAGCGCACCCGAAAAATACAACACAAAGCAACACGAAACCCACACGCTTAAAAATTGCCTTCAATTGAGGTATCCTCCCCATAGTTTCATGTTCCAAAAATAGAATTACCAATAGAACAAAACTCAGTGTAAATCACAACAGTGACAGTGACCAGTGACCAGTGAGCAGTGAGCAGTTTTATATTTATATTTATAACTCCGCGCCTCCTAACTCCTAACTCCTAACTCTTAATTCCCCATCTCCCTATTTCCAAAGTTTATTTTCCAAATCGCGCACTTGACGCTCTAAACGGTCAATTCTACCGCGCAATTCGTCTACTTCCGATTGACGGGCAACTCCCAAATCTTGCAGCATATTTTTCATTTGTCGCTGCATATTTTTATCCCAGTTACCTTGCTCGGACTTCAACTCCTGTACCACATCATCCATGACAGCTTTCGCTTGTTCTGGATCGAGTTTGCCATCCTTAACTAATTGCTCGCTGGCTTCCTTAATTTTATCGGCTACTACCGAAGTTGTACCGATACCAAGCATTAACAATTGTTGCATCCAGTTATTATTTTCCATACCGCGCTCCTACTAGTTCTCCCTTCTTTAGTTTCCCGGTTAGCCCTTGTTAACAATAAAGCTATGCTGGGAATTAAACTTTAGCAAATATGCTAATTCTATTGTGGCAAAGTAGCACGGGGAATGAAATAGGGTGGTAATTGAGTTAGTTAAGTTTAAAATAGCGCCCAAACATCGGGAAAACTACATTAAAAGAGACGCTGAAATTTGGACGGCAGCCCTGGTAAACTATCCCGGATTTCTCGGTTCATAACTGTGGATCAACCCAAATGACCCCACAGAGCTTGTCATGGTGATTCGTTGGGAAACTAGAGAACAGTGGAAATCTATTCTTCAAGAAGAGGTAGACGCTATTACCGAAAAGTTTGATAAAGACTTGGGATTTACTTACGAGATGGTAGAGTCATCCGAATATCAGGTACGGAAATTTCCCAATAGTAATTAGTTATGAAGTTAGGAGTTAGGAGTTATAAGTTAGGAGTTTTTTGAACATTAAATAATTAATTTAGGGATTTAAAATATTGCTATTTAAATTTCATGATTTTTGTAATCCCTTTTAACTCACCCGAATGCATAATTTTCAACAACCGCCAGGGAATGCAATTTCCTGGCTAAGAGCGAAAGTCCTATAAATTTCACATCTTGCACCATTCTCAACAACCGCCTTAGAATAAATTCTCAGGCTAATGCACAAAGTCTGATAAATCAGGCTGGACAAGGGTTTTAGTGCGTTTTAACGTACTTTGTATATCAGCCTTGAAATTGATTTCTCTTCGAGAAAGCCTCCGGCTTACAAGGTGGGATGTGGGCTTAACAAGTTTGGGGTGCAAGACGTGAAAAAACCTACGCTCAAACCTTATTCAGTCCTATTCATAGGACTTGTGCTATTAGCCAGGGACTTGCAGTCCCTGGGGGGTTAAAAGGAAACAGAAGAATGAAATATACAATAATTATTCAATGGTCTAACGAAGATAATTGTTACATTGTGAGTCTTCCTGAATGGGGGGAGTTTTGTCACACCCACGGCGATACTTATGAAGAAGCAATCAAAAATGCTCAAGAGGTGTTAGAAATGCTTATTGAGTCAGCTTTAGAAGATGGCGAAACTTTACCAGAACCTAAAACATGGGGACAATCATTTAAAGTTGCATAAAGGTAAAAATCATGGAGAGAGAAAATGTAAATAGAAAACAGAAGAATGAAATACACAATAATTATTCAATGGTCAGATGAAGACCAATGTTATGTAGTTTCACTACCTGAATTTGAAAATATACTTCAACCTTGCACCCACGGCGATACTTATGAGGAAGCAATCAAAAATGCTCAAGAGGTGTTAGAAATGCTGATTGAATCTTCTTTAGAAGACGGGGAAACTTTACCAGAACCAAAAACATGGGAAAATCGATTCAAAGTAGCCTAAAGGTAAAATATATAGTAAATAAATTGAATCTATGAATACTACTGAAATTCGTCAACAAATTAATAAATATCTTGATGGTTTAACTTCCGAACGCTTACAGATGGTTGCGGAATTTTTAGCTTTTTTAGAAGATAAAGAAAGTGAAGCGGCTACTCAAGAATTGCTAGACATTCCTGGTTTTCTTGAATCTTTTGAAAAAGGTAAAAAAGATATTATTCAAGGACGTGTAAAAAATTGGAGAACCATTAGGTCTGATGTATATAATAATGTTATAGAAAAAGCCCCCCTTTTTTAAGGGGGGTTGGGGGGATCAAAATTCATGGAACACTAGTTTTGTTGTCCTGGGTGCGTAAGTCTTGGTAGCAATGCTACGTCTCCAAAAATTTATGCATCGCATTAACAATACTTACCAATCACCATTACTTCTTCCTAACAGGTGCCAAAACAATTAAGAAATCCGATTGTTCTCGGTCAACTTTAGAAGAAGTTGTGGCGCTGATACTATAAACCGAACCAATAGCTTGTTTAAAGATATTAAAATATGGATTGTTGCTATATTGCTGCGGTACGAAACCATAAACCCATGACAGTAAAGAACCCATATTCATATAAAAATAGCCATTATTTGGGCTGGGAAGAGATAAGGTTGCTGTATTGAAGTTATAAGCTGAAGGTAAAGCAACATAAGGCTGCGGAACTAAATCTGCAATCGCTCCATATCCCGTCGTCACAATTAAAGTATTGTCATCTACCCAACTGTAAGCAAGCAGGCTTTTTGCGGAATCTCCATCAACATCCCAACTAGTTACAGCTTGGTTTTTGATGCTCTTTTGGGCAATTTTAACTTCTCCTTTGGATACAGATGCAATTAAATCTCCTAACTTATTTAACGTATTTTCAGCAGCAACTCGATTGCTTGTTTCAACAGCTAAACCGATTCCCATATCTGAACTTGGATTCATTGCTTGAAAAAATCCGCCCTTGGTGGGATACATAAAAAAGGCAAATTCCCCATCCATCCAGCTCATAATATCGCGCTCTAAATCTAGTCCGGTATTGCTGCGGATAAGTCCACGTAAAGTTGTTAAACCATCTTTAAATTCTTTTTGAGAGCTTAATAATTTAGATATCGCTTGCCATCTTAAATTGAGATTCTTTCCGTTAACAGCAGAGTATGTTGCTGCTGGCATTCGGGATAATATATTTTGTGTTTTGATATTAGCAGCAAGATTATTTCTATTGAATTCAGGGGAAGGATAAGCATTTACTTGAAAGCGGACTCCTTCTTTTTGAACTGTAACGAAAGAACCGATGCTTTGATATTGTTTCAGTTGTTCTGAAGAAAGAATACTATCTAAATCAACAGTAGGTAAACCTAAACTAGGATCTTTAATTATTTCTTTAGCAAAATTAAGATAGGCAGATGGATCTTGATACATTGCAAACAGCGGTTTACCTGTTTGGGGTTGTCTAATTGTTTTCTGAAACTGAGAACTTTGTGCTAAAGTTGCAGCTTTCTGTCTGCTAGTATTAATAACCCTCTCAATTGATTTATTTGAATAACCAATTGCTAAATGTCCCGGTAAAATACCTATAACTAAATTAGTTTTATTTCTTAAATTTTGTTTTTTTAAAGTAGGTTTTTTTAAAATATTTGGTTTAATAGCTTTATTTATAGGAGACTTAGGAACTGGGGGTATTGTATTATCTTGCGAGGAAGAACCTGTTTTCGTTTCTAAAATCGTAATTCCCTTATACTGTCGCTGGTTCAAATTTCCACCAGCTTTAAGTTTATTTAAAAATCTTTCCAAAGCAACTTCGTCTTTTACTGGAACCAAAGTAACAAAATTTGAATTTACAGTGACTTGAGAAGAACCAAGTTTTGGTAAAAATGCAAAGGCTACTTGCTCCCCCAACCAAGGTTCAATATCTGTTGCATATCCAGTTTTTATTTGCGGTGGTATTAAGAAAGAGATTCCATTCCAAGCCGCTTGAAACAATTGAAAATTTCCAGCTTTTCTCCAAGTTGCTGAAGACGTATCAGCCATTGCTACCAATGGTGCATCTTTTGGTAGAAAATTCGCAAATTCAGTATTTGTCGCAGTTGATTGCAATCGATTCTTTAAGCTGCCAGGTGTTACATTTTGAGCTAAAGTACTTTTTAATACATTCTGTTGAGAAATATTAGATTGTACTTCGATCTTATTTGTAGCATCGACTGCTTGGGCGAAACTTGAGCAGCAAAGCAAATTTAACGTAGCTATTGCTCCTACTCTTACTAACGATTTCATAACGCATTCCTCAACACTACACGTCTTTTTTATAACATAAAAGAAGAATAAAACACTTAGTAGTATTATGTAAGATTTTAGTGAAGCGTCAATGAAGATAAATGCTCAATAATCAAGAATTTATGAATTGGTAATTAGGGATTGGGGATAGGGGATTGGTAATTGGTAATTGGTAATTGGTAATTGGTAATTGGTAATTGGTAATTGGTAATTGGTAATTGGTAATTGGTAATTGGTAATTGGTAATTTTGAAAAAATTAGGGAGCAAGATGCTCCCACTACAGATGCTTTTACAACTCCTAACTCCTAACTCCTAACTCTTCAATCTAAAATCCAAAATCTAAAATCCAAAATCTCCTAAACCGTGATGGTAATTCCCATTTCAGCCGAGCGTCTTGCAGCATCCGCAACCTTGAGGGCATACAAACTTTCATAAGCAGTTACATATAAAGGAGTTCCATCGAAAAGATAATCTAAAACCATAGCTGTATCTTTAGCAAATAAACCGCGACGGCTAGCAACTTCTATGGGTGTTGTTTGTTGTGAATTAATCAAAAATCCTTCCTGAGAATTAAAAATCAATCCTCCATTTTCACCATGCACTTCAAATTTTCGTTCCGCTTCCCACATGGTTTCACCTTTAGCGTATACAACTTCAGCTAAAAGTCCGCTGGTAAAGTTAAGTTGAGTTGTGCAAAAACAAGATTGGTAAAACTCTACTTCCGTTTCCCAAAATCGATTGTGACAATTAACAGTCATCACTTCACCGAATAAATTAGTTAATCGATGCAATCTTGAAATAGCACCCATCAAAGGAAAACCAAACAAATTATGACTGTAAGTCCACTTACGAGGTGCGGGATTTTCTGGCTTAATAGTGCTGTAGCGCACGTAAAAAACTTCGCCGACTTTATCTAAATGTTGTTTTAAAGCTTGATGCAAACCACCTAAAAGTTCAATATGCTCTACATGAAGCAGTTTATTTTTTAACTTCGCCAAATTTATCAATTCCGATGCTTCCACTAAATCCAAACTTAGAGGATATTCGATTACAACGTGTTTATCGGCTTCCAAAGCTGCACGCGCTACAGCACCGTGTTCGCTATTAACATTGCTAACTATTACCAACTCAATATCTTCTTCTATCAACTGCTGTGGAGAATCTAATACCTTACACTGAAAATCGTTCGCAAAGGCTTCGGTTTTTGAAAGCGTATTTCCTCCCACAACAGCAATTAATTCAGCCCTTTCATCGTTTAAAAGCGTCTGCGCCCTTAATTTTGCCGCATAACCAGTACCAATTAAGCCTACCCGCACTTTTAAAATCCTCAACAGCCCAAACCGTCACAGGATTATACATTAATACCGAAAGCTTTTGACATCAGTCTTTATCAAGTAAATCTATTAGATATATCATTAATCCTTTAAATCTACCTGATAACTGATTTACAAAACGATAAAAATTGTTCGTGTATATAAAAATATTTAATAGGCTTGCCAAAACCAGCCAAAAAGCATAAGTATAACTTATCTATATAGCCTGTACTTATTTCATTACTAATCGAGACAAAAAACTAGTAACAAAGTCCGATTTTTCTCGTAGTATCAGAATTGAAGCAAATTTAAAAAAAACGGCTATTCCTTTAGGAGCAGCCGCATGGTTTGCTTGAGGATAACTTATACTGCCGTTTGCAAAAAAGAGAGGATTTACAAAATGCCAACATTCAAAGTCACACTCAAGAGCGAAGCCGAAGGTTTAAACCAAACTATCGACTGTGATGACGATACTTATATTTTAGACGCAGCTGAAGAAGCTGGTTTAGATCTACCTTACTCCTGCCGTGCTGGTGCTTGTTCCACCTGCGCTGGTAAGATTACCGCTGGCTCCGTAGATCAGTCCGATCAGTCTTTCTTGGATGACGATCAGATGGAAGGTGGATATGTATTGACTTGCGTCGCTTACCCAACTTCTGACTGCACCATCGAAACCCATAAAGAAGAAGAACTTTACTAAGAATAAAGACAACTCTTTTCACAAATCACAGAGTTAACTTCATCTGTTAAGTATTTCTTTGAAAGCAGCACTGTATCGGGAAAATGTTCCCCGAGACGCAGTGGCTGCTTTTTTATATATGTATGGGCATCGGGGATTGGGAATTGGGGATTGGGAATTGGGGATTGGGCATCGGGGATTGGGCATCGGGGATTGGTAATGGGAAAGTACTACTACTCCTAACTCCTAACTCCTAACTCCTAACTATTCCCCATGCCCAATGCCCCATTCCTTATTTCTTCCCAACCTTCACCGCATTACTGAGCATCTGAATCTGAGTACCGGGATAGTAGAATTTGAGAATTTCTCCATTTTTCCAGCCTAGATTGGCTAGATTCATCGCGCCGATTTGACTCAAACCAACTCCATGCCCCAATCCGCCACCAACGAATTCATAGCCCCAAATTCCGGGTTTTCCTTTGTTGAGTGCTTTTAGGTAAAACAAGGTGCTTCTAGGTGCAAAGAAAGCGCTACGAACTTCGTCTTTATATAGATAAAAAGTGCCGATATCTGTTTCAACGGCTAGCTTAAGGATTCTTCCACCTTTACTGCGTTCGACTACTTGAATATCTTTGACAGTTTTGAATTTAGCAAAGGGGCTATTTTTAACTTTTAAAAATTTCTGCAATCCCTTGGTGATATTTTCTAAACTGCTTTCTCTACGCCAGCGGAACCATTTTTGCTCGCTTTCGTTAAATCCTTTATTCAAGCTCATGAACAAACGAAAATTCTTTTCATCTGCCAAGCTTTGTTGAGATAAATTCCAAAATTCCTTCGGTGTATCTACTACTGGCTTTAAATAAGGACGATTTTCCCCATTCCAAACGCTGGTAAAGGAAGCGGTAACACCACCTGTTGTCGAAGAATACAGCGCGTCTACCAACATATTTTTATAAGTTAGTACCATACCCCTGGTTGTGGCGATCGCCCGATCTGTTTTTTCTGTAGCTCCTTGGACTCCATAATAAACTTGACAGTGAGTATCGGCACATAATTCATAATCATCCACCTCAAATCTACGTAAATTTCTCAGAGCGTAGGTACGAGCAATAATCGTCTGCGCTTCCATCGCTGCTTTGGGAGCGTTCGCACCAATTTCATAAGGCACTACTCCACGTAAGTATGTTTCTAATGGTACATCATTTACCAAGGAATAGGTACCGTAAGCATTAGGCTGTAATTGCAGCCTTCCAGCATAAACACGTTTGGATTTGGATTCTCCGCTTTTATTATTTACTTTAATTAAATTTTTATCGCTACTAATTTTTAAATAGTTTCGATTGTAGCGATATCCATTTATTACCCAACTTGCTTGGGGTACCCGCCGTAAAACTTTACTATCAACATATGCTGTTTTTTTACCGGAGGCTTTGACGCTTTTCAGTAACAAACGTCGCAATAAAGGTGTATTATAAACCTCTCTTTTAGCCCACACCTGCCAGCGTTCGGGTTGAGCAATTTCTACTTCTATCCCTTTCTTACGCCACATTTCGGCGCTGTCTTCCGCTGTTTCAAAAGTACGGAATGTTCCTAAAACCAGCCGCTCATCAAGTACGGGCTGCGTTAAAGGCTGCATCGCCGTCTGTATTTTTACAGGCTGGGTAGTCACCACGGTTTGCGGCCTTTTATCCGAAGTAAAAGTTAACTTTAATTTATCGCCTTCGGTGGGTTCGAGTATCAACTCATCATCGGGATCTGACGCAAATCGCTGCACAATCCCAATTTTCAGTTCAACATCAGAAACCTTCGTGGCAGGAACCGATGCTCCTGTGAGTCCTAATAAACACGAGGTAGTAAGTAAAGTACAAGATAAACGCTCTAAGGAAATTTTCATAGAAATTCAAAACTAAGGGTGCCCACCCGTGCTACAAGCAGTTGCTTAATACTATTAGTGTATAAAATGCCAGCCGGATACCAT
>JBARZF010000251.1:0-16213 GCA_049649675.1 Rivularia sp. (in: cyanobacteria) | reverse complement strand
AAAAGACTTGGTGGGGGTGACGCAATCGTCACCCCCATTAATTTTGGTTATTTATTAGTTGATAATATTTTGTAGGGTGTGTGACGCGCTTAATAAATTATCTGCGTAGTTACAACTTAAAAAATCGCGTCACGCACCATCTGAGACTAATCTAAAATCCAAAATCTAAAATCCAAAATTACCCCGGTTAATTCCACTCACCTTGCAAAGTAAAAGCCGCCCAATAGTAAGGATTGCGCCAGTCTGGATTAGCCCATAACTTACGCTGTGCAGCCCGTAACGCTTCGCTAGGAGTTAGATTTTCCTGCAACATCTGTTTATAAAATTCTTGCATCAATACCGACGTACCTTTATCGTCAACCTGCCACAACGACAGCGCAACTCTCGCCGCACCTGCATACATCAATCCTCTTGTCAATCCTACTAAACCTTCACCGCTGACATTTTTTCCAAGTCCAGTTTCGCAAGCACTTAATACAATTAATTCCGCTGGATAATCTTGTTCAAATAAATCAGCTAATCGTAAATAACCAGGGATTTGTTGACCATTTTTATTAACTAAAGATAAAACAATTCCCGATAATTCCGGACGATCGGGATTAACAAAACCGTGAGTAGCAAAATGTAAAATTTGGTATTGATTGAGGTTTTTACTTGTTGCCCATTTATAGTTAGCATCGAAATTAAATGCTTGTAGGCTATTGCTAGAGGGAACGAGTTTTAGTATTTCTTGGGCTTCTATTAAAGTATTTGGTAATTGACTCCAACCTTCACGATTAAGACTTTTCGCGGAGCGTTTTAGAGCAGAACGTTCTAAATCAAGTTCGGGGCCAATAGTTTCTTCTTTACCCGTAACTCGTTTGTCATTGGAACTATATACTGGATCTGCAAGAATCGCGATTTTTTTAGGTGCAATATTACGTTTGGCGATTTTTTCTCTTTGGATAGCAATAGTTGATGCTGAAGGTAAATTCACAATTTCGTGATTGAGCATCAAAGGTTGATAATTTGTATTATTAATATCTACCCCCGGTTTAGGTTCGGCATTAATTCCCCCTCTGACCTCTCCCCCAGCCCCTCTCCTGCGAGGAGTGGGGAGTTGATCTTTCTCCCCATTCCCTTGCAGGGAAGGGGGTTGGGGGGTTAGGTCATGCAACGCTGCAAAAGGAATCTGTTGTAAAACACCATCAGCAACTATAACCAATCTTTTCCCAGCTAATTTGTTTTTAACAGGTGCAAGGATAATTTTGCTGAGTTTTTTTGCTGAATCAATCTGTAAATTACGGCTTGCTAATCCACTGTGAAATCTATTAGCAATTTCCTCAATTTCCTCACCTTTTGGTAATTCGTAGCTATTTAAAGAAGTTGGTGTAACTAACCATAAATAACTGCGTTCCTCACCCAAGGAATATTGTAGTAAAACGGTATCCTTATCTAATTGCTGTTGAATTTCAGGTAATTTTAAAGGTTCGGGATTAGTTAATTTATCCCTTTCTGGATTTTGAGCGCGGATTTTGGCTTTGAGTTGTTTTTGTTGGTTAATGATATTTTGAATTTCGGCTTCGGTTTGTTTAATTGTGTCTTTCGGTGGTTGCTTTTGATTAATTAATTTAACGAGGATTTTTTCTTGAGCTTGACGCTTAAGCTGTAATTCTTTTTCTTCTGCAATGAATTTGGGATTAACATTTTTGCTGAGTTTAGCGTTAGCTTGAGCTAATAATTCGATTAAACCACGAGCGCGGGAACGTTCGGAAATGTTTAGTGCTATAGTATCGTATCCTTTTGATGGGTTTTTTTTGTGTTGTTCCATCAATAGGTCGATGTAGAATTTGTAGTAATCTTGAACTGTAGCGAAGTAGGTGGTTTTTAAGTCTTGGTTGGTGTAGGTACCGCGTAAATCTTCGATAATGGCGATCGC
This sequence comes from Rivularia sp. (in: cyanobacteria), assembly GCA_049649675.1. Taxonomy (GTDB): domain Bacteria; phylum Cyanobacteriota; class Cyanobacteriia; order Cyanobacteriales; family Nostocaceae; genus Rivularia. The sequence goes on along the minus strand of JBARZF010000251.1, from coordinate 14,295 downwards.
CATGCGGATGTGGTTGAGCGATGCTTGTAAATTGCCTTGTTTTCGTTCCAAGTCAGCAAGATTTCCCAGGGTAGCGGCTTCTCCATGCCTGTCTCCCACCGCACGATATAAAGGTAATGCTTGGTCGTAGAATTGTAGCGCTTTGTGCTTTTCTCCTAAATGGAAGTAGACGAAACCAATATTATTGAGTGTATGGGCTTCTTTACGCCTGTCTCCCACCACACGTATTAATGATAATGCTTGGTCGTAGAATTGCAGTGCCTTCTGCTTTTCTTCTAGGGAGTTGTAGACAAGACCAATATTATTGAGTGTAGTGGCTTCTCCACTCCTGTCTCCCACCGCACGTCTCAATGATAAAGCTTGGTTGTAGAATCGCAGTGCCTTCTGCAATTTTTCTAAATGTGAGTAGACGAAAGCAATATTATTGAGTGTAATGGCTTCTCCAACTCTGTCTCCCACTGCACGTCTCAATGGTAAAGCTTGGTTGTAAAATTGCAGAGCTTTCTGCTTTTCTCCTAAATCCGAGTAGACTCCACCAATACTAGTGAGTATAGTGGCTTCTCCAGCCTTGTCTCCCACCGCACGAGATAAAGGTAAAGCTTGGTTGTAAAATTGCAGAGCTTTCTGTTTTTCTCCTAAATCCGAGTAGACTAGACCAATATTATTGAGTGTAATGGCTTCTCCACGCCTGTCTCCCACTGCACGAAATAAAGGTAAAGCTTGGTTGTATAATTGCAGCGCCTTCTGCTTTTCTCCTAAATTGTCGTAGACTCGACCAATATTTAAAAGAGTAAAAGCTTGCCACTTCTTATCCCCCAGTTTCTGCCATAAAACGAGCGCTGCTTCTAATTTATTCTTAGCTGCTAGGAGTGATTCCTTACTTCCTTGTTTGAATAACTGTAATCCTTCTTGTGTTAACTTATCTGCCTCTGCACGTATTGCATCCGCTTGCGTTTCTTTCTGTTGAGCAATAATTTCTAAATTCCTAGAAGCATATACTCTCCCCACATCGGAAATCAAAAATACAGTTAAAAATACAGCAAAGGCGCGATGTGTTAAATCTCGAACATAGTGATGATTTTTACTCATGACCTATGATTTCACTTTAAGTAATTTTTGCTACGGCTATATTTATATATTTCTGGAGTTTTCCGAGTTATGCAATTATTCTCTTTGCTGAAGAATTACTGATAATAAAACCGCAGAGAAGCTTAAAACGCAGAGGATAGAGGTACAGAGGAGATAAAGGAATATTATTTAAAAAAGATTTAATTCACGTAGAATAATTATTAAAGCATCACGCAGGTGATATCTTTCACCTTAAGCATAAATACTGAATAACAAATAGATATTAAAAAATATTACAAATTTTATTGATTATACATTTAGTCCATTTCAATGGACTTCTGCTATTAGCCGGGGGTTTGCAACCCTTGGCGGGTATGAACACAGCCGAATAATTAATAATTGTTTTTAAAATTCGTTCTCAGGTGCAAAGTATGATAAATTTTCTGTTTGTATTGCAATTATTCAAGATATAAATAAAAACTCTGCGTCCCTTTGCGCTTCCCTCAGCGTAACTTTGCGTTGAAAAAACATATAATTCCGATACTAACGGATTCAATATGACGCATCATACAATTGTTAATTTGCACGTCGGATGGTGCGTGACGCGCTTATCTAACTTATAACTTCGTAGATAGTTTATTAGCCGCGTCACACACCCTACAAACTAACCACTAACCACTAACAACTAACAACTAACCCTTTCATAGAAAAACCCGGCTGTAGAAATAAGCCGAGTTTTTACTTAACTAAAAGTTGTTCTTTAGATGAATGTATTAGTCTTTGCCAAATTCCTCCAATAGCCTCTTCTTGTAAGTTACTGTGGCAACAGTAACCGTCTGACCTTTGATACGGTAGATAATTCGATACATATAAGCAAACTGTTGTCTGACATTATCGTCATCGAATTCTGGCACAACTTCACCAGCAGTAGGACAGTGATTCAAACTGCGAGTTAAATCAAGTATTTTCTTGACTACCGCAGCGGCATAGGAAGCAGAATCACGAGAGATATATATGGCGATCGCTTCTACATCATCTAAAGCTTTAGGTGACCATACTACTTGATAAGCCATTTGCTTAAACGTTCTTTGGCCTCATTGTGTGTCCTTGTTCCTCTAGTATCGGCTACTTCTATGCTACGTCGCACTTTTTCGCTCACATACAAATGATATTGAATATCTTCCACAGAACAATTATCCGGTAACTGCTTCAAAATAGATTGGATGCTTTCCTTTGGAGTACTCATAATGTTATTTCTTGGGTATTTATATAAATTCGGTAATAGCGAGTGGGCTAATGCCCACTTCTATTCTCTCCTAAAAGTTGCTGTAATTGGTAATAGCATTCTTCATATTGTCCAGTACTTCGGATACGGACATGGTTCCTAAATCTCCGGAAGCACGGGTACGAATACTTAAAGTATTAGATTCTACTTCTTTTTGTCCCACTACAGCCATTACGGGAATTTTCTGCTTTTCGGCATTACGTATTAGTTTACCAAGTCTGTCGCCACTAGTATCAACCTCCGCACGAATACCTAACATTTTCATTTTGGCGACGACATCTTTAGCGAAATCTAATTGCACTTCTGTAACTGGTAATAACCTTGCTTGTACTGGTGCTAACCATAAAGGAAAATCACCCGCATATTCTTCTATTAAAATACCAATTAATCGTTCTAAAGAACCAAAGGGCGCACGATGAATCATTACCGGACGTTGACGAGAACCATCTTCAGCAACGTATTCTAATTTGAAGCGTTCGGGTAAGTTATAGTCTACCTGTACGGTTCCTAATTGCCATTCTCTTTGCAGCGCATCTTGAAAAATAAAATCTAATTTGGGGCCGTAAAAAGCAGCTTCTCCTATTCCCTCAAAGTGTTCGATTCCTAACTTTTCTACGGCACGACGGATGGCACCTTGAGCTTTTTCCCATGCTTCATCAGAACCGATATATTTTTCTTTGTTTTCTGGGTCGCGAAAACTTAATCTGGCTTTAAAATTCTTTAGTTGCAGTTTGTTGAATACCGATAAAATCAAATCTACAACATTGATGAATTCCTCATCTAGCTGTTCGGGAGTTACAAACAGATGAGAATCATCTACCGTAAAACCCCTTACTCTTGTTAAACCGCCTAATTCACCAGATTGTTCGTAGCGGTAAACTGTACCAAATTCAGCCAAACGTATTGGTAATTCTCGATAGGAACGCAGTTCGTTGTCGTATATTTGAATATGAAACGGACAATTCATCGGCTTCATTACAAAGCCTTCTTCTTGGTTTTTCGCTTCCTCATTTTCCGCCATCAAAGGGAACATATCTTCTTTATATTTTTGCCAATGTCCCGAAGTTTTAAATAAATCAACTTTGGCAATGTGAGGTGTTACCACGGGTAAATAACCCCGCTTCAACTGTTCTTGTTTAAGAAAATCTTCCAGTAAAGTTCTTAATAAAGTACCTTTGGGAGTCCACAGTGGTAAACCAGGCCCTACCAAATCGGAAAATATAAATAATCCTAATTCTTTACCTAATTTACGATGGTCGCGGCGCATTGCTTCTTCTTTACGCCGCTTGTATTCTGCTAGCTGCTCTGGATTTTCCCAAGCAGTACCATAAATACGCTGCAATTGTGCTTTATTTTCATCTCCACGCCAATAAGCACCAGCAACACTTTCTAACTCAATCGCTTTGGGCGTTAATTCGCTGGTATTTTCTAAATGAGGCCCCGCACATAAATCCCACCATTCATCCCCCAAATGGTAGATTGTTATCGGTTCTTCTTTAATATCTTCTAAGACTTCTAACTTATAAGGTTCGTTAATTTCTTTGATTCGACGTTCGGCTTCTTCGCGGCTAACTTCTTCTCTTCTAACTGGTAATTTACGATTAATTATTTTCACCATCTGCTTGTAGATGGCTTTCAAATCCTTCTCTGTAAAAGGTTCTGAATTTTCAAAGTCGTAGTAGAAACCGTTTTCAATCCAGGGACCAATTGTGACTTGCGCCTTTGGGAACAGCTTCTGTACCGCCATTGCCATGATATGAGAAGTCGTATGGCGAATTTTTTTTAATTCCTCAGATTCGCTGGTACGCGGTAGATTAATTTTTTCCGGTTCAACTGAAAGATTATGAGAGTCGGGAGGCGATATTGGCTGTTTAACCATTGACGAAGTAATTATTTGATATATTGTGGAACTCCATCTATATTAACGACCTCGCGGTAGACTGCATCACCCACGGTCGAATGTTGTTAACAGTATTTACATATTTTTTGAAAAAACAAGCTATATCTACCTCAAAGGTTGAATATTACGTCTTTTGGATATGTACAAATTACAAAGTTAATATATATAATAAGCAAAGTGTAATAAAACTTACAGATTGTTTTAAGGTTTTCGCTCTGGAAACATACTGCTTAAAATGTTAAGAATATTAAAGAACGTTAATATTAGTAATAAAAATTGAATTTCTCTTCTCATTTATGCGAGACTCTAATTTACCAGAGCCAGAGTTACTGAAGACAGTCTTGCAGCCATTGTTGGAAGACTTTGAGTACTGGTTTGCTCGATCGCAAACCTTGCTAGAAACAGAGCATCTATCATTTTTGGATGAGCAGGATCAATCTGACCTGTTGACGCGAGTAAAAGTTGCCGCTGATGAAGTGAAAGCAGCCAAAATGTTGTTTAGAGTCGCTGAAGGAAAGGTAGGGATTGATATGGCAACGCTTATGCCTTGGCATAAGTTAGTTACAGAGTGTTGGAATGTTGCAATGCGATTCCGCTCTGGACGGGATTCACAAAACCAACACTAATAATAAAATCATAAATATTTTTTCTTAACTTCTTTAAAATTAATGATGTTTAAGAGAAAATGTATTTAATGCTACAAAAAAAATATTTTTGTATAGTCTGTTTTAGTTGAATTAACTATGGTCTTACTCATACCGTGAAAGCAATTTATACATTGTAGCTAGGAGCGAACGGTGTTGATAAGCCCAATTGAAATGAACGTTTAAAAACTTGCTGCCCCATAAGGAAAACGAAGATGCTGTTACAACTGCTTTACATTCTCGCTTTTACTACTCTCGCTTTTATCGCCGTTGCCAATTTGATTCGCAATTTAATCATGTTTAGTTTTGATAGACAAGCAAATTATCCGGCGCGATTCTCAAAGATGGATCGAGGAGGTGTTAGAGGAAATCAAGGTAATTATTCGCTATATACAAGAAGACAGTTTGTACCCCATCCAGAACTTCTAGATAATTCTGGCAATATCGTTAAAGAACCACTGTTGGTAATGCGTTCGATTAATGTTGAAGATGCTCGCCAACAGCTTGATGCTCTTTATGAATCATCTCCAGGAAGAAAAGCTGATAGTTCCGAAGAAGCTTAATTGGTAATTGGTAATTGGTAACTGGTAATTGGTAATTGATTAAAATGCAGTTTTTAATTACGAACTGCTTTCGCCCAAACGAATTATTAATTATCTGGTTAATAACTGGTTTGTTATTTATGAAAAATTTTGTAGAGACGCGATACTATACGCGTCTCTACATTTAAATATCTACAATTTATGTTGTCTAGATTCAGCAAAATTTTGTGAAGGAATTATGCTTTATGCTTCGATGACAACTCTGAGGTTTCCACGTTTCTTGGCAACACGACAAGCTGTAGTACTGCCAGAACGCTCAAATTCTAGATCGAGAATTGTCGCACCAACTCTTAAGTTATGAAGAGAAAGACTATTTATCGACTCTGGTAATGCCGGATCGATAATTCTCAAGCAATTGTTTGGCGCATCGGGAACTAAGTTAACCATCATTTGCAACAACTGGAAAATAGAACCAGTTGCCCAAGCTTGGGGAGTACAAGCTACGGGATACCTTACAGGAGCTTCATCACCGTGACGCTCGTAACCGCAAAATAGTTCTGGCGGACGTTGATAGGGCTGCATGGAAGTCATGTCAAATAAACCTTGGAAAATTTCCAAAGCTTGATCGACTAATCCAAGCGATCGCAATCCCATAGCGATAATAGCATTATCGTGAGGCCATACCGAACCAATGTGATAGCCCATTGGATTATAGGCTGGAGACAAACTGCTTAAAGTACGGATACCCCAACCATTAAACATATCGGGTGCCCGCAATCTTTCGGCAACGCTATAAGCATTTTCAGGAGTAAAAATACCCAACTGCAAGCAGTGACCTGGGTTAGAGCTAATGCTGTCTACTTGAGAGCCTTCACCATCTAAAGACAAAGCACAGAAATCTTGGTCTTCAATCCAAAAATCTCGATTAAAACGAGCTTTTAAATTTTTAGCATCTTCTTGCCAACGATCTGCTAAATCGAGTCGCTTTTTCATCCGAGCAATTTCTGCTAGACGCATTTTTGCCGAATAAACATAGCCCTGCACTTCACAAAGAGTAATCGCACCGCTCGCCAATTCCCCTTTACGATCTACAATACAGTCACCAGAATCTTTCCAACCTTGGTTAAGTAAACCACGCTTGGATTTACGAATGTAGCTGAGGTAGCCCGTTTCTTTTAAATTACGGTCAATCCAATCCATTGCGGCTAAAGCATTTGGCCAAAGTTGCTCTAAAGTGTCTCCATCATGAGTCCATGCGAAGTACTCAGCATAAAGCATTAACCACAAAGGGGTAGCATCAACTGTACCGTAGTAAGGTGTATGGGGAATTTCTTGAGTACGGGCTAATTCTCCGAAGCGCAACTCGTGAAGAATTTTACCGGGTTCTTCTTCACGCCATTCGTCCTCTACTTTACCTTGGTAGCGAGCCAGTAAACCTAAAGTCTCTTTAGCGATTTCCGGATTTAACATCAAGCTTTGGTAAGCGGTAATCAATGAATCCCTACCAAACAAAGTTGAAAACCACGGTACTCCAGCCGAAACAGTCATCGACTTGCCAAAAGACTGACGCAACAAATACATATCTTGTTCGCCGCGCTCGATAACTCGATTAAAAGTACCTTTATCCGAGCGAATTTGAGTAATCTTTTGTACCCAATTTTGTTCCTCCATCATCTCGGCGGATCTTGCCTGAACCAAAGTTACAGGAGCGCTAACCCTAGAGGTGGGCTTGTTATTCGTAAACATATTAATCCGATAACCCAGCTTTTGGGTTTCGTGACTGGCTAATTCCAACTGCCAAACAGCGGTATAACCTTTAAAATAATCTGGCTGCCGATGCTGGAAATGGATGCGCGATTCCATGATCCAGTTATCCAAACCTTGATAAGCAAGGGTTAAAGCAACTTCATTCGCCCTTCCATTTTCATCTTGTGATGATGCGACTCCTTCGTTATTCATCGCTTCTTCTGATTGCGGCTGCACTAAACGCAGTAACCTACCGCGTTCATCCCTACTGAAACCCCTGACTTCAAATAGATCGACGTAATCCGCGTCAAAGCTAATACTTAATTCAAAACTAACAGTAGTCGTACTGTAGTTAGAAACTTCTATCTCTTCAAATAAGGCACCGTTAAGTACTAGTTCCCTGCGAATCCCTACAGTATCCGCTTGCAGACGATCTTCAATTCTGGGATTCGTACACAACACCGAAAGCGAGAACCCTTTATCCGCAGTACTGCTCAACAATATTGGCGATCGCCCTTCAATTTGGAAATCCAACCGACTTAAAAAGCGCGTATCGCAGCAAAACAGCCCCATGCTGGGATTAATATCGTTAAGCGAGCAACCAGCGATATTACCCAAAGTGTCCGTAACTAAAAATAGGTCATCGTCTTTAATTGTTAACGATGCCTGTGGTCTTTCGCTGAGAACGCAAGGCCATTCTGGGATGGGGATTTGGTCGGCAGGTACAAAAGTTTTTCCGTCTAGTGTGATTTTGTCCGGTGTCATCAGGGTATCCGGTGTCATTAGCAAAAATTCCGTGTGCGGGTGTAAATGTATACTTTATTTGTACGAATACGTCAATCTGAAAAACAGACGCTAATTAAAACTCGTTTGAGCCATTGAGTTAAAACATTTGTCGCGTACAGATCGGCAAGGGAACGCATGGCAGAGCCGATATATAAAATCTTTATAAATCTGTATATTTAAAAAAGTATTCATTACAGCAATATGCTTATTGAATAATATCAACTATCAACGCTGGTTAATTTGTACTTATTTTTTTTGAAAGCGCTCTTTTTCTCAAAAATAAAGGTACGATAACTATGCCAGACTGTTGCTAACACTAATACAGCAAGCAGCCTTTGTATATTTTATCTATTAACTATTACCGGAAATTATTTAAACACATTATATAATTCTTATCTATATTTATATATATACGTAAATCAAATATAACCATACCTATAAGCATTATTTTTTATCTTCACCAGAGAAAAACAATGCATTTTTTTATATATACCATAAAAAGCTAACTTAATTCCAAATTATTAAAAATTGATTTTTTCTAGTATTTTAGTATTTGTAAAAAAGTATCTATTTCGATATTGCCTAAACTACAATCGTTATTTAATACTTTAACCATAAGTACTATAAAATAATGCTATTAAAAATTCCTAGAATATACTTGTAAACTTAAATACCTATTGATATTTTTTTAGACTTTGATATTTTCAACTTGCTTTAATAAGCTATATTACAGTGAAAAAGTCTACCTATAGGCAGACTTCTGTAATAAAATTTTATACTTTAGCTGCAAAAGCTAGTAATGTCAGAGTTGTACTAGAAAACAATTAAACTTTAAAGTTTAGAGTTTATGTAGATTGAGTAGAATTCAAAATCATCGAGTAAGCTTTTTCATACCCATCAGTCATCGATTCCACACTAAATCGACTGACAACGTACTCCCGACAAGTTTGACGGTCTAATTTTGTAACTTTTGGAACCATCTCAATCATTTTGTCTACAGAGTCGCAAACAAAACCCGTTTTTCCATCAACAATAACTTCTGGTACGGCACCCAAATTCATGGCGATTACAGGGGTACCAGCAGCCATAGACTCAATCATTACTAAACCAAAAGGCTCTCGCCAAGCGATCGGAAACAATGTTGCCGTTGCTTCACCTAAGAGTCTTACCTTATCGTCATGGGAAATCTCCCCAAGGTACTGAACCTGTTCGCCATCAACTAAGGGTTCTACTTTCTCTCGAAAGTAATCCATGTCTACTACATCAACCTTGCCAGCCATTTTCAAAGTTAAACCAGTAGCACGAGCAATTTGAATTGCTTCTACCGCTCCTTTTTGCGGCGAAATTCTACCTATAAAAGCTAGATAAGCAGGCTGCACGGGTTGAGAATAGAAGGGATAAACAACCGTATCAATTCCGTTATAAACCGTGTGGACGTAATTTAAGTCCAGGCAAGGTTCTCGCTGCGAAGAGGAAATACTAATTAAAGGCTGCTCGCTAAAACGCCGATGTATTTTGATGATATCGGATGAAAATGCTCCGTGGAGCGTATGCACGGTGGGTGTTTTGACGAAACCGCTGTAGGGAAGAGCTGCATAACCAATGTGGGAATGAATGATATCAAAATCGGCGTATGCTTCTTGATAAACATCAGCGAGAATCATTTGATGGTAAATATCCGGCTCTTGAATAGAAGAGTCGAGCCGTAAAGCTTTATCGTGAATTGAGTGCAACTTTGCGTGTGTAATCGAGTCACCAGAAGCAAACAAAGTTACTTGATGACCTCGCCGAACTAATTCGTCCGTGAGAAGTTTGACAACTAATTCTATTCCGCCGTAGCGAAAGGGAGGAACGCGCTCCCATAAAGGAGAAATTTGAGCAATTCTCATGTTTCACCAATTTTGTGGGAAGTAAAGCATATTAACCTCGCATAAGTCCTAATTTCTCTATTTTTTCTAAATCAATAGAAAATTGATAACCGTTATTCTGACGGGGTAGCTATGCTATGCCTTGTTTTGCCTTAATGCAGGATTGCTGCACCGCTTAAATTGCTGCATCTACATTAATAATAAAGCAGGACAGAAAATTTTAGCCGCAATTAAAGTTAAATACTTTGGAGTCTATGCACGAGTATTTAAATATTTGTTGCTAGCATTGCCGATTATTTCGCGAAAATTAAGCCGATAAAGAATATTCACTCCCGACTTAGTTTTGATGAAATAAGCATATGTCTCTAAGCATTACTTCAAAACTGTTTAATACTGCTTAAACTATCTTGAAATACAGACAAAGTAATATTACATGAAACATAAACTTGATGCAATATACTTAGAATGTTTGTGTATATATAATTTTTGCTATTGATTTAAATATATAATTAGTTAAAAATTAATTTTATAAATTGCCTTTTAGAATATGATAAATAATATACCACTCAGCACTTAATTTAAGATGGATAGCGAATAAAATTAAAATTACGATTTTATTAAATATTTTATGATATTTGAGCGAGTTGAAGACGAATCAAGAAACTGAATATTTAGAGACCTACTATTAAATAGTATTCTTTAAAATCAATAATTAAGTGCGATTGCTTAACTAGTATATAATTGTTTTACTGCAAAATTCATTAATGAATAAATTATTTACTCAAAAATATTAGACAGATATTGTGTATTTATATGTATAGATCGGAGCATCATAAATATGTTATTTAAAAACATTTTTACGATATTAATATTATCTTGATAGACTTTATGTTCAAATCATTTAGTAAAACATTACAGCACATATTTATTATATTTTGGGCTGCCATAAATAAAAAATAAGCCAAATATTTTTAACCATAAAAGTAGCGGTAACAACATTTTAAATTATAGTAATAGTCAATCGGCGCAGATAAATTAGCTGTACAATTTGAAGAATTATGTTTATTGATAGAAGATTTTTATATAGAGCGTTTTACACTTGACAAAAAAACCGATAGCAGTTCGACAAGTATGTTTCTGAGAATTTTTAAAGTAGTGATAGATTCTTTTGTAGAAATATTACTCAACAGCAAGGTAGAATATTTGAATGGGTTCAATCTTATTTGTTTACCATACGGCTGCGATTAACTGCTATTTGAGAACTGCGATCGTTTACATAGTTCTTTAAAGCCTAGGTCAATATTGTTTACAAATCGCAACATTTAGGTGGTCCTGAGATTGCCTTGTAGTTTGTACAATGCAGCTGTGACGTGGATTTAAATCCAGATTGTGGCTCCTTAACGACATTCATGAGCATTTCTACTTCCGTGCTGAGTGATTTGCTACAGGCACTACCGTACCTGCGGCCCCAAATATACTTCAAAGCTTCATTAACAGCGCTCTCCCACGCGATGGAAGACCAGGTTTTGGCTGCCACAATGGAGCAGCCGTTAGTGATTGCTAGTTTTCAAAGAGAAAGATTCTACCGTCAAGAAGCTCATCGGTATCAACGACTGGCGCAAATCAGCAATCAAGTATACGTTTTATCTGCACCAGAAACAGATTTTAGTAGCAGTTCCGAATATTATGAAAAAGTAGCTTTTGAGCCGAAAGATGCCCTTTCTCAAGAATGGCATTTGGTAGTGATTGCTTTCAATTATGCTACTTGCTTAGTTTGCCGAGAATATCCGACTTCCATACTTAAAAGAGAAATGTCCCCAGAATTAACTCCGAGTCTTGATATGGACACGGCAAGGAGATTTGAGGGAATTTGGACGGCTGAAAGGGGTGTAAGTTTCAAAGCTGCCGACTTGTTACTAGATAAAATACTTATTTATCGTCCGGAATTGACCGAGAAAATTGAGCAGGCACGCCAACGGTTTGGTATTGGCGATAATTATAGCGAGCAGATAGTTGATGATAAAAACCAATATGCTTGTGACATCGATACCAATCCTTTCGTGCAGCGTTTAGTTACCTATTTACAAGCCAGCCAATATAAACTACACAAAGCTTATCGCTCGATCGCCGCCCAAGCACGAAAAGAACGTTTAGTCAACTCAATCAGTACGGCAATTCGGCGATCGCTAGATCCGCAAGAAGTATTAGAAGTAGCGGTACAAGAGTTAGGGCAAAACTTAGCAGCTAGCCGGTGTTTAATCTACCGCGCTCAAAGTGCCGATACGAACGCCATCATCGAACACGAATTCCGAAGCTCTGGTGTTTTATCGCTTTTAGGACAAACTAGAGAATTACAAAAAAATCCGATATTTCAGGAAGTAGTAGAAACCGAGGAAGGTGTTTGTGTTACCGATACTTTTGAAGACTCTCGTGTAGCTGATTCTCCAGAAGTTGCGGATTTTGTCAAAAGTTTTTCTATTCGTTCGTGGTTGATGGAACCCGTGTGGTTTCAGGGGCGAATGTTAGGAATCATAGAATTGCAATATTGCGACGATAAACCCCACCAATGGCAAGCTGAAGAACTAGATTTGGTAACAGCGATCGCCACCTCCGTAGGAGCCGCTTTAATTCAAGCCGAAGCCTACGCCAATTTAGAAGATTTTAACCAACAGTTAGAAGCATTAGAACGTACTCGTAGCAACTTGATAGCGATTACCGGACACGAACTGCGTACTCCGCTTTCCACAATTCAGGTGTGCTTAGAAAGCCTCGCTACCGAACCAGATATGCCCTTAGAATTGCGTGAGATAATGTTGAGTACAGCACTTTCCGACTCAGAAAGAATGCGGAAGCTAATTCAAGATTTTCTTACTCTTTCCAACTTAGAAAGCGGTCGAATAGAATGGCATCCAGAGACTTTGACTTTACAAGAATGCGTAGATTTAGCAATCAGCAGAATTAACGCTCGCACCAAAACAGAAGACTTACCTAAAGTATCCGCAACAATATCAGAAAATTTACCTTTGATTAGAGCAGATGGTGATTGGTTAGTCGAAGTGCTAGCAAAACTGATGGATAACGCTTGTAAATTTACCCCACCCGAAGGAGAAATTACAATCATTGCGACTCGCAACGGCAATCAGATGGTTGAAGTTACAGTCGCCGACACCGGAAGAGGAATAGAACCCAATCGTTTAGAAATCGTTTTTGACCGTTTTTATCAAGAAGAAGGAGCCTTGAGACGCACTACAGGAGGAACGGGTTTAGGATTAGCAATTTGTCGTCAGATAGTTATTGGGTGGGGAGGAAAAATTTGGGCAGAATCATCAGGTAAAGATAAAGGCTCCAAATTTCACTTCACCGTACCTAGTATTGATGGAAGTCAGGAGGAGAGATTGTCGGTGCTAATGGGTAATGGGTAATTGGTAATTGGTAATGGGTAATTGGTAATTGGTAATTGGTAATTGGTAATTGGTAAGAGGGGAGATTAAATAAAGCAGCTTACCAATTTCAGATTTTATGCTTTAAATTCAAGATTTTCAGATTTGGGTATTTTAGATTATCTCCTACTTGAGCTAGGGATTTATTTTTAATCTAAAATCCGTTTTGGAAAGTTTGGTGCGAAGAATATCTCCACACCAACTTGGAGCAAAACAAATACATCCGTTGTTAAAATCCAAAATCAAAAATTTTTAGGTTCATTCTTGAGAGGGAGGTGCAACTTTAGTCTCGGAATTCTGAGCGCGTTGCTCGCGTCTTTTACGATCTGCTGCAACCATATCAGCCATTACTATTGCAGCTTGAGCCATTTTATCCAAGTTTGAGCGATATAAATCTAAATCTTTACTCAGTTTATCTTCAGATAAATTCAAGCTATTTGCAATAGTTTTTAAAGCTTCGTTGCGGAGTTTTTCGTCTTTAACCATTTCTGGATCTGACGATTCCAATAAAGTATATAAACCAATCGCAAATAAACGGCTGTATTTAAATGAAGGATTATTCGCAATGCTTTCTAATAATGCTTGCAAATCGGAATCATTACCCAAACGCTTTTCGCTTAAATTAGCAACTAAATCTTTTGCCGGTATGTTTTTAGTTAATTCCTCCAACCGTTGAGCATCTTGTCTATATTGCTGTGGATCTTCTTCCACAGACTTGATTAAAGCATTATAAATCGATTCCTTGTCTTCGTCGGGTTTATAACCCTGCATGAATCGGTTAAAAGTAGTCACAACACCCAAGGCATAAATGGGGTTGTATTTGAAATCGGCGTTTACACTAAGTAGGTGCATTTCTACCATTAACTCTTCTACCACCCGACGATAAATCGTATTGATTGGACGGGTGTGAAGACTGTAGAAAGTTCTTTTTGTATCAGAAACGGTACGGACGTTATTCACGAAGAAATTTTTATGAAATTTAAGGGCAATGTAAACTTATTCTCGCGCTTGTAGGC
>JBARZF010000250.1:0-4773 GCA_049649675.1 Rivularia sp. (in: cyanobacteria) | reverse complement strand
CTCTACCCCATCTCCCGATGTCTAAAACTTTAAAAATAATTACCATTAATGAAAGATAATTTATTAATTGGCTTATGAAACTACCAAATGGCCCGAAAACTCCTTCATTAATTCAGACGCTAAAATTTATCCTCGATCCTTTATCAGTGTTGGAAAACTGTGCTAAACGTTATGGAGATATTTACACTTTACAATTAAAATCTCCTGTAGTTATGATTAGTAATCCGCAAGCGCTACAGCAAATACTAACTAACGATACCAAGGATTTTAGCGTTCCTTCTAAAGGAAACAAACCTTTTGAACCGTTGATGGGTAAGCATTCTGTAATTATGGCGAGCGGTAATGCACATCGCCGTCAGCGTCAATTATTAATGCCTTCTTTTCATGGGGATAGAATGCGTTGTTATGGCGATACGATAAATAAAGTTACGTCGGAGATGATGAATCGCTGGGAAGTTGGTAAAAACTTCGATGTGAGAGACGGGATGCAGGCTATTACCATGCGGGTAATTATGCAGGCTGTGTTTGGAATTTATGAAGGCGATCGCGCTGTTGAATTAGAAAAACTTCTCGGCTCAATGTTAGAGGCTGGGGGAAGTTCACCTATCAATGCAGCTTTTATGATTTTTCCGATTCTGCAACGAGATTTAGGTGCAAAAAGTTATTGGGGGAATTTTCTGCGTCAAAAGGAACGAATTTATAAATTGCTGAATGACGAAATAGAAGAAAGACGTGCAAACCCAGATGATTCGCGTACTGATGTTTTAAGTATGTTATTAGCAGCGCGGGATGAGCAAGGGGAAGCGATGACGAATGAAGAATTACGCGATGAGTTAATAACGTTATTATTTGCAGGTCATGAAACTACGGCAACTGCTTTAACTTGGGCTTTGTACTGGATTCATAAGTTACCTGAAGTGCGAGAAAAGCTGTTAGCAGAACTTGATGGTTTAGATGAAAATCCCGATTTTAACAGCATTTATAAACTGCCATATCTAAATGCAGTTTACTGCGAAACTTTGCGAATTTATCCCGTAGCAATACTTTTATTTCAACGAAAGGTAGAAACGCCCGTTTCGCTGTGCGGTTACGATTTTGAACCGGGTACATTATTATATGGTTCCATTTATTCGGTTCATCAAAGAGAAGATTTGTATCCCGAACCCAAGAAATTTAAACCGGAACGTTTTTTAGAAAGACAGTTTTCACCTTACGAATTTATTCCTTTTGGTGGTGGTGCGAGACGCTGTATTGGTATGGCGTTGGCTCAATTTGAAATGAAATTGATTTTGACAAAGATTTTGAAAAATTTGGAGTTAGATTTAGTTGATAATGGTGAAGTAAAACCCAAGCGTCGCGGTTTGGTAACTGGCCCAAATCGTTCGATTCAAATGGTTGTTAAAGATAAGCGGGTTGTTGAATCTCGCAGTTTGGAAACGGTTGGTTAGGATTTTGGGTTTTGTGGAAAGTAAACCGGCGATTCAAATCGCTGCTACACAGGCAAAATCCACCTGCGTGGATTTAATTATTCATAACCCGCGACGGCGGGTTTCGCTTGTGTAGACGCGATTTCAATCGCCGGGTAAAGTATTAAATTAGACGCATTATTACATCCTCTAAGGAGGGATGCCGGAGGCGGGGTGAGGTTTTATATTTAATTTAACCCAGTTAATTAGAGATACTTTAATTGTTAATTATTTATCTTAATATTAATATAACCTCTTGTCACCGTTCCCTGTTCCCTATTCCCTATTCCCTATTCCCCTTCCTAAAAAAAATTATGTCATACAGTGACTTTAAATCAATAGACCAAGCTGTTACTGCATTAGAGTTAACGGTAGAAGATATTTCTCATTTGTTCGGTGAAGTTGAAGCTATCGAACCTTCTCAACGTTTGAAAGAAACTTTAGATGAAACTTTAGATTTAGCATCAAGTATTAGTACGGAAAAAGCTCGTTCGGAATTAATTATTACGCCAATATTATTAGAAGTAAGGCGAAGGTTTAATAATAAAATCGGTTATTTTTCTGGTAATACATTTAATATTGATGAATCTAAAAGCTTAACTGGTGCTTGTGATTTTCTCTTGAGCGCATCCAGCAATCAATCATTGGTAACTGCTCCGGTTTTAACATTGGTAGAGGCTAAAGATAATGATATCCGTATCGGCTTAGGACAATGCATAGCTCAAATGGTTGCTGCTCAAATTTTTAATACTCGAAAAGGATTGGAAAAGCAAATTATTTATGGTGCAGTTTCTACAGGTACTAACTGGAAATTTATAATATTGGAAGATAATTTAGTCAAAATTGATTTAACAGAATATTTTATTACGCAATTGGATCGGATATTAGGGATTTTAGCGGAACCTTTTAGAATTTATTTTGCTTCAAATTAACTTATTTGGAAGAGATATCACCAAAAGTTATATTTCCTGCTGTACCTATATTAAAACCAATATTTCCATCGCCAACTATTCCCACACCATCTTTAACTTGATTGCTGATGCTGCGAATATTTTCTTCTGCTTTCACGCTTTCATATCCTTGTTGCGGTAAACCTTTCCCACCAAGCAACAAAGCCACAGGAAAGTCTTCTGTAGCGAAATCAAAAAACGGTGTTTGTTCTTTGTTATATTCCTGTTGTGTTGTTGACGGAACAGTGTCACTCAGGTAATTCATCAAATGAGAAATTTTAACTACCTTATCCCCCGCTTGATTTCCCGCACCTTGTAGAGCTTCTAGGAAATGATATGTGTAGATGCTCATTGTGCGATCGCTGCGAATCCAAGATAATTGTTCTCCCGTGGAGGAAGTAAATACAACTCTTCCCGTACCTTTTAAATTGTCGATGATGGTTTTGGGTAAAGCAGTTTGAGTAAAACCTTTGGGTATAGGCGATCGTTTGTTATTCCCTGCATCATCTTTTGAAGTTGCCATACCTTGAGCGTGACAGCTATCTATATTAATCAAATTATTATTGAATAATTCATTAGCACTATGAGACTGAAGTAAAATATTTTCAGATTCTAAAAAAATAAAATAAATATTTATGATATTTGTTGTCTTATTCAATTTAAATATTTCGTATATAGCCTGTACTGCATCCCCAGCTAATATTTTTGGTTCAAAACTGCATATATCAAAGAACTCATTTTGTAATACTCTCTGTAAATTTTGTAAATCTATAATATGTTCCTCTATTATTGCCAATAATTCATAAACAGCAGCATCACTACCAATATTTTCAAGAGCTTTGATGACAAACTTTTGAGCTAAATAATATCCTGCTTCAAAAGCTGCTTCAAAATATGCAATTAAATAAGGTATTGCATAATCAGATTTTGTTTCTCCAAGAACAATTATTTTATTAATTAGAGGAATACTATGTTGATGAAAAATAAATTCAACTGATTGTTCCTGAAACTGCTGTTTAATTGTCCTTACTAACTTTCCACAGAATCTACAATCAACATCTAAAGCTAATCTGAGCAAATTTATAACCTGAGCTTCATCTTCGAGTAAACCCGACATCAACGCTACAACTTCCGTCCACTTCAAATAATTCAAATATTCCCACTGCAATTCATCATCATTCAACTTCAGAATTTCTTCCAACAATCTTTCCGCAGCGTAATATTCTTGCAGCAGTTGATGACGAAACTGAATTTGATTTTCTGCACCAAGTTGAATCAAATGATATTTAAGCAAATCATCTAACCATGCTTCTGCATCTCTCGGCTGATGATAATCCTGCTCTTTGAGAAACTTTGTCAAAATATCTCTTGCTTCCTGTATCGGAATAGCAACGAGAATTTCGGTCTTCAAGAAACCTAACCCCCCAGCCCCCTTCCCTACAAGGGAATGAGGAGAATTAAGCCCCTCGCCTTTTAGGAGAGGGGTTTGGGGAGAGGTTCCGCCATCAGTCATCACCCAAGCTAAATGCTGCAATAACCGTTTCCACCAACGGCGAGATTCATCTGTTACCGGAATATCTTGTTTGAATTTATTATCGTAAATTTCAGTAAAGTGACGAAATACTGAACCCAAGTTACCAGGTACTTTATTCTGGTTACTCGCAAACACCGAACAAAGCATCATTAATAATAAAGGTGTTTCTCCCAACTCCCGCAAACGCCCTTCCAACTGCTTGAGCAATTCTTCCCCTTGCTCTGAAAGATACCCACAAACAAATTCCCGCATTTGAGTTTCTGTGAGAGGTTGCATTTGCAGCTTTTTCTCAATTCCTAAATCGCCACCAACGCCTAAATCCCGCGTTGTGAAAATCATCGGAGTAGTTTGCTGGTAATCTTGGCGAAATTTCTGCAAATCTTGTCGTGCTGCTTCTGATGGTAATTCGTTTACACCATCAATTAATAAAATAAATTTTCCTGCAAACAGCAATTTTTCTATTTCATTAATTTCTAACTTTAGTTGGTGACGTTTGAGGAAGTCGCGAATTAAGTCGATTATTGAGATTTTGTAAAAGCGGAGTTCCACGAGGATGGGAATTTGTTCGTTTTCTCCCAAATCTGCCAGGGAATGGGGAGAATTAAGCCCCTCGCCTTGTAGGAGAGGGGTTTGGGGAGAGGTTTCCAACAACACCCGCAACAACGCCGTAGATTTACCACAACCCGGACGGCCAATTAATAACACGTGGTTGCAAGCGTATTTACGTAAACCTTCAATAACCGTTAAGCGTTCGGTTTTTTCTTCTTGCTCCTGCTTAACTTTCTCTACCATCAACCCAAAATCGAAAAATGGCTTTAGCGAT
>JBARZF010000249.1:0-11710 GCA_049649675.1 Rivularia sp. (in: cyanobacteria) | reverse complement strand
GACATCACCAATTTTTCCCGTAAAGGATCGATAGGTGGATTTGTTACTTGAGCAAACCGCTGTTTGAAATAGTCATATAGTAAATGTGGTTTTCCTGAAAGTACCGCTAGAGGGATATCATCACCCATACAAAAAGTCGGTTCTTTAGCATCAATTGCCATTGGCTGAACGATCATTTCCACATCTTCTGTGGTATAGCCAAAAGCCATTTGATTCCGTAGTAAAGCTTTTCTATCTATTGAATTAGTTGTTGATTTAGTTGTTGATGAATGTCCGTTGTTAGTAGCTGAATGTCCATTGCCATTCGCACCATTGCCATTAACACCATTTAGCTGTTCCCCGTCCCCTATTCCCCGTTCCCTATTCCCTAACTCTCGCCGATGCTGTCGCAACCATTCCCCATAAGGATGACTCTTGGCAACTTTACTCTTAATTTCCCAATTTTTGAGAATCTCGTGGTTTTGTAAATCCACGGCGATCGCTTCTCCGGGACCTAAACGACCTTTCTCAATAATATTTTCTTCTGGGAAATCAACTACACCAGCTTCTGAAGCAACCACAATGTAGTCGTCTTTAGTAATACAGTAACGCGCCGGTCTTAAGCCGTTGCGGTCTAAAGCTGCACCAACTGTCTTACCATCACTAAATACCAAAAGCGCCGGGCCATCCCAAGCTTCTTGTAATCCACTGTAGTATTCGTAAAAGTCTACAATCTCCGGATAATTACTTAAAGCAGGTTGATTCCTATAAGCTTCCGGAACCATTATCATCAAAGCTTCCAAAGGACTGCGCCCGGAACGCACCTGTAGCTCAAACACGTTATCTAAAGTTGCAGAATCGCTGTTTCCCATACTGACAAACGGCTTTAATTCTTCCAACCGCTCTTTCCAAACTGGATGGCTCACACTTGCCTGTCTGGCTTTCATCCAGTTGATATTACCTAACAGAGTATTAATTTCTCCATTATGACCCAAAAGCCGCATTGGTTGTGCCAAAGGCCATTTAGGCAATGTATTCGTACTAAAACGACGATGGTAAACAACAAAGCTACTCTTATAAGCGGGATTCTTTAAATCGTGATAAAAATCTCCCAAAACCGCCGAACGCACCATACCTTTGTATACAATTGTCCGACTAGATAGCGAGCAAACATAAAACTCTTCCATCGACTCATTATGTTGATGAATAGCTTTATGAACTCTACGGCGCGTAATATAAAGCTTTCTCTCTAACTCATCCCCGGTGACATCTTCCGATTTGAGAAAAATCTGCTCAATAAGCGGCTGATTATCAGACGCTTGTACTCCTAACACACTCGAATCAACCGGAACTACACGCCATCCCAACACCTTCAAATTTTCAGAAAGCGCAATCTGTTCGACAATACCCCGAGCAGTATGAGCAGCTTGTTCGTCACGAGGTAAGAACAACATCCCTACAGCGATATTTTTATCCGTCGCTGCCCCCTTTCCTCTTTCATTCCAATCTTCCTGAAATAATTCCCAGGGAATCGCGCTTAATATTCCCGCACCATCACCAGAATCTTTATCCGCGCTACAACCACCCCTGTGTTCCAAACAGGTTAACGCAACCAATCCTTTTGCCAAGATTTCATGACTTTCCTGTTGTTGGCGATGGGCGATAAAACCTACCCCGCACGCGTCTCTTTCTTCAACTAACCACTTTTGCCCTAAAAAAGTATCTGAAAATGCTATGTCTTTATCTTGATTCATCTGTTCGTTATTCATAGAATGTCCCCCGATAGCAATAATTGTCTTGATATTGTCCTGAATAAAAAAACTATTCATCAACCTTCGAGCGAGAAAACTGAGTTACGAAAATGCCGGGACAAAGATTTTACTACGCACAGTTGATTTTTTGTACACCCGTGCTAAACTTATCCCGTTATTTTTTATGTGTTTATGCTGAATTGAGCAAGTTAGTAATTGTATCGCTAGCTTCCTTTTTTATCTCTTGAGGCTATATATTCTCTCAATTAGCTTGTCTGGAATGCAAGTTTTTTTACAGAAACGGTTATATATTGCCGACCTGAAACAAAACTTCAATGTAATCGTTCAATATTTTCAATACCAAAATTCCGCTGATAGGGTGCTTTTTAGCAGCGTATTACACTAATTGTCGATTTGCAATTCCCGATTGGTGTAAATTTTGTCGTAGTACGCCTGCTCTAGGAAAGCAAATACCACTTACAAATCTTATTAATGCCTGCTACACGCGGTACAAGTAGCGTCGTATAAAAACGATAATATATTTCAATTTATCTTTTTAAAGCAACAAAATTGTCAATTTCTGGCAATATAAATCTGTTTCTTGACGCATTACTTATAACTTGCCCGACCTGAATTAACTAACCCGATTGTTTTGCTTTTTTAAGGAAGGGTATCTATACCTTAGCACGTTAGAGTTATATGCCAGTTTGTTAATTCTTTTGCATTTTTTGCATTTTTTGCAGTCATTACTTAACCAACATTATGGTCAAAAAGCTAACTTTGGGTCAAGAAAAAACTCGCACTGCTATGGTTAATCTAAAGAATGGCTTTTTTGTCAAGGTCATGGTGTTACCAACCCTGGCAATAATTCTAAATTTGACTGCGACTTCTGTTACTACAGCTAAACCAGCTTCCTATGTGACAAGAATGGCCCAGTCAAATCAACCATCAACTGTATCCACTTCCAAAGAATTATTATCTGGGGGCGATCGAATATCCGTAAATGGTCGCACCTTACCAGGAACTTGGGTTCAACAAAAAGGTAAAAATAAAGATCGAGCCGATGCGATTTATATCAGTGATGGGGCACTTCGGCAGCTAATAGGAGTAGATTTATTAAGCACAAATAGTCCACAACTGCAACCAGTACAGTGGTTTTCTTCGCTATCTAAACCACAAGTGTTAACTGGTTTCTTAGAGCAGGGATATCGTTATTTAGACATTACTAAATTTGCTCGCGAAGCCAGATGGAAAGTACAAGCAAAAGGTGATACCTTAACAATCTCAACACCAAGAGCAAAAGTAAAAAGGATTAAACAAGATAAATCCTCACCTCAGCAACAGCAGCTAGTTATAGATTTAGATCGTCCAACACCTTGGAACTTGACTGCGGGTTCTTTAATTAAAAAGCCCAAACCAAAACCTCAGCCAAAACCCGATATTAAACCCTCTATTAAAGTACCATCACTTCCATTTCCACCTCAAAGTATTGTTATCAATACCGATACGGATATTAATATTCCCGCTCCCAAACCAAAACCAGAGCCACCAGCAAGAGAGTGGATAATTACCATTGATGGAATCGCAAACCGTAATTTAATCAGCCGTTATACTCCCGCACCATCAATACCGCAACCGATAAAGTTAGATAGTCTTTTCAAAAAAACACCGCAACCGATATTACCCGAAACTCCCGAACCGCTTATTAAACAAGTTGAAGTAATTAATAATCAAACAGTTATTCGACTAGTAGTTCCTTTCGGCTTAACTCCAAAAGTCAGCACTTTACCCAAACCAGATCGTTTAGTTGTAGATGTTCGTCCGGATGCTTTAGTCGGACGTTCAATAGATTGGGCACCGGGATTGCTTTGGAGACAGCAACTCGTATCCTTGGGCAGCGATCGCTTTCCGGTAGTATGGTTAGAAATCGATCCCCGAACTTCCAAAGCAAAAATTAGACCCGTCGCAACCAACCAAGATAAACAAGAAGGTACCGCACCACTAATTACAACTGCGCGAAAATACTTAGCAGCAGCCGCAATTAACGGTGGTTTCTTCAATCGAAAAAACCGTTTACCCTTGGGTGCAATTCGTCGAGATAGTCAGTGGCTCTCCGGCCCAATTCTTAATCGAGGTGCAATTGCTTGGAACGATGCCGGTGATTTTTACATGAATCGGCTTTCTTTACAGGAAAATTTAATTATTCCCAACAATCAAAATCTGCCAATTTCTCACTTAAACAGTGGATACGTACAGCAGGGAATAGCTAGATACACCGACGAATGGGGAGAAAACTATACACCTCTTACCGACAACGAAATAATTGTAGCCGTTCAAAACAATAAAGTTACCCAACAATATGCAGGAAGTAAAGCTGGAGTTGGCTTTGCTCCCATTCCAAAAAATGGCTATCTACTAGCTTTACGTAGTGGTGCCGTAAGTAACGCCGCTCAATTCCAAATCGGAACACCTTTACGTTTAACTAGTACCGCAGTTTCCCCAGAATTCAACAGCTATCCTCACATTTTAGGAGCCGGACCCCTTTTATTAAAAGACAATCAAATTGTTCTCGACGCTGAAGCCGAAAAATTTAGTAAAGCCTTCGCAGAACAAGAAGCCATCCGTAGCGCCATTTGCACAACTTCAACTGGAAAACTTATAGTTGCTGCCGTACACGATCGCGCCGGTGGAAAAGGACCGAGCTTAACAGAACACGCTCAATTAATGCAGCAACTAGGATGCGTCAATGCCCTAAATTTAGACGGTGGTAGTTCCACAAGTCTTTATTTAGGCGGACAATTGCTCGATCGCTCCCCTAATACCGCTGCCAGCGTTCATAACGGCATTGGTATTTTCTTACCGCGTCCGTGAGATGAGGAGATAGGGAGAGGGGGAGACAAGGGGAGAGGGGGTAGAGGAGGTAGAATATTTAACTCCTAACTCCGCGCCTCCTAATTCCTAACTATCCCCCATGCCCCATCCCCCATCCCCAATTAAATTACTTAGTCAGTATAAGTAGTTTAATTTACTATTGACTTTAAGTATTTTATAGGGATAAATTACTACTATTTGAAGACTTTTTAAAGCTTGTAAAAAGCTACCTTTATGATTGATGAAGAATTGATGTAAACATACGATAATTGCTACCTGTTGATTACACCGTAACAAATAGCTTTGGTATGTTTGGCTAAGGTGGACTCAATTGCAGACAATTACGGTTGCAATATTACGCTACTTTTTTCCAACAATAGTAATGAGTAGTGTGTAGATTTTTTTTATGTCTTCAAACGAGGTAACTATGGCTCAATTCCAAGAAACAGCAGAAGCAAACGCATTTACCCTACCCCCAGCGGTTACTCCAGAAGGTGTGGCTGCAACTGAATTACGCCCTTGGGGTTCTTTTACCATTTTGGAAGAAGCACGCGGCTATAAAATCAAGCGCATTGAAGTTAAACCGGGACACCGCTTAAGCTTACAAATGCACCATCACCGTAGCGAACACTGGATTGTCGTCTCTGGAACCGCTAAAGTTACTTGCGGTGAAGAAGAAATTACCTTGAGAAACAACCAGTCTACCTACGTGCCACAATGCACGGCGCACCGTCTAGAAAACCCTGGCGTAATTCCTTTAGTATTGATTGAAGTACAAAACGGGGAATATTTAGGTGAAGACGATATTATTCGTTATCAAGACGACTACGCTCGCACTGAAAAATAAAATCGGGGATATACCACAGTCATAACTATCATTTAAAAAATATATTGTCTACGCTTGAAATTCGCACGGAAACTTTTTACCTTTTTGGTTTTAGGGCTTCCGTGCGATACTTTTAGGAACAGTTATCAGTTATCAGTTATCAGTTATCAGTTATCAGTTATCAGTTGTCAGTTATCAGTTATCAGTTATCAGTTATCAGTTATCAGTTATCAGTTATCAGTTATCAGTTATCAGTTATCAGTTACAAAATACCAATTGTATAGTCATTTTAAATAGCAAACACTGCACTCCTAAGCCTTAGAATTAATGTGGGGGAATGCTACTTACTATTAACCGAACTTTCCATCTCACACACGAGAACTTTATTGGAATGACTGTAAATTATTCACTTCTAACTCCGCGTCTCCTAACTCCGCGCCTCCCTACTTCTAACTTTTAATCCAAAATCCTGTTAGCGAAAATCTAAAATTCTGTGATGATTAAACTTTCTCAAGCAGCAGCAGACGAGATACATCGGTTAAAATCAAAACAAAAACAACCCAACTTGTTATTCCGATTAGCTGTCAAACCCGGTGGCTGCTCCGGTTGGTTTTACGATATGTCTTTTAACGACGAACAAGCATTAACAGATTGCGATTGCGTTTTCACCTCTATTGATATACAAGTAGTCCTAGATACCGAAACCCTACAACATACTCAAGGCTTAACTATAGAATACTCCGAAGACCTCATGGGTGGAGGCTTTCGCTTCTACAATCCGCAAGCAGAAAGCGTTTGCGACTGCGGCAACTCTTTTTCAGTGAACAGTTAGCAGTGAACAGGCGCGCAGTTACCAGTTGCCAATTGGAAATTCTTAACTCCTAACTCCCTGTTCCCCATTCCCCATTCCCCATTCCCCATACATATTAAAAAAATATAAAATATTTATAGAAATTTGACATAATCTTTTCAAAAAAGAGATATAATCAGGATTTGTTAAAACTTAGACAATCAGCAGCTTCACGTGCTGTAACTCATGCCAACAATACAGCAATTAATTCGTAACGAGCGCTCTAAAGCGCGTCAGAAAACTAAGTCCCCGGCTTTGAAACAATGCCCTCAAAGACGGGGCGTTTGCACCAGGGTGTATACAACAACGCCTAAGAAACCTAATTCCGCTCTGAGAAAAGTGGCAAGGGTAAGACTGACTTCTGGATTCGAGGTAACTGCTTACATTCCAGGTATTGGTCACAACTTGCAGGAACACTCCGTTGTGATGATTCGTGGCGGTAGGGTTAAGGACTTACCGGGCGTGAGATATCACATTATTCGTGGAACTCTGGATACTGCCGGAGTCAAAGATCGCAAGCAAAGTCGTTCAAAGTACGGAACGAAACGTCCGAAGGAAGCATCGTAATCGTGGCTGTAGTTTGTCGCATTGTTTTTTAGATTCAATTGCGATGTTTGTACATAATTCAAGTTCTAAGAGTCTACAGCTACCCAAAACGGGGGCGATGTGTTTAAAGTTTATCCTTGTGGGTGTGCGTATCGTTGTTTTTAATGGTCTTGAAGACTGATCTGCGAACCCAAGTGTAAGCCATCAAATCAGCAAGGAAAACAACTGCACCACCCAGGGATTGCTCTAAGCGCGATAATAGATGTTGGAATATGTCCAAACCATAAAATGTTTTGGATTTCCGTTTAAATATCAATGTATAAATGATGGCGCTTCATATGTATGGTTGGAGCGGTTTTTCAACTCCGCAGGGGCGTTATCTGTATACTGATAAAGTTGAGAGATTGTCCACAGCAACTTAAATTTTTGAGCGGTTAATCCGGGTAGTATAGATTCCGAGTGCGTGAATGAGGCTTGCTTAAAATCTCGATTGCGAGCAGTATTCCGACGTTAATTTATGACCGTAAGGGCATATCCGAAAACCGAGTTGCAATGTTAGACGGAAGTTCGTAGGTCATAAATAAAGCAGGAGAATTCATACTATATAATCCCCGGAAGTATCAAAGCATTTCAAAGTAGTTGCTATATTGAATTAAAGGTTAAGTATGTCTCGTCGTGGTGTTGTTCAAAGGCGCGCAGTTCCGCCTGACTCAGTTTATAACAGTCGCTTGATTAGTATGACAATCAGGCGAATCATGCGTCATGGTAAGAAATCTCTTGCCGCGCGGATTGTTTATGACGCAATGAAAATTATCGAAGAAAGAACTGGTGGAGATCCCACAGAAGTTTTTGACAGAGCAATACGCAATCTGACTCCACTGGTAGAAGTCAAAGCTCGACGAGTTGGTGGAGCAACTTATCAAGTACCAATGGAAGTACGTTCGGAAAGGGGTACAACCCTTGCACTGCGTTGGTTGGTGCAGTATTCCCGTCAGCGTCCGGGTAGGACAATGGCAAGCAGGCTGGCAAACGAATTAATGGATGCGTCTAACGAAACAGGTAGCGCAATTCGCAAACGGGAAGAAACACACCGGATGGCAGAAGCCAATAAAGCCTTTGCACATTATCGTTATTAAGTTGAAGACAGATATATTGCCTTTTAGTTAAGGTGTAATATCATCTTTATTACTATAAATATGACGGTTTTGAGTTCATAAGTATAGAAACTTCTTTACTTGTGTAATATACAAGATATCTGTACGGCAAAAGCCATAGGAGGCAGTAGTGGCACGTACCAACCCGCTAGAAAAAGTTCGCAATATGGGTATTGCAGCCCATATTGATGCGGGAAAAACTACAACAACAGAAAGAATACTGTTTTACTCCGGCATCATTCACAAAATAGGTGAAGTTCACGAGGGAACGGCTGTCACCGACTGGATGGCACAAGAACGGGAGCGGGGTATTACTATCACCGCTGCTGCGATTAGTACCAGTTGGAAAGACCATCAAATTAACATCATCGATACCCCCGGTCATGTGGACTTCACTATTGAAGTTGAACGTTCTATGCGGGTATTGGATGGTGTAATTACGGTTTTATGTTCTGTAGGCGGCGTGCAGCCTCAGACAGAGACGGTTTGGCGGCAAGCAGACCGTTATCATGTGCCCAGAATCATCTTTGTTAACAAGATGGATCGCACGGGCGCAAACTTTTATAAGGTTTACGAACAAGTACGCGATCGCCTGCGAACTAATGCTATTCCCGTTCAATTGCCTATCGGTAGCGAAAGCGAGTTTAGCGGCATTATTGATTTGGTGAAAATGCGTGCCTTTGTTTATAACAACGACCAAGGCACCGATATCCAAGAGCAAGATATACCAAGTGAAATGCTTGAACTTGCGACCGAATATCGTACCAAGCTCGTTGAAGCAGTAGCTGAAACCTCGGATGACTTAATGACTAAGTACTTCGAGGGCGAAGAGCTTACCGAAGAGGAAGTTCGTCTTGCTTTACGTAAAGGTACAATCGCCGGAACTATGGTGCCGATGCTTTGCGGTTCAGCATTTAAAAATAAAGGCGTACAGCTATTGCTTGATGGGGTGGTAGATTATTTGCCATCTCCATTGGAAGTACCTCCAATTCAAGGCACCTTACCCAATGGTGAAACCGTTGAAAGACCTGCTGACGATCAAGCACCTTTAGCGGCTCTGGCTTTCAAAGTTATGGCCGATCCCTACGGTCGTTTGACATTTATCCGGGTTTATTCTGGCGTGCTGAAGAAAGGCAGCTACGTTTACAACTCTACCAAAGACAAAAAAGAACGAATTTCTCGTTTGGTGGTGATGAAGGCAGATGACCGGCAAGATGTCGAACAACTTTCTGCGGGGGACTTAGGAGCTACTGTAGGTCTAAAAGATACTCTCACAGGTGACACCCTTTGCGAACAGGATTCTCCAATTATTCTGGAATCGCTTTATATTCCAGAACCAGTAATATCAGTTGCGGTTGAACCCAAAACCAAAGTTGATATGGAGAAGTTAGGTAGAGCATTGCAGTCACTTTCGGAAGAAGATCCCACCTTCCGAGTTAGCGTGAACCCTGAAACCAATCAAACAGTGATTGCGGGCATGGGCGAACTACACTTAGAAATTCTGGTAGATAGAATGCTGCGAGAATTCAAGGTGGAAGCTAACGTTGGTGCGCCGCAAGTTGCCTATCGCGAAACCATCCGCAAACAAGTTAACGGAATTGAAGGTAAATTCATCCGTCAAAGCGGTGGTAAGGGTCAATACGGTCACGTAGTTGTAAACTTGGAGCCTGGAGAACAAGGAAGCGGTTTTGAATTCGTTTCCAAGGTTGTCGGTGGCTCGATACCGAAAGAGTATATTAGCCCCGTCGAGCAGGGAATGAAAGAAACCAGCGAATCCGGTATTATAGCTGGGTATCCGTTAATTGATGTTAAAGCAACATTGGTTGATGGGTCTTATCATGATGTAGACTCTTCGGAAATGGCTTTCAAAATTGCCGGTTCAATGGCGATGAAAGAAGCGGTGATGAAAGCTTCACCAGTGCTGTTAGAGCCATTGATGAAAGTTGAGGTAGAAGTACCCGAAGAATTTCTTGGGGATGTCATTGGAGACCTTAACTCTCGTCGCGGTCAAATTGAAGGCATGGAGTCCGAAGATGGCTTAGCCAAGGTAACTTCTAAAGTTCCATTGGCAGCAATGTTTGGTTACGCAACTGACATTCGGTCAAACACCCAAGGTCGGGGTATTTTCTCGATGCAGTTTAGTAACTACGAAGAAGTGCCTCGCAACGTGGCTGAGGCAATTATCGCGAAAAACAAGGGAACGCATAGTTAAAAAAGGAAACGAGGATACATGGCACGCGCAAAATTTGAAAGAAATAAACCACACGTTAATATCGGTACTATTGGCCACGTTGACCACGGTAAAACCACGTTGACAGCAGCCATCACCATGACTTTATCCGCTTTGGGTCAGTCAGTACAAAAGAAGTACGATGATATTGACAACGCACCTGAAGAAAAGGCACGGGGTATTACCATTAATACTTCCCACGTTGAATATGAAACTGATGGTCGCCACTACGCTCACGTAGATTGTCCCGGACACGCTGACTATGTGAAAAACATGATCACTGGTGCAGCGCAAATGGACGGTGCAATTCTCGTGGTGTCTGCTGCTGACGGTCCCATGCCTCAAACCCGCGAACACATCCTATTAGCGAAGCAGGTTGGTGTACCTAGCCTCGTGGTCTTCTTGAACAAGCAAGACATGGTGGATGATGATGAATTATTGGAGTTGGTGGAATTGGAAGTCCGCGAACTTCTTAGCGACTACGATTTCCCCGGTGACGATATTCCTGTAGTTTCAGGTTCTGGTTTGCAAGCGTTAGAAAAAATGATTGCCAACCCCACCATGAAGAAAGGTGAAGACGAGTGGGTAGATAAAATCTACGAATTGATGGAACAGGTAGATGCTTACATTCCTACTCCCGAACGTGCTGTAGATAAGCCTTTCTTGATGGCAGTAGAAGACGTATTCTCCATTACTGGTCGTGGTACCGTAGCAACTGGTAGAATCGAACGCGGAAAAGTCAAAGTTGGCGACCAAGTTGAATTGGTTGGTATCAGAAATACTCGTCCTACCACCGTAACTGGTATCGAGATGTTCAAAAAGAGTCTTGATGAAGGTATGGCTGGAGATAACGCCGGAATCCTACTACGTGGTATGCAGAAAGATGATATCGAGCGCGGCATGGTAATTGCCAAGCCCGGTAGCATTACTCCTCATACCGAATTTGAAGGTGAAGTATACGTTTTAACTGACAAAGAAGGCGGTCGTAAAACTCCATTTTTCCCAGGTTATCGTCCTCAATTCTACGTGCGTACCACTGACGTAACGGGTACAATCCAGTCCTTCACTGCTGATGATGGTAGTGCTGCGGAAATGGTAATGCCTGGTGACCGCATCAAGATGAATGTACAACTCATTAACGCAATTGCGATTGAGCAAGGAATGCGCTTTGCAATTCGTGAAGGTGGTCGTACCATTGGTGCTGGCGTAGTTTCTAAAATCATCAAGTAACTCCGCACCGGCTTTAACTAGAATAGGAGCAGAGATGGTATAATACCTCTCTGCTTTTTAACTGTCTTTGGTTGGAAATATCAAGGTCAAAATAAAAGTCCAAATTTTAATCTTGACGCTAATTAATTAAAATTTCCATCCCTTCGTTTTACAAATAATCTGAACCAGGAAAACTGAACAAATGGCTACTTTACAGCAGCAGAAAATTAGAATTCGTTTAAAAGCTTTTGACCGTCGCTTGCTCGATACATCTTGCGAGAAAATTGTTGATAC
>JBARZF010000248.1:0-8837 GCA_049649675.1 Rivularia sp. (in: cyanobacteria) | reverse complement strand
TGAAATAGGTTTTTTTAATGATATCTTGTACCAAATTTGTTAAGCTTCGTAAACCACCTTGGAATAAATTCCCAGGCTTATACACAAAGTCTGATAAATCAGACTGGGCAAGGCTTTTAGTACGTTGAAACGTACTTTGTATATTAGCCTTGGAATTGATTCCGAGGCGATTGTCAAGGCTAAATGATAAAGGTGCAAAATATAAATCTTAGCGCAGAGGGGCGCAAGGGTGAGCGCTGAGTAAATTAATCGTCAATCAACTGCATAAGATGTAAACTGACGCTTAAAACGGGAATGAAAACCTATCACAATATCTGAGTTGAGTACGCCTAAATCAACTAAACTTTGAGCAACGGCTTCTTCCGTACCGTTGTATTGAATCCATATTTTTCCATCAATAATATCAAAATGCATTATCGGTCCAAATACTCTTTTATCTCCTTCCCAACCGACATAAGCTAATTGGTAATGATTGTTTTCATTATCAAATATTAGTTCGGGTTTTACAGTATCGTTACCAGGACTTAATTCGGCGTGTTTACTCAATATTTGTTTAATAAATTGTCGATAGCGTTCTATTTTATCCATAAAACAATCTCCTCCTCTGTTGGTTTATAAACTATCAATTTCATTTGGTATCTTTTAATAGTTCGCTGGATAAAAGTAAGTTGAAAAAAGTCTTTATAAGTTTCGTTTGGAACTGCTAAATAAACAGTTCGTTTGGGTTCGTGTTCTTCCAATGCTTGGACATAATTAAGATATTGACCAAGTGCAGTATGAAATTCACTAATATCGGAATCAGCGATAAAACTTTTAATTTCAACCGCAATTTTTTCAGTATCGCGCTCTGCTGCAATGGCATTTTCAGCCGCTAAATCAATTTGAACTTTGATTGCTTCACTAATACGAAGTGTTAATGGGTCATCAGTAATTATCCACCCATCTTTTATTAAAGCATTTTTTACCTGTTGATGAAAAACATCTTTAGCCATTTATAAACACTTAGGTTTTAAATATTTCTACTTATTAATAATCCGCTCTACCAAAATATCAACATCACCGAACGCAAGAGGTTGAATTATTCCCGTGGCAAGTGTAAATTTAGTAGAATAATCTCCGTTTAACGGTTCTCTAAACACTATCAAATGCAATGTTTTGAGATTCACAACCCAATACTCTTGAATACCTGCTTCAGCATAAACTTTGCTTTTTTTCTCTAAATCTTTTTCTAAACTAGAGTTAGAATATTCAATTACCCAAAAAATATTTTCAACATAGGGATGATGTTCTCGGTAATCCCTTCCCAAACGTTGGACAATGGCTATATCTGGTTCGGGTTCCGAATCGTTGGGTAAAGTAATTGGCTTGGCTTGGCGGATTTTAGCGCGTTTACCTAATAATTCGCTTAAATACTCGCCAGCTTCATCGCTACAATAAGCATGAGGTTCCCCTTCCGGTGACATTTCAACAATTTCCCCCTTGAGTAATTCAACTTTGCGATCGCACAAAATCCCAGCAGCAATCATGCGGTGATAGTCTTCAGTTGTCCACTTTGCAGCGATAAAGGTCATATCGCGTTCTCTCCAAGATGTTTTTATTTTCTCATGTTAAAGCATTGTGAAAAAATGGTTATCTTAGGGAGCATCCCAACTTTTAAAAAATATATCTTAGTCCGTTAGCGCACTACAAAGTTAGATAATTTATTTTTTGGAAGATTTATTTTTTGGAAGTCTCTAATGAAAATTGGAAAACGCGCAACAGTAATAATAGTGCTATCTTCACATATCAACAAAAATTTAATCAATATTTATTTTCATTAAAGTTACTAGACAACCTCAGTGTTATTGCTTAATATTACTCTTACAAATAATAAAATAATAATATTTGGGTAAATCTGTAATTAAAAGGGGTTATGCAATTGTTACAAAATCCTGGCTGGTGCGTGACACCCGAAAGGTTATTACTACGTTCCGGCACTAGTCAAAGTGTCACAGCACCCTACTACTCCACCACATAAGTTATGAGGGTTATCCGGGAGTGCGTTAGCGCAGCGTGTCCGCAAGGACATGCGTCTCGCTCGCTGGTTGTAACGAGGGAGCGAGACGCTCCCACTACGAATAATCTACCCCGCAAAATTTATGTGTTGGAATACTACAAAAAAAAGAATATTTGAGTGAATCTACAATTACCTTGAATTTACTTTATGTGAGTTAACAAATCTATATATGACAGCTAATGAAAAATGAATAAATCTCTATCAAGCTGGTTGTTATCATTACATTTCATTTTAACAATAACGACCAATTTGAATGCTGGTATTGTAAAGGCTCAAATCACTAATCCTGATTCAGAGCAGTTACCACCCCAAGATGTAATTCCCCCAAATCCTCAACCCGCACCAATTCCGCAACCAAATCCATCGCCACCTCCACCACCGGAAGATGTTTTACCTTCTCCTGCAATTCCAACTCCAACAGATAGATTTCCTACTACAGAAACTATTACCGTGACTGAATTTGAGTTTACGGGGAATACCGTTTTTTCATCTAAAGAATTAACCCAGCAAGTATTAAGTAGATTTCTACCTAATACAGAAAATAATAAAAATAAAACTTTCTCATTACAAGAATTACTGCAAATTGCTGCTGAGGTAGCGGCTTTTTATGCAGAAGCAGGTTACAGCACTTCTGGTGCAATTATTTCGATTCCAGAAGCTACTCGCAACCAACAAAAAGGAATTGTAAATATTAAAGTTATTGAAGGTAAGTTAGAAGAAATTAATGTTACAGGTTCCCGACGACTTAACCGCAGCTATGTTAAATCTCGTTTGGGAGTATCTCCAGATAAAGCTCTAAATATCAATCGTTTACAAGAAAAATTACAGTTACTCAGTCTCAATCCTTTAATTAAACAGGTATCCGCACAACTGAGCGCTGGTTCCCGTCCGGGTTTGAGCGTTTTAAATGTTGAATTTAAAGAAGCCAAATCTTTTAATACTACCCTTAGTTTAGATAATGGGCGATCGCCAAGTGTGGGAAGTTTCCAAAGACAGCTTTTTGCTAGGGAAGCTAACGTTACGGGGTTGGGTGATGCTTTGAGTTTGGCTTACAGCAACACCGACGGTAGCAATAGTTTGGATGCGAGCTATACTTTACCGCTCAATTCTCAAAATGGCACTTTGCGTTTTAGTTTTAACACCACCGATAGCAATGTCATCGAGCCACCTTTTGATGATATAAATCAAGATGGTGAAGGTTCTGATATTGAATCTCAATCTAGTTTTTACGAAATTTCTTTGCGTCAACCTTTGAGCCGTCGCATCAAAAACCGAACTTTTCGAGAATTAGCGGTTGGTGTAAGTACTTCTTTACGAGATAGCAAAACTTCTTTCTTAGACGAACCTTTTCCGCTTTCTCCCGGTGCTGATAATGGCGGGAATACGCGAGTGTTTGCGCTGCGATTCTTTCAAGATTGGACTCAACAAAACGCCCTTGAAGTAATTGCATTTCGTTCTCAATTTAGCGCTGGATTAGATGCTTTCGACTCAACTACAAACAAACCGATTCCCGAAACCGGCGAATTCGTCCCCGACAGTCGGTTTTTTGCATGGCAAGGGCAAGGGCAATATATACGAGTTTTAGCTCCAGATACTCTATTATTAGTGCGTGCTAATGCTCAATTATCAGATAAAGGGCTGTTATCATCGGAACAGTTTACATTGGGTGGTTTAGGTAGCGTGCGCGGCTATCGTCAAAATCAACTGCTTGCAGACAACGGTGTTTTTGCTTCTGCTGAGGTTCAGTTACCGATTCTTCGCACTGGTAAAAATAAGTCTGCACCGACAGGTATTTTACAAATAATTCCCTTTTTCGATATTGGTACCGCTTGGAATAATTCCGGTATCGAAAATGCCGATACTAGTACTTTGGTATCTTTGGGAATGGGGTTGCAGTGGCGCGATCGTAATGATTTTCGTGCCCGTTTAGACTGGGGTATTCCGTTAACTAACGTAGATTCGAGGGACAGAACATGGCAAGAAAATGGTCTACTTTTCTCCTTACAGTGGAACGCTTTTTAAAACGATTTGGCTGGCAAAAAAAACTCCGCGCTCCTCTGCGCTTACCTCCGCGCTCCTTTGCGTTTAAAAAAAATATATTACTTGTTTTCCAAAAGATTAGGAATAAAAAAACCGCAGTAGTTTTCTTTTTAATTGGTTTCCTCTTTGCTTTTGAAATATCTCCTGTATTTTCTCAAACTCCACAACCCGTTGCTCAAATAGTAAGACAAGGGAAGGATTATTACGACAAAGGGCAGTATAGACAAGCAATTGAGAAGTTAGAGCAAGCAGTTAATAATTTTGCCACCTCCGGAAATACACTTAATCAAGCTGTAACTTTGAGCAACCTTTCTCTTGCTTTTCAA
Source organism: Rivularia sp. (in: cyanobacteria) (assembly GCA_049649675.1). Lineage (GTDB taxonomy): Bacteria > Cyanobacteriota > Cyanobacteriia > Cyanobacteriales > Nostocaceae > Rivularia. Next base: position 4,415 of record JBARZF010000248.1, on the reverse strand, counting down.
GAATTGGGAGAATGGCAGGAGGCAGAAAAAGCGATCGATCGAAGTTTGCAAATTATTGGTTTCGACAGTAAAAAGTCAGAAATAACCGGATTTTCGGAGCAAAAATTAAAAATATTAGCGCCATCATTAGATATCTACGGCAAACTTTTGTTTAAGCGCTCTCAGCCGGAGCGTGCTTTGAATTCTTGGCGACTGGCTGCAAAAATTTATCAACAACTAAATATTAATTCTGGATTAATTCAAAATCAAATCAATCAAATACAAGCATTACAGTCTTTGGGATTCTATCAACAAGCAAGAGTTATTGTAGAGCATTTAGAGCAAAGTGTTGAGACATTACCAGCACCTTTAAAAACACAAGCTTTGCTAAGTTTGGGAAATATTTTACGCGCAACCGGGGATTTGAAAGGTTCTCAAACAGCTTTAGAAAAAGCTTTAGATATAACTAAAAATACACCCCGTGCTAAAACTTGGCTGAGTTTGGCAAATACATTCTATGCAAGGGGAAATTTAGAACGAGACAGAAATCAACAAACCCCAAAAATGGTTACTCCTTGGCAGTGTACTATAAATACGGCACCTGATGAAGCATTAGCTTTTTACAAGCAAGCTGATAAAGCTTATCAACAAGCAACTAATTTGCAAGGAATCGATGGGGAAGAATTTTCCACAAAAGCACAACTCAACCGTTTAAGTCTGCTGACAGATACGGGTAATTTCACATCTGCACTCCAAGCATCAAAAAATATTAATCTATCGAAATTACCTCCGAGTCGCACGAAAGTTTATGCTCAAATTAATTTAGCTCGCGAATTAACTTGTTTAAATCAGCAAGCAGAGATTGCAAATCAATTTTATTCATGGCAAAAAATTGATAGTATTTTAAAAAATGCTGTAGAAATTGCCGAAACTTTAGGAGATAACAAAGCAAAGTCTTATGCAATTGGGAATCGTGGTAGTTTGTATGAATATTTAGCAATCCAAAACCAAATAAGCTCGCAAAAGCAAAATAAATTTAACTCAAAAAATCAAAATCTCAAAACAGCCCAAAAGTTAACTTCAGAAGCATTATTAATTGCTCAACCTTCAGAAGCACCAAGTATAGCTTATCAGTGGCAATGGCAATTAGGAAGATTAGCGAATATTCAAGGAGATAAACCAAAAGCTGTTGCTAATTATCAAGCTGCTGTCAACACTTTAGAATTAGTTAGAGATGATTTACTCAGCATTAATTCAGACGTACAATTTTCCTTCCGCGATAATGTCGAACCAGTTTACCGACAGCTAGTTAATTTACTTTTAACAAGTACAGAAAATACTTCCTTATCTCAAAATAATTTAACATCAGCGATTAACTTAATTGACTCGCTACAACTAGCTGAATTAGAAAACTTTTTACGCTGTAATCTTGTTTCTTTAGCTAAAGGTAATCAACAAAATACTCAAGTTGGACAAAAAGCAGCATTTATCTATCCAATTATTTTAGAAGATAGATTAGAAGTTGTTTACAAGCTACCGGGAGAGCAATTTCAATCTTACAGCAATACAGTTACCAGAAATGAAGTTGAAAATACGGCTCAAAAACTACGCAAAGCCATAGCCAGACGAGACACCGAAACAGCAAACGAATATTCTCAAACTGTATATCAATGGTTGATTGAACCCCTTGAAACAGAATTAGCAAAAAATCAAGCAGTAGAAACCTTAGTATTTGTTCTCGATACCGAATTGCGTAATATTCCGATGGCTGTTTTATACGACCAAAAAAACAAGGAATATTTGGTTGAGAAAAAATATGCTTTAAGCGTTTTACCGACTTCTCAACTATTCAATTTACGTCCAAGCTCTGAAAAACTTAAAATTTTAGCAGGAGGAATCAGCGAAGCATTAGAAGTAGAAAACCTGAAATTTGAAGCAATCGACGCTAAATATGAACTCACTCAAATTTCCGAATTAGCATCTACTCAAAGCTTATTAAATCAAGAATTCAATCAAAAAGCTCTACAGCAGAAACTAAAAAACGAAAACTTTTCCGTACTTCATTTAGCAACCCACGGAAACTTTAGTTCAGATCCAGAACAAACCTATATACTTGCTTACGGCGAACTACTGCGACCTAATGATATAAATAGATTATTAAGTGGTGAAAATCAACGATCGCGCATAGAATTACTAGTATTAAGTGCTTGTCAAACCGCAAACGGCGACAATCGAGCCACATTAGGATTAGCAGGATTAGCAGTAAGAGCCGGTGCCGACAGTACTTTAGCAACTCTGTGGAAAGTGAACGATGAATTTACGATTAAATTAATCGAGAGATTTTACAAAGAATTGAGTGCGGGAGTTAGTAAAGCCGAAGCCTTACATCGAGCGCAGAAAACATTAGTATTTGGAGGTAAATATCGCAATGAACCTTATGATTGGGGTGCTTATGTTTTAGTAGGGAATTGGTTGTAAATAGGTAATGGATAATTGGTAATTGTTTGTAGGTTGGGTTAGGTTTAATAACCTCAGCTTTTTCTTATAGATTATTTAGTAGGGTGCGTTATGAACTTTTAGTTCTAACGCACCGCTTCCCTATTGCTGGTGCGTTACGCTGCGCGATAACACACCCTACGAACTTGACTAGTATTGTTATTATCTCTGTAGTTTGAAAGTACCACTATTCCCCGAACTATCATACCATTCTCCTCTAAACAAATTATCGTTAATCATTATTCCCGAATGTACCGCATAGTATCCATTATCGTCTTCTTGCACAAAATGAATAAGAGTATTTCCTCTGCCAGTTAGCAATTTTCCTGTGAATATACTGTCATTATTAATATTGTTATAGGAACCAGTAAAATTACTATTATGCTGCTGTATTTTAATTTGATAAGTACTGTTTAGTCGTGTAATATTCCATACTTGAGATTTTTGTGCAAGCTTCATCGAATAATTAGATTGTTCATCCTTTTTATCAAGCTTTTCAGTTGAAACTCCAGCTTTACCATCAGGAATATAACTATAAGCCCCACCGTAAACTGCATGACTTCTGATTTTAACTGAGGAATTTCGAGAAGGATTGTTAACTTTCTTTAAAATTGGCACAACTTCTTGAGTTTGTTGTTGAGTTAGTTTTGCATCAGCGGAATTTGAAGTAGATGCAATGATTCCAGGAATAATTAATGCTGCTGATAATACAAATGTAGCTAATTTATTTTTCATCCGATTTGTGCTTATAGATTTCATTTTTGCAATTAAAGTACGAGCAATGATTTTGAATCAACTAACCTCGCTTCTATTAATTTATTGGTCTAACTGCACAAGCGATATGCAGTGTTATAATTTTTTTATTACTGATTTTAAATAAAAAAACCCGGTTTTTAAAAACCGGTTTGATCAACAGTATTTAGGAATTGATTATAAATATATAAGTTAATAACCTCACCCTGTCTTTACAGACATCCCTCTCCTTGATAAGGAGAGGGAACGAGGGTGAGGTTTATTCTACTGGTTCAACCAAAACAGTCTCAGCAAAGCTCTTATCATCTAAATTATCCCAAGTCAGCGACTTAGATAAATTATTCCAATCCGCTTTTAATTTGCTATTAATCGGATTCGCAAAATAGTTTTCAGCTAATAAATTAATCCCGTCATACCAAATATTATTTTGAATATAGCTTTGGTATTTCTGAGTTTGTAACTGAGATGTCATCGGAACTCTTCTAATCCATCCCATTAAATTTTGATCCGGTTCATCGCTTTTATTACCAGCACAGTATAAAATCAAATTCCAGCGATAATCTTTATTTGCTTTCAATGCATATTTTGCCTTTTGAGGTATTGAGACCTTAACTATTCCCGGCTTGCCAGTTAACTTAATCGCAGTACGATACACCGTTTTCATTTCTGCTGGATCTTTTAAAGCAAATTCAATATTACGAATTTGATTAGCAGCATAGGGAACGTTAAATAATAAATTTGGATATTCGGAAACAGTGAAATCTTTACCATTGTTAGCAACTAAAGCTCTCAAAGGTAATTTAGTTTTAGGACATTTTGTATTAGGACGAGAACCTCCTGGAGTGGAAGTTCCTGTAGGAGTACCAGTATCCGGTGCTGCTGGAAATTCGTCTTCTTGATTGTTACTTTGTGCTGTAACTAAATTAGGATAAATTATGAAACTAGTAAATCCTAAAGTTATAGCAAAAAATAGTTCAAATTTATGCTTGAAAATATTCATATCCCTGAATTATAGTTAACTAGAATTATTTATTTTATTTTGTAGAATTGTATCATTTTATCATATATATCTACTGAGATAATGATATAGTTTATTTAAAAAATATAGAAAAAAATACAGATATTTACATAGTGCAATATTTATTAGGACTTAGGCAGCAATAAGGGAAAATACAGTGTTTCAGACA
>JBARZF010000247.1:0-3638 GCA_049649675.1 Rivularia sp. (in: cyanobacteria) | reverse complement strand
GGAATACTCCTGAAGCTGGCAAGTTAATTGAACAACTACGTGTAAAATTACCTGACTGTATTATCGGTACGGGTACACTGTTAAATCTAGAACAAATGCAACAGGCTGTACTTGCAGGAGCGCAATTTCTTTTTACTCCCCATATTGACTTAGCAATAATTCAAGCGGCTGTTAATCAAAACGTACCAGTTATACCGGGAGCATTAACTCCCACTGAAATTGTTACAGCTTGGAAGAATGGTGCAAGCTGCGTCAAAGTATTTCCCATACAGGCAGTTGGTGGCACTGAATATATCAAAAGTTTGCAGGCACCATTGGGAAAAATTCCCTTAATTCCAACCGGAGGTGTAACCGTAGAAAACGCTGCTGAATTTCTCAGAGTAGGTGCCATCGCCATTGGGTTGAGCAGCGAGTTGTTTCCCAAACATCTAGTTATGTCTGGAGAATGGGATTTAATAACTCGACGGGCAGAAATGCTACTTGAAAATATAAATTAAGATAGAAATAGAGATATTAATAGCTAGTGACAGAATTCAATTGTTAAATACAGCTATAAAAGATAATAAACAATAAACACTTACATTTGAGAATATTTACTATGAAATTGTTGATTTTGCCTCAGTATATTCGCTATATAAAAGTTTTTGTAGCGGCAATAGCACTCTCGACTAGTTTTATGAGTCTTCCTACGAATAAGGCTACAGCGCATCACACGCAAAAGTCTCAGCATAAAGTCAGTCAGAAAGTTAAGCAACTTAAAAATTCCAATAAACGCTGGATTCAAGTAGATTTATCAGAGCAAAGATTAATTACTTGGGAAGGGAATAAACCCGTGTTTGGCGTTATTGTTTCCACTGGAAAAAAATCTACTCCTACCCCCACTGGCGTATTTAATATTTATACAAAATTAGTCAAAACTCGGATGAAGGGGGAAGATTACGATGTTGAAAATGTTCCTCACACCATGTATTATCAAGGCGGTTATGGAATTCATGGTGCATACTGGCATAATAATTTCGGTACCCCAGTTAGTCACGGTTGCGTAAATGTAGCGCCCAATCATGCGAAAAAAATATTTAATTGGGCATCAGTAGGAACAACAGTAGTTGTGCAACCTTAGGAAATTACCAATAATAGTTGAATTCAGAAACCCGGTATCTTCAAGATACCGGGTTTGTTTGTTTCAGTACGTTTTATATAGCAGTTTTCGATTGAATACAATTAATTTACAGTTATTGTAATTTATTAAAAGCTTGAGAAAAAATATTAATTAGATAACAATAAAACCTCCAATTAAAAATAATTTAACTATTTATCGTCAAGTATGACAAGCTGTCTTTTGTGAAAGGGATTTTGTATTTGATACTATATTATTCTGTTAAATTACTGAGCTAAGAATAGAGGTTTATAAATTGAAGTTGAATTATTATCAATCTAGTTTGACTATCATCAGTATTGTTTTAACTCCGTTAGCTGCTTTTGCGGAAGTTAAGCCAGAATCAATTACAAAAGCTGACAATAATATTACACAATTAAGTATAGAAAATGACATTAATAACGAAAAAAGCAATTTAGTTAAAAAATTAATTCAGTCAAAACAAAAAACTCAAAAAAATACAGTTATTTCTACTTCTGCTGCTGACTTAGATATAAATAAGCCATATTTAAATCAACCAGACTTAAGTAAAACTTCTGAGTATTTTACCAATTCACCATTAAATGAAAATTCAAACAATAACAAATTAATAGCAGATAGCATCCATAATAACGACCCCAATAAATGGTCTGCGGCTCGTCCCGATGGACATGCACCGATTGGAGTGATGGGAGATCATACTCACCACAAAGGGGAATTTATGGCTTCCTATCGCTATATGTTTATGGAAATGGATGGTAATCGCAACGGTACAAATAGTCTTAGCAATAGCGAAGTTTTGCAGGATTTTATGGTTACTCCTGTAGATATGACCATGCAAATGCATATGGTTGGAGGAATGTACGCGGTTAGCGACGATCTTACCTTGATGGCAATGGTGCCTTATGTTTCCAAAGAAATGGAACATCTTACCCGTATGGGTGGACGCTTCACAACAAATTCTGAAGGATTTGGAGATATTAAAACTACAGCGCTATATACGATTTTCAATAAAGATAAACAGCGGGTACATTTAAATATTGGAGCTAGTTTTCCTACAGGTTCAATTAACGAAAAAGATGACACTCCAGCAGGTGAAGATCAAATACTTCCCTATCCAATGCAAATTGGTTCCGGTACTTTTGATTTGCTACCGGGAATAACTTATTTAGGTCAATCTGGAAACGGTTCTTGGGGAGCGCAAGCTTTAACAACGTTGAGATTGGGCAAGAATGACAATGGTTATCGTTTGGGTAACAAATATCAGCTAACAGGTTGGGTTGCTCGTAATTGGACGGATTGGTTGAGTACTTCTTTACGATTAACTGGGACAACTTGGGGAGATATTGACGGAGCTGACGATCGCTTAAATCCGATGATGATTCCTACCGCAGATCCAGAATTAAGAAACGGTACTCAAATTAATTTAGGTTTTGGTGTAAATTTGTACGCCCCTGAAGGTAATTTACAAGGTTCTCGTTTAGCGATGGAATTTGAATTACCTATTCTTCGCGACTTAGATGGACCTCAATTAGAAACAGATTGGCAATTTACACTTGGTTTGCAGTCATCTTTTTAAATTGATTGGTAATTGGTAATTGGGAATTGAAAATTGATAATTGATTAATCTACTTGAATTTCATCTAATTTATTAATAACCACATCCGCACCTCGAACATTATCCGATTTTCCAATCCAAGTAATACCAATACAGCCAGCGGCTTTTGCACTGCTTGCCATTTCCATATCACCAACAGAATCTCCTACCATTAAAGTAGCGCTTGCTTCTACTCCTAATTTTTCGCAAGCCTGCAAAAACAAAGCTGGATCTGGTTTAAAAATATTACCGTCTACTCCCATTTCTAAGTTTATATAGTCGCGGAGTTGATGAACTTGTACAAACTTATTTACTTCTGGGGTTGTGGCTGCTGAAAGTATACCCAGCTTTAAACCTGCTTGCGAAAGCTTTTGCAATATTTCTAAACTACCCGGAAACAAAGGTGAAGCAGAATCACCAAGATATTTTTCTGCTTCATTCAAACTTTCACGGGCTATATTTAAAGATTCAATCCAACCTCTTCCCGTTTCTGCTATATAAGCTGCTGCGGCAATTTCCGTTTCCCGACGACTTGCTACAGCTATTAATCCCGCAGCATCTAAAGTATCGCCATTAACGCCAAACGCCATTAATAAAGGTTCTCCAATACCGGGTATTTGCGCGTCTATAATTCGCGCTGCTTTTTGGGCAAAGTTACGTAAATTTACCTCTGAGTCTTCTAAAGTACCGTTTTTATCAAATAAAATTGCTTGTATATTAGAAAAAGTTTTATCTTTACATTTAATATTTACCAAGAGATGCTACCCCGCTTTTAGATTTTAGATTTTAGATTTTAGATTTTAGATTAATGGTTGTCATCTTGTGGAAAGAAATTGAACCAGCCTACTATAGCAATCCTAAACCAGTTGTAAAAAAATTGTGCTTAATTAATATCTATGTAGTGGG
>JBARZF010000246.1:0-19495 GCA_049649675.1 Rivularia sp. (in: cyanobacteria) | reverse complement strand
CTATAAATAGATATCAAGCGAGCAAGATGCTCGCACTACCAAAAATTTAACTGTTTTTTATTTATCGTGAAAAACATTCATTATCATCATAAATCACAGATAGTGCGTGACGCTAATAACTTTAATTTTTATTTACAGCATTTATCCAAGCGTCACACACCCTACAATTAAATATCCAACTAACCATTAACAACTAACAAACTAAAAATGAATCCCGAAAAACCAAACTTACATTTAACCCGCCGTAAATTATTACAATTTTCTGGTTTATCCAGTATTAGTTTACTTTTGGGTGGCTGCGGTACTCCTGTTTTTGAAGGTGTCATAGGAGCATTTTCCGAACCGCTAAATGAGAATTTTCAATCTTTATTATTAAAACCTCAAACGCCAGTACCGGAATTTTCTCCTAACGAAATAGAGCCGGAAGCATTGATTGTTAATTCTTACAGATTTACACCAGTTATTAATCAAGAAAAATTTCGTTTAATTATTGATGGTGAGGTGGAAAATCCTCTGAGTTTGAGCATGGAAGATATTAAAAATTTACCTTTAACTTCCACGATTATTCGTCACGTATGTGTAGAAGGATGGGCGGCAATTGTTCAGTGGGGAGGTATTCGCTTGCGGGAACTTGTGGCTTTAGCCCAACCGAAACCAAGCGTTAAATATGCTTATTTTCAATCCGCCGATGGTTACTATTCAAGTTGGGATGTCGCTTCAGCTTTGCATCCTCAAACTTTATTAGCTTACGAGAAAAACGGCGAATCTTTACCTGTTGATAACGGTGCCCCTTTACGTTTAGCTTCCCCAATTAAACTTGGTTACAAACAAAGTAAATGGGTTACGAGAGTTACTTTGGTTAGTAATTTATCACGATATCAAGGCTATTGGGAAGACCAAGGTTATGAATGGTTCGCAGGATTGTGACGACTAACGGTGCTTACTGAAAATCCTAAGTAACAGGATTAAATTCTATAGCTATTTATATAGCTTATTTTCTCTGTGATACTAGTGCTATCACTGATACATATTTAAGGATAATGATTGTAAAAAGGTATATATAGCTATGTACCAAAGCGAAATAATCGTTTACACCAAAGTTGTAAAAATAAAAATTATTGCGATCGCCTTGGGATTATTTTAATGTTTACAACCAGAGGTTAGTAATGACTAAAATTTTAGTAATCGAAGATGAAGAATCAGTACGCGAAAATATATTAGATTTATTGGAAGCGGAAGATTTTGAAGCCATTTCTGCTCCCGACGGTAGAGCCGGGGTTGATTTAGCACTTAATGAGTCACCAGATTTGATTTTGTGCGACTTGATGATGCCAGAAATCAACGGTTTTGCTGTCTTAGCTCTATTGCGCGACAAATTTAATACTTCTGCTATCCCCTTTATTTTTCTAACTGCACGTTCTGCAAAAGACGATTTTCGTCAAGGGATGCAATTAGGTGCTGATGATTATGTAACTAAACCATTTACACGTGCAGAATTGTTAAGTGCAATTTCTACCAGGCTACAACGGCAAGCGGCAATTATCAAAAATCCAATTCCCCATGCAGAAGTTAAAGCATATCCAAGGGAAATGCGAGTTATAGAAAATGCTTTACGTAGCACCATCGAAGAAGGCAAATTTCGCGAATTTCAAATGTATTATCAACCCATCGTTGATATTAAATCCGGTGAGATGATTGCAGTGGAAACTCTTATACGTTGGTGGAGTCATAAATTGGGTTTAGTCTCCCCTGCCGAGTTGATTCCTCTAGCAGAATCTACAGGTTTAATTGTACCTTTGGGTGATTGGATCTTAGAAAGTGTTTGCAAACAAACAAGGAATTGGTTAGATAATGGTTTAGATGCTTTACCAAGCTGCGTCAATATATCCGCAAGTCAATATACACAACCATTATTTGTTGAAAAAGTTTCAAATTTACTCTCAACTTATGATTTAGCACCACATTATTTAGAGCTAGAGTTTACCGAAACCTCAATGATGCAGGATATAAATAAAACTATTGATATCTTAGAACAATTAAAATCCTTGGGTGTCAAAATTGCGATGGATGATTTTGGTACTGGTAATTCATCTTTAATTTACTTGAAAAGAATACCCTTAGATACCATCAAAATCGACAACTATTTTATATATAATCTCTCTCAAGATGGTCAGAAATTAGCAATTACTAAAGCTTTAATTCAAATGGGACAAAATCTTAATTTGAAGGTTGTGGCTGAGGGAGTAGAAACCGTTAGCGAACTCAAGATTTTGCGCGATCTTAGATGCCATGCTATGCAAGGTTTTCTTTTTACTCAACCCTTGTCAAGTTCTGATTTTGAACAAATGTTAGCAAGCAAGCAAGGTTTACATATTTAGCTTTAAATACAAGACTAACTAGTTAATAAGGGTGCAATATTTTTATTTTTCTAATTAAAATTAGTTATTAGAATTACTTGATTTAAGAAAAAATAGCCTTATAAAGGTTAATATAAAAACCAAAATTGTCCATTATTTATACTATAAATAATAAATCAGGAATGGCCGCAACGGGCATAATTTTCCTGTAGGGGAGGCAAAAGGGGGTGTAGATAATATCCCCCCTTATTGCCGTTGTGCGACGCTACGAGAAAATCTGAACGTAGTAATAATACTTACAGCGTCACGCACCAACGAGTCACTGTGACAATATGGTAAGTTCTGAAATTATGTAGGTTGGGTTACGGCGCAAAAAGATTGGTAAGAACACTATACTCCGATTGCGCCATAACCCAACGTTTTTTATGATGATTTTCGATAAATATTTCGACAAATAAAAATTAAGATCGTAGTCGTACATATAATAAAAATCCCCCAGTATCGCTACTGGGGGTTAAAAGAGTTATTACCATTTCGTACCACGTTTGCCTAAGTATATTCTCTACGTTTCCCAAAGTCTTATTTTTACTTCTTATTTTCCAGAACGGGCTGAAAACCCGTTCGCTGGAAATATAGAAGTTTCTATTTAGACAAGGGGGTCGTATCAGTATGTTACCACCAAAATAAACTTTGGTATAACTTTTAGCCCACATTGGCAAACTCAAATTCGGATTTCTCTACTTTAACAACTTTGACTTTTCCGTCATCGTCAACGTCTATAACTGCTGTATCGCCTTGTCCGATTTGACCTGAGAGCATTGCTTCTGCTAATGAATCTTCTAGGAGGTTCATTATTGCTCTACGTAATGGTCTAGCACCGTAGCTAGGATTGTATCCTTCCTGCACTACTAACTCTTTGAAGCTTTCGCTGATTTGTAAGTAGATTTCTTTCTCAACTAAACGGTTACTAAGTTCTTTGAGCAAGATTTCGGCGATTTCCTTGATTTCGTCTTTCTGAAGCTGAGTAAAGACAATAACTTCATCGAGACGATTGAGGAACTCGGGACGGAAGTAATTTTTGAGTTCTTCGTTAACCAAGGTTTTGATGCGGTTGTAGTTAGCTTCTGCTTCGTCTTCTACGTTGAAGCCTAAACCACCACCACCTTTTTCAATTACTCGCGAGCCAATATTGGAAGTCAAGATAATCAAAGTATTCTTAAAGTCTACTTTTCTACCTTTAGCATCGGTAAGATGACCTTCATCCAACATTTGCAACAACATATTAAATATGTCGGGATGCGCTTTTTCGATTTCGTCGAACAGCAATACGGTGTAAGGCTTGCGGCGCACTGCTTCGGTTAGTTGTCCGCCTTCGTCGTATCCGACAAAGCCAGGAGGTGAACCGATTAATTTGCTGACGGTATGGCGTTCCATGAATTCCGACATATCCAAGCGAATCATGTTTTCTTCGGAACCGAAGAAGTAGGAGGCCAAGGATTTTGCTAATTCTGTTTTACCAACTCCCGTAGGACCTGAGAAAATAAAGCTAGCAATTGGACGATCTGGATTCTTCAAACCGACGCGAGCGCGGCGAATTGCCTTGGATACTGCGGTGACAGCTTGCTCTTGTCCGATAAGCCTTTGGTGAAGGGTATCTTCTAAATGCAGTAACACTTCAGATTCAGATTCTGTAAGCTTATTGACGGGTACACCAGTCCAAGAAGCTACGATGTGAGCGATATCTTCTTCGCCAACAACGGCTCTAATCATCTGTTCGCCAGATACAGCATCTTTAAGCTGTACTTCCAACTCCATTTCTTGATCGCGGAGTTCGGCAGCTTTGTCAAAATTCTGTAACTTAACCGCTTCGTTTTTATTTTTCCCAATTGCTGTTATTTTGCGTTTCAAATCGCGATCGCTAGAAGCCATCGAATGATTTAAACGCACGCGAGAACCGGCTTCATCAATCAAATCGATAGCTTTATCCGGCAAAAAGCGGTCTTGGATATATCTATCGGAAAGTTCAGCGGCTGCAACTAATGCTTCGTCAGATATTGTTAAATTGTGATGCTGCTCGTAAGCACCGCGCAAGCCCTGTAAAATCTCAATCGTTTCATCTACTGAAGGTTCGCCAATCTTAATTGGCTGGAAACGACGTTCTAAAGCTGCATCGCGCTCGATGTGCTTGCGGTACTCATCAAGAGTGGTGGCTCCAATACATTGAAGTTCTCCTCTGGCTAATGCTGGCTTAAGAATGTTGGCAGCATCCATACCGCCTTCCATTCCACCTGCACCAACTAAAGTATGAATTTCATCGATCACAAGGACGATATTACCCGCAGAGCGGATTTCTTCCATGATTTTCTTCAGACGTTCTTCAAAATCACCACGGAACCGAGTACCGGCTACCACTAAGCCCATATCAAGGCTGATTACCTGCTTTTCCTGCAAGATATCGGGTACATCGTTGTTAAAAATTCGCTGGGCTAAACCTTCGGCGATCGCAGTTTTACCAACTCCAGGTTCGCCAATTAAAACGGGGTTATTTTTGGTGCGTCGTCCCAGAACTTGAACGGTACGCTCAATTTCCTTTTCGCGACCAACTACGGGGTCTAATTTACCCTCTGCTGCTAATTTAGTAAGATTTCTACCAAATTCTTCTAAAGTTGCCATTTGGTTGCGTCTAGTGCTACCACCGCCAACGCCAGCACCAACAGATGCGACTTCACCCAAGCGGCGAATCACGGCAGTGCGAAGCTGCTTCAAATCAACATCTAAATTTTGTAATACTTTAGCAGCAACACCTTCACCAGCTTCAGTTAAACCAAGAAGCAAGTGTTCGGTACCAATATAATTATGTCCAAGAGAGCGAGCTTCCTTAAAAGACTGCTCAAATAGAGTTTTAACTTTAGGAGTAAAAGGAATTTCCGGTGGAACAAAACCAGAGCCTCTACCAATAATTTTTTCGACTTCGCGGCGTGCATCTCTAAGAGTTACACCCATATCCGTTAGCACTTTAGCAGCAACACCCGTGTCTTCTCCCAGCAATCCCAAGAGAATCTGTTCCGTGCCTACAAAATTGTGCCCCAGGCGACGTGCCTCCTCCTGGGCGAGCATAACTACTTTAATTGCTTCGGAAGTAAAGTGTTCAAACATAATGGGTTCTTGCTCCCTCGCTGAACGGTTAGCAGTGAAATCAAATTCACTTTATTTTCTGAACATTTGTCTACTTTTCTTAAGGATAATGTATCTTTATTTCACACGCATCGGCAGTGGGGAGAGCCGTAAGGTATTAGGTGTAGTTGCCGTCCGTTTCAGAGCATGGGGAGATAAGGGGACAAGGAGACGGGGGAGAGGGGGGGGAGAGGGTGGAGAAATAATTTTTAATTCTTAACTCCTAACTCCTAACTGCTAACTGGTCACTGTTCACTGTTCACTGTTCACTGTTCACTGTTCACTGTTCACTGTTCACTGTTCACTGTTCACTGTTCACTGTTCACTGCTTTGTCAAATCGCATCATTTCAAAACTGCGATCGCCATATACTGATTCTATCTGCTGGTGACAGCATTCGATGGCAAAGTCGTTTAATTCTTCGGGTTCGATATCAAATAAGTCTTTAAATACTTCTGGCTCTACACGACAAAAGCGCGGACGTTCAGCATAAATACTGCATTCTCTGTTCTCTTGGTCGTAATTTATGCACCATCCATCAGTCCCTACCATACTGAGATATTTTTCTAATTCTTCCGGAGTCAAATATTCGTCTATTTCGGGACGCTCTGTTGGGTCAAGATAACAGCAAGCTCCACATCGCTTTACACATTGCCAAGTTGCCATTGTTTCCGTTTTTGTTTAAGTAAGAAAAGCTACGGTCTTATTTTAAAAGATATGGGAATGGGCGAATTTTAAAGAATTGATCGTGTTTACCATCCACCCCGTTAATCCCGTTAATATAGAAAATGGTAATGCAAAATACTCATTCATCTTAAAATTCTAAAGCGTTTTTTCGTCTTTTATCTCTTTTTCTATAATTTTGTTAAGTAAATTAAAATTTGGCGCTGATTTTCGGATACGATCTATATCCAGGAAAGATTATTCTTTTTATTCATTTTTTTAAGGCAACTGGGAGGATAGTATGGAAGCTTTAGCCAATATCAATTGGGAAGTTATTTTTCAACTCGGCTCTGTAGCGCTAATTATGTTAGCTGGACCTGCGGTAATTTTTGTACTCGCATTTCGCGGCGGCGATATGTAACGCTTCTCGATGGAGTTATGAGTTTGACTCCTAACTCCTTTGAAAGGACATTCGATTTTGGATTTTGGATTTTAGATTTTGGATTGTCGTCTTTTTCAAAAGCAGACTTTCAGATTTAAGAATTAAGATTCATTTACTCTTCACTCCTAACTTAATATAAAGATTTTAATCCAAAATCCCTAATTGTATAACTCTCACTCCTCACTTCTGACTCCTAATCTATATATAAAGATTTTTAATTCAAAATCCCTACAGAAAAACATCCGTTGTTAAAATCCAAAATCTAAAATCTAAAATCTAAAATCTAAAATCTAAAATCTAAAATCTAAAATCTAAAATCTCCTTCCAAGGCTTTCAAAGCAGCTTGAATAATATCGTAATAAGGCGGTTGAGATATATCAACCTTTTGGGCTTGTTCGCGATTGATTCCTAATAAACCGATATCACTCCCTGACTGAACGGCTAAAACTTTGTTTTGGGGACTTTTAATTCTTAATTCTGCTGAAGAACCTTTTTGATAGATGCCGCAAATATATTGGCGATCGCCGTATTCAAATGTGGCTCTAACGGGTTTATCCTCGTAAGTAAAAAATATTTGAGAATCGCTTGGCAGTCTAACTCCTATTACTTCTAACTCAATGGAACTGTTGCCGTTAAAGTTGTTTTCCTTAAGCTTGTAGGCAATATCGACTCGCGTCGGCAAAGGAAAGTAATCGCGCCATCGCCAAGCTATACCTTTGATTTTGTACTGTTGCCCGTCAACCATTTGACCAACTGTAAACTTAATATGACCTTTGCCAACGATTTTTTGTTCGAGTACTTTAACGTTGGGAGTCCAAAAAACCGGATTTGGGTTTTCAATTCCACAGGGTTCTAAAGCATTAATCTGCTGGTAAAGTTCTCGATTAACTTCATTAAGGTTAGCTAAAGTGTCAATCTTAAGTAAAGGTTTGAGGTGCTGGAGTTCGAGACATGAGAAGGCAAACTCGCTCAAACGCTGACGCACTGCTTCCAGATTTTCTGCTGGTAAAGAAAACCCCCCTGCTGCTTTGTGTCCCCCGTATTTACCGAGTAGATCGTCGCAATATTGCAAAGCGTCAAATACATTAAATTCGGGAATTCCCCGCGCCGAACCCCGAATATGATTGTCGTCTTCATAAGTACCGATAAATACCGGAACTCCGTAACGTTCGAGTAATCGCGAGGCAACAATACCAATTACCCCATGATGCCAGTCTGGTTGAACAATAACTAATACTCGATCATCTTTTAGAGAAGCAACGTATTCGCTTTCTACTAATGCAATAGCTTGTTTTTCAATTTCCTCGCACATTTCCCGACGACGTGCATTAGTCGCTTCACACTGCATTGCGCGTTCGAGTGCTATTCCTACATCATCAGTAGTTAATAATTCTATAACAATTTGCGGGTCGCCAATTCTACCAATAGCATTAATTCGCGGCCCCAAACGAAAACCAATATCATCAGGCTTAAGGGATTTTGGATTTTGGATTTTGGATTTTGGATTATTTAATTCAGGAGTTATTAATCTACTTTTTTCTTCCCTTGCTGATTGCGAACCTCCGCTCCCTCCGCTTCCCAGAGCTTGTACTCCAGCCATTTGAATCAATGCTTGTATGCCTGCTAGTTGGGATTTGGGTAATAACCGTAAACCACGTTTCACCCAGGTACGGTTAACCCCCACTAACGGAGCCAAATCTGCAATTGTTCCTAAAGCAAATAATTCCAGCATTGTATCCGATATCTCTTCGGCTCTGCCCAGCTTTTCTGCAAGAGACATTGCCAAAATATAAGCTACACCCACACCAGCAACACCTCGATACACGGAAGATTCCGGTAGTAACTTAGGATTTAAAATCGCGTCAGCAGGAGGTAATTTTTGGGGAATATCGTGATGGTCTGTAATAATTGTTTTTAATCCTAAT
Organism: Rivularia sp. (in: cyanobacteria); assembly: GCA_049649675.1. Taxonomy (GTDB): domain Bacteria; phylum Cyanobacteriota; class Cyanobacteriia; order Cyanobacteriales; family Nostocaceae; genus Rivularia. Next base: position 10,935 of record JBARZF010000246.1, on the reverse strand, counting down.
TCCTTGGCTCTAGCAATGGGTTCAAATGCGGAGATACCATTATCAACAGTCAGAATAATTCCTACACCTTCCGAGTGAAACTCTTCAATAATTCGCTTATTGATACCATAACCCTCATGCATCCGACTGGGGATAGCATAATCAACATCAGCGCCAAAAGTCCGCAAACTCCGTAAAAGTAAAGCCGTGCTAGTCATCCCATCAGCATCGTAATCGCCGCAAATCGCTATTTTTTCTTGAGAAGTAATGGCATTTTGCAGTAATTCTACACTAAGTGATAAATCTGGAAATTCATCCAACGGTTCCGGTAAACTTAACGATTGTGGATTTAAAAATATTTCTGCCGTATCGGGTAAATCAAAGCCGCGATTTATTAATAACTGATTAATTAAAGGTGACATATTATTCACCCGCGCTAGTTTTTGCGCTAACTCAATTTTTTGAGGATAAATTTGCCAGCGTTGTAATGGTAAACGTCGATCGCGGGGAGATAATGGTTTGATATCATCTAGCATACGAAGAATTAGTTAGGAGTTATAAAATTTTGGATTTTGGATGCAGGGATTTTGGATTATAAATTAAAAAATGCAAGAAAAATGCAGTCCTGTTTAATTAACCTACGAATATGACAACATTTTCAAGATGGTTAAGAACATTGTTATCAAAGTTATCAACTTTGAAATTCCTGTTTCAGTCTAAAATATACTACTCGCACAAATTAAAAATTAAAATTAAAATCCACCGTTTTTGTAATAGTAAACCCGGTTTATAGATTTAGAAGCGCATTTTTTTCGCTATCTACAAATAAACCGGGTTTATAAAATTTGATCTAAATAAAGGTTCTACGTGCCGACTTTAGTCTTTTTTTCAAATGGTTGATTTTCAGGGAGCAAGTGGTTGATTGTTAAGAAGCAAGTATTTGATTTTCAGGGAGCAAGATGCTCCCACTACAAAAAAACTCCTCACTCCTCACTCCTAACTCATTTAAAGCAACTGTACGCGCCCATCATCTTTTACATAAACACCTCTATCCCCACCAATGCGCCATTCGGGACGTAATTCGACTTGTAAGGTAGCAAAGTTTGGTTTGGAAAGGTTTGCTTTTAAAGATAATCCGTTGTCGTTCCAGAAAATTACGGATATATTTGGTTCGGTTCCATCTCCCTGTTCTAATCGTACTTGTTGTCCCGGTCGTAAAGCAATTGGATTAGTACCTTGTGGTTTCTCTATATAAATTAAATTTGGTGTCTTGTTTACTACTTGTACCCGGATGTAACTACCGGGTGTAAATTGAAGTGGCTTTGCGCCGCATTGAGAAGCACAGGTTCCGGCGATCGCACTTCTTGGATTTTCGCTAAATCCCAATAATAGGGTTGTTGTTATTAAGGTTGCAGATAATAATTTTGACATGGCGAATTTGATTGGCTTTATTTCTTTTTATGTAACTTTGAAGACTTCAGCCTAACATTGCCTCAATGGAATTGAGTAGTTAAAATGTGTTTTTTAATACTTTGCTTTCGTCGAATTAGAGTTTTCACGATCGAAGCCGCTTTTATGTGCAATTTCTTTCTCTATTCCATGGCTAGAAACTGTGGGATACAGAACTCGCCAAAGCTATAATTTTGTGGAAGTAAAGTTTAAAAAATTGCAAAAATTACAAGTGGTAATCTTTATTATCTTGGGCGAAATTAGCCTAGTAATCCTAGTTTTCTTTATACTCAACTGGTTAGTAAGCAAAACTTTCAAGCAGTTGAAAAAGATTCCCGTAGTGAAGAATGGAAAATTGAACATCACAACTCTAAAAAGGAATATTAGAGGGGTATTGTTGCTTTGCTGCGTAGTTGCTTGTCTCTCCATTCTGGGGGTGAATGGTTTTCTGCTCTATAAAGGCGAAAACATAACCCAATATACCATGGCGTTAATTCGTCGCGTTCCTCCACAATTTTGGATCGATCTCGGAATTGACATTCTCCAAAGTTTTGCCATTGTAATTTCGGGAGTATTATTAACAAGATTAGCCGACAATCTAATTACCAAAGCTTCTATTTGGGGTAAGAATAGGGAACAAACCAGTGCTGACGATCAAAACATAGATATTTTCTTTACTTTTCTGAGCAAAACCATCACCATTGGCATCTGGTTATTGGCTTTAATATCGTGTTCCAAGATTTTCCAAGTACCAGAAACAGCACTTGAGTATCTATTCATCATATTAAGGATTTATCTAATTCTTGCGATTGGATTGCTAATTTTGAAAGCGATGCCTGTGGTTACTGACAGATTAGATATTTTAAGCCTTAGATACACGAGTGCTGACAATCTGCTTCGCTTATACGATCGCCTCAGAAAAATTGTTCCCTTCCTCAAGCGTTCTCTGGCAGCTACAATCTATGTTTTGATGATCACATTAGTGATTGAGCAGATCGAGTCAATTGCCAATTTAGCATCTTGGGGTACGCGAATCATTAAGCTGATCGCCATTTTTTCTATCAGTTATGTTTTAGTCGAGTTGGCTTACTTAGGAATTGAAGAGTTGCTGCTCAATAATCAGAAAATAAGTGAAGCGGATATGCAGAGACGGCTGACTATTATTCCTTTAGTACAAAGTTCATCGAGATACACGATCTATTTTGGGGCTGGTATCTTCATTCTCGAAGCTTTCGACATCAATCCCGCTCCCATTTTAGCTGCTGCTGGTATTTTCGGTCTGGCTCTGAGTTTGGGAGCGCAAAAACTTGTCAACGATATAGTTAGTGGTTTTTTTATCCTCTTTGAAAACTACTATTTGGTGGGGGATTATATCGCAGCCGGGAATGTTGAGGAGAGAGAGATTGAGGGTTTTGTAGAAGCTATTGAACTTAGAACCACCCGTCTGCGACATCCTAACGGTCAACTACAGATAGTTCGCAATGGGGATGTGGGTTCAATTGTCAACTACTCCAAGAATTATATTTATGCCATGGTGGAATTACGGTTAAATTATGACGTTGAATTGGAACGGGTATACTCAATTGTTGAGTCAATCGGACAGCAGTTAAAGGCAAATTACTCAGAGGTACTAGAACCCACCCAGGTGGATGGAATCGAGGAATTTGGCGAATCTTATATGTTGTTGGGGATGAGGACGAAAGTCAAGCCAGGAAAAAAACTCACTATTGAGCGTATTCTCCGTAAAATGCTTAAGGATGCCTTTAAACAAGAGGAGATTCAAATTTACAGTCGTCCTGTAGAATAATAGATTTATTACTGAAGTAGGGAATTAGGAATCGGAGAAAACAGTTTTCGTCAAACGTTTCTAAATTAACTTTGGCAACAAAGAACCTCATTTTTTGACGAATATTTAGTAAGCGTTTGACACCTCTAGGAATTTTATAACCGTTACCGCGGAGCGACCTTTCTAAACAAGAAGATTCTTTCGCGCGGAGGATGACAATATCGTATTCACCGACATTAAATTGTGCTTCTACCGTCACACCTAAACTGCTGTTACTTCTTTTTCTTGCTGAAGCTGTTGGTGCTCTTTGTGGTGCTCAAAGAGATGAATTCTCTGTCTTCATACATCACACGAGCGCTCTTGTTCGTCATCAAAATATTCAACTAATCGCGGTGCGCTAAAAGCATCCAAATGTTCGATTATTTTAGGTTTGGCTACAATTACTTGTTCTTCTTTTAATACCGTAGGAACAGGTACAACCATCACAAAATCTTTAACATCACCTTGATAATCATTCGCCATAGTCAACACCGTGCGATTATCTTTACGGGCAATAACTACTTGAGAAGCCTTGTTATACAGCTTTGAATCCGCCTTCGCAACATAAAATCCACAAAAAGCCGTCTTCCGAAGGAGTAAAACCAATTTTGAGGAAAACGAAACTTATGTTTCTGCTATGTAATTAAATATAACAAAAAAATGATTCTCATTTATTATTTATAGTGAATAATACTCATAAGGCTTACTCTTGAAAGGTTTTGATAAATATACGAACAATAAACTTTTCAGTAAAATAAGCAATATTTTTAATAGAATTGATACTTAAATTGATTGAACTGCAATGGAACTAAAGATATATTTATGCCCTAATTTGGTTGGAGCTTTTTTTTTAGGGCAAGTCCTAAAACTAACTAAAATTAAATAGCAAAATAGCAAAAATCATAAATATTTGATTTTGATGACTTTTAATATTTAGCTTTTTTATTTTTTCAAAAGATGACGCGCTAAAATTGTAAAATGTATACCTGATTACTAAATAAAAAATATGTGCGGAATTACTGGTATTTGGGGTCAAACTAATCCCATCTTAGTAAAAAGCATGATGGATAGCATCGCTCACCGAGGTCCTGATGCTGAAGGAATGTACGCTCCGGCGAATCAATCTGGAAATTTGGGACATCGCCGTTTGAGTATTATGGACCCCATTGGTGGCGATCAACCAATTTATGGGGAAGTCCCAACTCGGGCAATTATTGCTAACGGGGAGATTTATAATTTCCCTCAATTACGTTCTAGTTTAAAAAAGCAAAGTGATTTTCAAACTAGTAGCGATAGCGAAGCAATTCTCAGACTTTACGAAGATAGGGGAGTTTCGGCTATAGAAGAACTTGATGGAATGTACGCATTCGCCATAGCTGATGGGGACAATTTATTAGTAGCTCGCGATCCTCTTGGTATCAAGCCTTTGTACTATGGGGAAATCGAAGGCGCTTGGGTTTTCGCTTCTGAATTAAAGGCAATTTCTAAACATTGCAATAATGTCAAGGAGTTTCCCCCCGGTAGTTATTATCATTCGTCCAAGGGCTTTTCTACTTTTTATAGCGTTCCCGATTTATACCCAGATAGCAATGTTGATGTCGAAGCTTTAATTGCAAGAGTCCGTAAAACAGTAGAAGAATCTGTAATTAAGCGCTTGATGAGCGATGTACCTTTGGGGGCTTTTCTCTCTGGCGGACTTGATAGCAGTATTATTGCAGCAGTTGCCAAGCAGCATCAAAAAGAGCTACATACTTTTAGCGTCGGTATTGGTGACAGTCGCGATTTAGAAGCCGCTAGGAAGGTTAGCGCTCATTTAGGAACAATTCACCACGAATACGTTATTAACCCAGAAGAAGTTACCGCTCTTCTTCCCGAAATTATTTATTATTTAGAATCTTTTGACCAAGATTTGGTTCGCAGTGCCATTCCTTGTTATTTCACTTCTCGGATGGCGGCCGAATATGTCAAAGTTATCCTCACCGGAGAAGGCGCGGACGAGTTGTTTGCAGGCTATACCTATTACAAAGATATTCCCGACGAAGATGTTCTGCATAAAGAATTACGTCGTTCGGTTTCGGGCTTGCACAATATCAATTTACAGCGAGTCGATCGCATGACAATGGCACACGCTATTGAAGGAAGGGTTCCATTTTTGGACTTAAACATGATTGAGTTAGGTCAACAAATCCCCGCTAATTTGAAACTAGTCGGAGAACCCTTAGTAGAAAAATGGATTTTACGCAAAGCTTTCGAGGATATGTTACCCTCAGAAATCGTCTGGAGAAAGAAAGAGCAGTTTGACGAAGGCAGCGGAACTGTTGATATGCTCGAAGAACTGCTTTCTCACAAAATGACTCAAGCTCAAGCAAGAGAATACCAAGCAAAACACCCCCAAGTAAAATTGCGATCGCCTGAAGAATGTTTTTATCACAACATTTTTATGGATGTTTTTGAAAATTCTGAGGTTGTCTCAAATAATGTTGCTCGCTGGTCAGAACGTCCTGTATAAAAGTTCATAGCCTGATTTAAGAATTGTTTACAATTGCAGAAACTCTTGTCCAGCGGAACATTTAGCCGCTGGACGCTAAAAAAAGGTTTGAGGAAAAGAATACGCGTAGATGAGTATAAAAAGAGCAGGCTTAATCAAGGCAGTTACGTAGGAAACGGTGAAATACCCCTGAGGAACATCTTAGAGGATTTTGTATAGGGTGTAGCATATGAGAGAATGAGTATGAATTCTCTCTTGATAAAAGTTTCCTTTCTATAAGGCATATGAATCAACAGACTGTTTTGAATAATGTATTAAACAACTACGCTAAAGCAGTTGAAGTTGGAGCCTACGACAGCAAATTAGTAGGTCTAGGTAGCAAATGCGATAGCGTGCGGCAGTATTGGGAAGACCGTTATACCCGTTATGTCCTTAGCCCTCCTATTCGGCGTTTGCTTGAAAGAAAGCGAGCCGAAAATCATGGAATTCGCATCATGGATCTTGGCTGCGGTGCGGGAGAAGGTTGGAATATCATCACGACTTTACCTCGTACAAGTCCGACTTTAGATGCTCAATTCAGTTCACTTGTAAATGAATCGGATATTGATTTTTACAAAGGAGTCGATATCAGCCCTGCAATGATAGGCAAAGCTGAGAGTATTCACGCCCACCACGATCAAACAGAATTTATGGTGGCAGACCTTGATGAGGGGCTTCCGATAGAATCTGGTGAAGCTCCCTTCGACCTGTATTTTTCATCATATGGGTCTTTGTCTCACCTCTGTGACGATAGTCTCGGTCGCTTAGTTGGAGATATTTGTCAGAATATGGGCGATAGAGCGATTTTTGTCGCCGATTTGCTCGGTCGCTATTCCTATGAATGGCCCTGCTATTGGGGAGAAGTTCAAGGAAAAAGCGATATGCAGACTTATTCGATGTCTTATCTTTACCCGCCAGAGAAACGAAATACCAAGGATGTAGAAAGATTTCCCATTCGTTACTGGGGTGGAGAAGAACTCGACCGCTTTTTAAGAGTAATTGCAGAAAAGATGAATGTGAAAGTAGGCGAATTTCACTTGTGCGATCGCTCTATTTTAGTTGGCCGTCATACAGATACTGGCGAATTTAACCCCGAAGCTTCCCCACTTAGAAGCGCTATCAACTCTCTACACGCTATCGATGTACGCACCGATTTAAGCCAATTAATTTTTGACTATCAGCCCCATCCCGAACACCCTCATATCAATCGCTTTTTCCAAAACTTACAATCTGCTTGGAATGCTTTAGTATACGGATGCATGGAAAGCTTAGATATGTGGCGAAAACCTGAAAAATTACTTTCTGAACCCCCAATCGAACATCCACCGATTGTGCTAGACAGCATTCGCATTCTGCGCCGTCTGATTAATCAAGCCCCCAACCTGCACTTTGACGATCCAAGAGCCAACTTGATTGAACCCCAATTAGCTTATTTACTGCGAAACCTAGAATGGAACTTCCAACAAGGCTTAGGAGCAAGTCATGGTTTGTTAGCGATATACGAATTTCGCCGCTAAATCGTAAGTTTTAGCTACGGGAATTAAATTACTGTTTTAACTGGCAATAGATTGGAATAACAATCCATAGAAAACGTTTTTATGTTCGGTGGATGGTTATCTGCTTCTATATATAAAGAGCATCTTTTTACTTCGGCATTCAATTAAATGTCGGATTATTGTAGACGCTTCAGTTAAAAATTTAGGCAAGCGTTGCAAATGATTTACAAAGTGCCAAATAGGGGCTTAAAATGCCCCTGCGGCTTCTTTCTTAAAAAGAATTTATGGGAAAATTAACGTCTTTATTATATAAAAACCCCTAACCATTTAATTTATCATAAAGTGAGTTCAATTAATTAAAATATTTTAAAAAGAAATGTACCTCCAATTCATATTCATTTTTTTTTTATTCAATCATGTCACGAATATCATCCAAAGGTGATTTGTCTTCCACGGTAGGTTCATCGGGACAAAATTCTAAAACTAATTTAGCTTTCAGTTTTCCTTTTTGTAAACCAGTAGAACCAGATTTAAAAACCTCGCAGCTTATTCCTTCCTTAAATAATGTTTGTCCTTTAGCATCCTTCAAATTTAATTTTCGTTTAATTACTTTCGCAAACTGTTGGGATTTAATCTGGATATCAGCAAAACCATTTGATGGCAAATTTAAATGTCGAGCAATATCTTGATGATTGAGAGATATAATTTCCCCGTCCTTTACTGGTTGGAATTCCTTGTTCATATTTATAAATGTTGATTGAATCTTACATCTTGCACCATTCTCAACACCACCTTGGAATAAATTCCCAGGCTCAAACACAAAGTCTGATAAATCAGACTATGTATGATTTTTAGTGCGTTTTAACGCACTTTATATATTAGCCTTGAAATTAATTATAGAACCCATTTGGGATCTATTTAAGCAGTCGCTAATCTTTTAAGCATCAGTCGAACAAAACAAAGATTAATCTTGGTTGTAGAATTATCAAGAGTTCGCATCATTGTTCTTGACCAGACTTTTACATCTTTCCATCCAAGAATTGGTTCTTTCTATGACCCACCTTGCTTTGACTGGAATAAAGCCTGTTTTACCTTCTTTTTCTTTTTGAAGTTTGGATGGTTTAGGTGATAGTTTAAATCTAACCTTGGTCATTATCTGGGGGTAAACTTTTTTCAACTCTTCCTCCAATTTTTCAGGATGATATCCATTGTGAAGGAGGATAGTGATTTTAGGGATGTTGACAGGCTTGGATTTGAAATAATCAATATTGTCCGACAACATTTCAATTAGTCCTTGGTCATCAGACACAGAAGCTTTTGTGCAATGAACAAAAAAAGGAAACCCCAAGGTGTCTACTGCTAAATGCCTCTTAATTCCGTTCGTAGATTTGTAAAAACAAAACCCCTTTGACTTTACACTGGCATTACAAGTATTTTTTACTGCTTGTGAGTCAATGATAATTAAGGTTGTCCACTTCGCTTTTTTTTTACCTGTTGGCGCACTTGCCCATGTAGAGCATCTCGGATGTTCTTGATTATTCCTTCTTCTCGCCACTGTTTGTAATGCCAAAACACAGTTGAATATGGGGGTAAATATGCAGGGTAAATCACACCAGTTACAACCATTTTTTAGCTGATATAAAACTCCATCTAAGATTTCTCGTTTGCTCCATGTCGGGGGTTTTGTTCTTTTCTTTTTGGGTAATAGGGATTCAATAATTTCCCACTCTTTATCCGTCAAACTACTTGAATAGCCCATTGTTTCTTAATTCACTCAAGTTGTGGAAGGTGCTTCGCACCTTCCACAAACTGCGGTAAAGGGCGTTCTGCTTGCAGCAGCGCTTCGCTATCGCATTACTGAATGTGTATTTGGTAATCACCATTTTGGATTATTATACCGGAGAATGTAAAGATACCAAATGGGTTCTATAAGGCGGGTGCTTGGACTTAACAAAAATGTTGCAAGATATCATATCATTTAAATAGGAAAATTAGGAATCATAGTAGAGCGGAAAGGCTACTCAATAAACAATTATCAATGAACAATTCACTGGTCACTGATAACTGCTCACTGATAACTGATTCTACATTCCAAACCAGGAAAGAAAACTTTGCCAAAACGAAACACTTGCTTGTCCTTCGAGCTTCATCTTTTGGCGAATATCTTGAATATTCCAATTAGTTAATTTGGCTAGAGTTTGCGCTTCTGTTTCAAAACGCTTTCTCAAAGACATTTTATATTGTCTACCTGCGCGACAGTTGGCTTCACCAGTAAAAGCGTGTTGTAAAACATAACGTCCTTGAAAATTGTCGCGATTGGAAGTTTCTTGAAACATCAAATCTTCGGGGAACTTATCGCGAGTATAGCGGACGTGCAAACGAGTAATAAACACGTTGCTAGAAGGTGGACGACGGAAACCGGGAGGTGCTATTTCACTTGAAGAATTGTCATCCAACCAAAATACGCCAGCATCTTTAAGTTCTTCTCTGGATAATGGGTTAGCAGAACAAGGATCGCAATTACCCATATCCCAAGCGTATTCTAAGAATGCAACCTTTTTGTCTTCCCTTGTATAGGAAGTTTGGAACATCGATTTATAAAAGTCGCCAAACTCTTGTTTGACATAAACCGGAATATTCATGTTGGAAGGAATTTTTGCCGTGCGGTAGTTAGTAAGTTCCGCTTGTCCTTTTGGTGAAAGAATATAAGCAATTAAATCTTGTTCCGAAGTCGAATTCACCATTCCCAAACGAATCGGTAACATAAATTTAGGAGATTCGTAGGAAATTTGCAAAGGACGAAGTTTTTGATAACCCTTTTCGTCAAACTTTTCTAAATTGACTTTAGCCACAAAGAACTTCATCTGTTGACGAATATAAGGATTTAGTAACCGTTTTGCACCTCTAGGAATTTTATAACCGTTACCGCGCAGCCATCTTTCCAAACCTCTAGATTCCTTCGCACTGAGGATAACAATATCGTATTCACCGACATTGAACTCCGCTTCCACCGTCACACCCAAACTGCTGTTACTTCTTTTTCTTGCTTGAGCGGTTGGTGCTGCTTGAGGCATAGCTCTGCTTTCTAATGCACTGTCATACATAAGAGGAGCACAAGGATCTTCATCAAAATATTCAACCAATCGCGGTGCGCTAAAAGCATCCAAATGTTCGATTACTTTAGGTTTACCAACCTTGACTTGTTCTTCTTTGAGTACAGTAGGTACGGGTACAACCATCGCAAAATCTTTCACATCACCTTGATAATCATTCGCCATAGTCAATACAGTGCGATTATCTTTACGAGCAATTACAACCTGAGAAGCCTTGTTATACAGCTTTGAATCCGCCTTAGCAACATAAAAACCGCAAAAAGCCAAAGCCGAAGGAGTAAAGCTAATAAAAATTACGAAAGTTAGCAATACCGAAATTAGTACGCGAAATAGTTTCATAAGAGTTGTTAGTTGTTAGTGGTTAGTTGTTTGTTGCTCCACGAAAAACGCGATGCTTTCCAAACCTTGTCGAATAACACTGTTATCGGTGCTAGAGCAAATAATGCCCAAAATACTGCTGTGGGAAGATAAAAGTTGTTTCGCAAAATAAAGGTTAATAAGGCAATGCAGGCAGCCCATGTTAATCTTCCAGCGCGGGAATCAGGG
>JBARZF010000245.1:0-2433 GCA_049649675.1 Rivularia sp. (in: cyanobacteria) | reverse complement strand
ACTGCTTCTTTATATGCTGCGATCGCACTTTCTGTTTTACCTTGTGCTTTTGTCACTCTTCCTAATTGCCATTGCCAAATATAAGCAATATCACCAGCATTTATCTGCTGTGCTAATTGTAGGGCTTCTTCTGTTAATTTTTGTGCATATTCCCATGTTTTATCACCTTTTGGGGATTTTTCGTAGACATTGCCAAGGGTTCCCAAAGCGTAAGATAATGTGCGGGGATTTCCCAAATCTTTGGCTTGTTGTACAGCTAATGCTAAAATTTTAGCAATTTCTTGATGGGAAGTAGCTGTAGGGATTTGTTCCCTAATTGCCATCATGGTATATGCTAAATTTATCCGTGATTGAATCGTGGTGTGAGTGGGAGGTAATTCTTCAAGTTCCTTTTTTGTCTGTGATAACAGGTTTTTAGCTGTATTTTGATATTCTTTATTCTCAAGTAAACCAAGTTTCTTATCAGCTAATAAACTAAGTTGATTTAACTGTGCTTGTATTCGGATATTGGGGGAAGTTGATTTACTCGCTTGTTGATAGAAATTTAGTGATGCTTCTTGGGGACTAACTAGATTTTTGTTGCGTTGTTCATTGCTATTATTAGCGTTAGTTTGGATGCGGGTGGTATTACCAAGACTAAGTTGTGCTAGGGCGATCGCATCAGGTAATTGTAATTGTTTGGCAATATCCAGACTGCGTTGTAAAATTATTTTTGCTGGTTGAAAGTTGCCAACTACACGTAGAGAATCGCCCAAGATACGTAAGGCTGTGACGGTTTCAGGAGAAGGGGAAATTTTTTCTATCTTGTCTAGAAGAGTATTGAATTTTCGGAGTAATGTGATTTGTTCTTTGGTAATGGAACCTGAAGGTAAATTGAATCTTCTCTCAATTTCATTTTGTGGTAATTTTAAAGCTTCTTCAAATTCATGAGGTGGTAGCTTTAATGCTTCTATAGATAAATTAGGTGGTAATTTTAATGGTTCTTTAAGTAATCGAGGTGGTAGTTTTAAAGCCTCCTCAAGTCTGGGAATAGCACGACGATAAAGTCCTAAATTTTGCAACGCTTGGGCTTGTTTCGTTTGACTTATCAGCGCTAACTTGGGTTTATCCAACTGGGTGTAGATAGCTGTTGCACTTTTCCAGGATTGCAAAGCTGTATCTGTTTTTCCTTGTGCTAGTTGTAACCCACCTTGGATATCTAAACTCTGTGCAAGTGCGGATAATTTTTCTGTAGTTGTATTTTTAATAGATTTTAATAATGCAATACTGTCTGTAATCACACGATTGGCATCTTCCCACTTTCCTAATTTTTGATAGCACAAGGAAAGATTACTTAAACTCAGGGCTTGACGAATGGGATTTGAGGAGGCTTTATAAGCTTCAGATGCTTGCAAGAAGAGTTTTGCAGCTTGGGAGAAATTACCTTTTTGATAGTGCCATCGCGCTTGTTTTTCTAGAGATGGGACTGATTGATTTTGGGCGATGGATGTCGAATCGTTAACAAGATTGGGGATTTTGGCGAAAGTAGGTGATGTGATACATAATAATGTGGTCATCACCATTGGTGCAAGGAAGCGTTTGATTATCCGTTTCATTTTATTAACCTTGGTTTTTTATATATGGTGTTTGTGGAATAATTTTCACCCGCAGAGAAGAAGATTTATTAACTTGTAATAATCCTTATTGATGAGACCGACAAACTGATGTATTAGCGTGAGATGATGGAGTAGCTGTTGGTGCCTGTGCTACGAGATAAATCTCCCCATTTTCTGTTTTCAAAAATCCCTGAGCTTCCACAATTTCCTTACTTCTCCCATCTTCCAATCTTCCAACCTCCTCATCTGCTAATCTTCCCATCTCCCCATCCAAAGTTGCAAGTCTGCTTAAATCAACAGTTCCATCTAACGGATTTAACGGACTCGGTGGTAAATTACCTCTTCCAGTGATGTAAAATTCACTCAATTTTTTGGCGTTGATTCCTCGTGGGCAAATTTGGGCCATTTGGTCACTTTTATCAACCACACCGCTTGGTAATTCAATTAAGCCTTGACTGGGGTCAATTTCTGGATCGGTAACGCTAATTTCTCCTTGTATACCAGTTTCTGAACTTGCGGTGATATCGCTAGTAAAATCCGATGCTTGACTACGAGGTTTAATCCCGAATATTCCCTGAGTTATTATGTCAATATTTCCACCTCTGCCAGTGAAAGCATTTGCGGTAATATCGCTGTTTTCGTTGGGTAAGGCGACGATGAAGGGTGAATTTATATCAATGTTACCCCCATCTCCCCCGGCTTGGGCAGTTCCTGCGGTGGTGGAAATTTGGCTCCCGTTACGGAGTAATAATAATTCCCCTAACTGTAGGTTAATATTCCCACCATTACCAGATGCAGATTCGGCAAAAAGTTTAGCCCGATTATTTAAAGTTACTCG
>JBARZF010000244.1:0-9378 GCA_049649675.1 Rivularia sp. (in: cyanobacteria) | reverse complement strand
GAAATCGGATTACGGGCAAGAAATATTATAAATCGAACTCAAAAAGCAGTTGCACTGATCGATCAAAAATCTTTAAACGAAGCTAATAACGAAACCGTTTCAAATAATATTATTTCAGATGTATTAGAAAAAGGAAATTTTACCTACACTAAGAAAAGCAGAACCCTCACCGATGTATCTCGCATTCGCAGGTTTCCAGTAGATATTTACTTACCAACAACAACAAAATCTCGTCCAGTAATTGTAATTTCTCACGGATTGGGTTCCGACCGCACTAGTTTTGCTTATTTAGCTGAATATCTGGCTTCCCACGGCTTTGTTGTAGCAGTACCCGAACATCCCGGTAGTAACGCTCAACAATTGCAAGCATTATTAGGAGGAGTTGCAGATAGAGTTACAGATCCCAGAGAATTTGTTGACCGACCTTTGGATGTAAAATACATTTTAGATCGCCTCGAATTTCTATCTAATTCCGATGCCGAATACAAAGGGCGTTTCAACATGGAACAAGTCGGAGTTATCGGACAATCTTTTGGTGGTTATACTGCTTTAGGATTAGCGGGTGCCCAAATTAATTTTCCTAAGTTACAAAAGAATTGTCCGGTTGACCAAGACACTTTAAATGTTTCGCTATTATTGCAATGTCAAGCTTTAGGTTTACCCGCATTTGACTATAAATTATCAGATCCAAGAATTAAAGCAGCAGTTGCAATTAATCCAGTCGATAGCAGCGTTTACGGTCAAGAAGGTTTAAGTCAAATCAATATTCCAGTCATGATTGTAGCAGGTACTGCCGATACAGTTGCTCCTGCATATCCAGAACAGATTATACCTTTTACTTGGTTAACAAACGAAAATAAATATTTAGTATTAATGAACGGTGGAACGCACTTTTCAACAATAGCAGAATCACCCGACTCTGCTATTCCCGTACCTTCACAAGTAATCGGTCCTTATCCTAACTTAGCTCGCGATTATACAAATTATTTAGCTCTGGCAATGTTCAAAACTCATGTTACGAATGATTCAAGTTATCGCCGTTATTTAAATGCAAATTATATCAATTCTCTCGGTCAAGATAATTTATTTTTACGTGTAGTCAAAGAATTAAACAAGGAAGAAATAAAGTGATTTTTTGGATTTAGCCGTACTTGCTATGTTAATTAAACATCTGAAAACAGGGAACGGGGAATAGGGAACAGGGAACGGAAGAAAAAGAAGTTATTAATAATGTTGTTTGAAAAATTTCAAAATAAATTAATCCTTACATAATAAGGGTTGCAATAATTTTTGTATAACGACGGAGCATACTTAAAATTTAAAAACCATAATTTTATATCAAATTTAAAGCTATCTTGCCCTCCTTTTCATTCCCCAATCACCAATCCCCAATGCCCAATCCCCAATTCCCTAATTAGCAAACTGCACTACTTTCTGTTCCAAAACTTGAATAAAACCAACAGCAATTTGAATTAATGGCCAAGCAATTAAACAAATTAAGCCTGCTTTACGAGTAGTAATATCTAAGGCTTGAGTAGTCGCTACAATTACTGCTAAAAGACTCCATAATGCTAACACTAATTCTATTGGTCTTCCTAGCAAGGGAATTAAAGTAAGAAAATTTAATACTTGGGGTGCATAAGCAAAACCAATTGGACTTAATAAACTACGAAATGTTGGATCTATTGACTTTATCCATTGTCCAACTTTCCAAATAGTCAAAGTCCAAACATAATATCCGATAATTATCGAAAGAGCATCAATTAAAAGCGCCAGCAATAATAAATAAATTGATGCTCGATTAATTAATAATATAAATATACTTCCCAGAGCATGAGAAACACCAGCCAAAATTACAATAGTTAAAGCTAATTGATTATTGAAAGGTGTATTACAGGCATTATCGTAAAGTTGCTCGTTAAAAAGTAAAGCATTTTTAATTGTGTATAATAATTGCCATTTGGATGTATTTTGAGTTAGGTTCATCTGATTTTGCTAGACTTTACTAAAAATTTGAATATAATCGAGTATTGATGAATATGCAATATTCTGCGAACATATATCTGTTTATTATATAAAATGTTAAAAATCATCCAACAGATTTTGCGATGGCTGCGAGGAGAAACTTTAAAGTTATTAATTTTTGCAGGTATATTATTAATTGTTTGGGGAATTACTGCTCCGGTAGGTACTTTATCTTGGTGGTTAAGTACGGGTACTCAAGCTTTGGGATTTGATATAAATCCAACTCCAGATTTAATTAAAAATAATTTTAATCTAAAAAATACCGGAGATAAAAATTGCTATATCGTTTTTCTACCCGGAGTTGGGGATTTTTCTGCTAACGAATTAACTTCAGGAGAAGAAGTTTTTCTCAATCAATTAGCAAAGCTTCATCCCCAATGTGCAATTGTAGATGATGTATTTCCTTACTCGGCAGCAAATAAAAGTTTGGGGGCACAGCGCTTTTTAGCACCTGTATGGCGTTTTGCTTCTAAAGGGCAAGGTTGGTTCAAAAATGCAGATGTGTTGATTAAAATTCGTAACTTGTGGCGTTTTGCGATTTCCGCCGATAGCCGCTATGGTTCGGTTTATAACTTGGGAATTGCTAACGCGATCGCAGAACGTATGAACGCTGCATCTCCTATAAATAAAACATCTGAACAACCCATCAAGATTATCCTCATCGGTACCAGTGGAGGAGCGCAAGTATCTTTAGGCGCAGTAGAGTATTTAGACAAATGGTTAAATACACGGTTAATATTAGTTTCCGTTGGTGGTAGTTTCGATGGCGAAACAGGATTTAACAAAGTTGAAAAAGTATATCACCTGCGAGGTAGCCGAGATTGGGTTGAAGATGTTACTAAAATCATATTTGCCGATCGCTGGTCTTGGATGGTAAATTCTCCTTTTATTCAAGCAGTACGCCAGGGACGTTATCAAGTTGTAGAAACAGGTTCCCATACTCATGATGGTGTGAATGGTTACTTTAGTACTGAAGCGGTAGAAAGTAGTGCAACCACTTATGTCGGTGTATTGTTAGATAAAGTCGATGGGTTGCCCATTTGGGATGATTAATTATCCCCTAGCAATGTATTTCCAAAAAAAGTAAAACACACTACAATATAAACTTATTGCATTAAGAAGGTTTTTGCTGTTTTGGTGAAATGAGTGTAGTTCTTTTTTGTAACGATTCTCTTTCCCCTAACCGACTAAAATTGTGTAAATATACTTATTTTCAGGAGTTAAGCCGTGAGCATTGAGACTCTTGTTCAACAAGCCAACGCATCATCTACCCCTTTTAATAAAGAAAGCTTTGATGAAGTTGTTATGTCCACTTATGGACGTTTTCCTATAGCCTTGGAGAAAGGCGCTGGATGCCGTTTGTGGGATACAGAAGGAAAAGAATATCTCGATTTTGTTGCCGGAATTGCGACTTGTACCTTGGGACACGCCCATCCCGCATTGATAGAGGCTATAACGCAACAAATTCAAAAAATACACCACGTTTCAAATTTATATTACATTCCCGAACAGGGAGAATTGGCGCGTTGGATAGTTGATAATTCCTGTGCCGATAAAGTATTTTTCTGTAATTCCGGTGCCGAAGCAAACGAAGCGGCGATTAAATTGGCGCGAAAATACGCTCATAGCGTTTTAGATATCGATAAACCAATTATTTTAACGGCAAAAGATAGTTTCCACGGACGCACTTTAGCAACAATTACCGCGACAGGACAACCGAAGTATCATAAAAACTTTAAACCTTTAGTACCGGGATTCCATTACGTACCCTATAACGATATTAATGCGGTAGAAGAAGCAATTAGCGAGTTGGATGAAGGTGATTATGCAGTCAGCGCTATCTTGTTAGAACCGTTGCAGGGAGAAGGCGGCGTTCGTCCTGGTGATGTAAAATATTTTCAAAAGCTGCGTTCGATTTGCGATGAAATTGGCATCCTACTAATTTTTGATGAAGTACAAGTCGGAATGGGACGTACTGGTAAATTGTGGGGTTACGAATACCTTGGAGTTGAACCAGACATTTTCACCAGCGCCAAAGGTTTAGGTGGCGGTATCCCTATTGGTGCCATGATGGCAAAGAAATTCTGTAACGTACTTGAAGCAGGAGAACACGCTAGTACTTTTGGCGGTAATCCATTTGCTTGCGCCGTGGCGATCGCCGTCTGTCATACTTTAGAGAAAGAGAATATTCTCGAAAACGTACAAAAAAGAGGCGAACAATTGCGGCAAGGCTTACAAAATATTGCTGCAAAATATCCCGAACATATTACTGAAGTACGCGGTTGGGGTTTAATTAATGGAATGGAATTGCAAGCCAATATTGAGTTAAATGCTATTGATGTAGTTAAAGCTGCGATGGAAGAAGGCTTACTGTTAGTTCCAGCAGGGAAAAAGGTTATTCGTTTCGTTCCACCGTTAATTGTTACGGAAACAGAAGTAGACGCTGCGTTGCAGATTGTCGATCAAGTTATGAAGCAGGTTGCAGGCTAAATAGATTTTGGATGCAGGGATGCAGGGATGCAGGGATTATTGCGGTTTAAGGAACTTCCAAAAAATAATTTATCCAAAGTAGTGCGTTTTCTTAGCGTGTGCGTAAGGACAAACATCTTGCTTGCTGTGTGCCTCAAGCGAGCTTTCCGGCTCGCACTACCTAATTAAATTTGGATCTTTTTTAATTTGCAAGTCCCTAACCCCCAACTTTGAGCAAAATCCCTGCATCCGTCGAGGATGCGTTTTGAAGGAAGAAAATCTACACCCCAACGCCACTTCTCTCAACGCGGGGAACCCGCGCTTTCTTAGTGGCTCAACTTTGAGCAAAATCTAAAATCTAAAATAAAATTGATGAAAATCGAAATTATCGTTTAATAATTGTCGCGGCTATTGATATGCGTGCATTTTCCTTCATAAAGCCGAATTTTTCCGTTCAAATGCTGATGACAGCAGGACTATATAGACGCAACATAGCCCTTCTATTTATGCTATGGTATAAGGCAGAAGATTGAGTTCGGTGGTTCAGTTTGTTTGATTATGTATTGCAGACTTCTCCGGATGTAAATCTCATCACATTGTTAATTCTGGAGACGTTGTATGTCGATTTACGTAGGCAATCTCTCTTATGAGGTTGTGGAAGATGAGCTAAAGCAAATCTTCCTCGAATATGGAGAAGTAAAGAGCATTTATTTACCAATGGATCGCGAAGCAGGCCGTGTTAAAGGTTTTGCATTTGTTGAAATGGGTTCTGATGCAGAAGAAGCTACAGCAATAGAATCCCTTGATGGCGCTGAATGGATGGGGCGGAATCTACGAGTAAATAAGGCTAAACCAAAACCAGAAAGAAGTGCTTCCGGTGGTGGTGGTAGGTGGTAAGTGAGTGATGTCGAACGATATAATAGACATTACCTTACTCGATTGAAACATTATTTAACTTTTGAGTATAAAGGGCATACAATTAGTTTGCCCTTTTTTGCTCGCGGTTAATGCTAATCTTGACACTTGAGCATTAATTGTCATACCCGACAGCGTTACCTTAAATTAGGAGAAAGAATGACCCAAATAGTTGTAGGCGAAAACGAAGGAATCGAATCAGCATTGCGTAGATTCAAGCGCGAAGTTTCTAAAGCTGGTATCATGCCCGATATCAAGAAACATCGTCATTTTGAAACGCCTCTACAAAAACATAAGCGCAAGGCGATCGCCAGATCCAAGCAGCGCAAGAGACGCTTTAAGTACTAAAGACAATAAAATTGTCTAAAATTTTCTTGGTTTTTGCAAGAATTAGTTAGTTGAGCATTGTGGTAGGTCAATTATCAGTCATCAATTCTCAATTATCAATAAAAATTAATAATTGTTCATTGTTCATTGATAATTGTCTTCCCTTTTTGCTTTGTAATTTAATTGACTTAATAACCCCAAAGAAGACGTTTCCACGGTACAAGTAGGAACATTATTTTTTAATGTAGGCTCAGGAAGAAGAATTGAGCTTCTTGGTATCTGAGTGACAGGTAATTGCTAAAGTTTTAGAATTATCAGCAGAAATAAAAGTTGCTCCGACTACCAACCATCTGTTTTTTATTTTAAATGACTATATTTAAATAGAACTCAAATCTTGCACCATTTGCAATTAGCCTTCATAACCGGCTTGAAATCAATTGATGCGGCTGATAAACCAAGTACGTTAAAACGCACTAAAAGCCATACAAAATCTGATTTATTTCACATCTTGCACCAATGTCGTTAAGCCCAAAAAACCGCCTTTAAATCAATTGATGCGGCTAATATACAAAGTACGTTAAAACGCACTCTCATACCTTACTCAGTCATCTTTAGATGACTTTGTTTTTGAGCCTGGGAATTTATTCCAAGGCGGTTGTTGAAACTGGTGCAAGAAGTAAGTAAAATTTATTTCACATCTTGCATCAGTGTCTTTATTCCCGGTTTCTTTTTGTGAAAGCATGATTTTTTCGCAACGAGCAAGAAACCGGGTTTCTTTAAGCTTATTGAGCATGGTGTAAGAAGTAAGATTTATCTGCCGCCACCGGCACCAAAGAATTTGAGCGTTTAATTTCTTCATTCTTTTCACTGGTATAACCGCAGACTTAACAAGTATAGTGTTTTTGATGAATGCCAACTTGAGTTTTTATTGCTGTCAAAGCCATATCATCATCCGTACTTTTACGCTTCCTCTGTAGACAGAAAGTATGCTCGAACTGTTTTCAATCGCTAGGAAGATGGATGAAATATGCTTAAGTGTTTAGATTAAAGCGCAGAAGTAAAAAAATATTGGTGTAATACTATTTTTTTTTTAAGATGCGCCTAATTTAGCCCGCGCAGGCGGGCTTCGTATCAGTAGCCCCAGCCTTCGGGGCTGAGGGCGATTAAGCGCAACCTCATACAGAATTGGTATAAGTATTACTCAAATCTTACTCAAACCGCTTCTACACAAACTTCTAAAAATAGGTAAACACGATGGCATCACAAAACGGTAAAAATAAATTACGCTACGCAGTTGTTGCATTGGGATGGATTGTTCAAGAAGACGTTTTACCAGCATTTGCTAACAGCGAAAACTCTGAATTAGCTGCATTAATTTCTGGAGACGAAACCAAGCAGGAAGAACTTGGTAAAAAGTATAACGTTCCTACTTACAGTTACGAACAATACGAAGAATGTTTGAAAAAAGAAAATATTGATGCAGTATACATCGGCTCTCCAAATCATTTACATCTAGAGCATACACAAAGAGCGGCAAAAGCAGGAGTACACGTACTTTGTGAAAAGCCAATGGCTATAACTGAAGAAGAATGCTCCAAAATGATTAACGTTACTAAAGAAAATAACGTTAAATTAATGATTGCATATCGCTTGCATTTTGATAAAGCAAACATGGAAGCAGTCAAAATAGTTCAATCGGGAAAAATTGGCGAACCTCGTTTCTTTGATTCCGTATTTTCGCAACAGGTTGCTGAAGGAAATGTAAGATTAAGAGAACCACTTGAAAACGGTGGCGGTTCATTTTATGATATGGGTATTTACTGTATTAATGCAGCACGTTATTTATTCCAAGATGAACCTACAGAAGTATTTGCTTTCATTGCTAATAACGGCGAAAAACGCTTTGCAAAAGTTGATGAAATGACAAGTGTTTCCATGCGTTTTCCTAAAGAAAGATTGGCACATTTTATCAGTAGTTTTGGAGCAGCTTCTACAGCAACTTTCCGAGTAGTAGGAACAAAAGGCGACTTGCGAATGGATAGCGCTTATACCTATGCAGGTGATTTGAAGCAAGAAATTACTGTAGACGGTGAAAAACAAGAGCAATCGTTTTCTGCTGGCGATCAATTTGGTGCAGAAATTCAATATTTTTCCGATTGCGTGATGAATAATAAAGAACCCGAACCTTGTGGAAGAGAAGGTTTAGCAGACGTGCGTATTATTCGAGCAATTATTGAATCAGCAAAAACAGGAAAACCCGTTAAACTTGATGAATTTAAAATTGAAAAAAGACCAACTGTCGATCAAGTAATTCAGCTTCCTGCAATTGACACACCAGACAAATTTGTTAATGCTAAGGATATGCAAGGGAATGGATAATAGGTAATAACTAATTTTGATGTAGAGACGGCGTGCACACTGCAACGTCTTTATTTTTTTTATGCATGAATATACTTAAACTAACAACAATTTGCTGGTTTGTATTTAGATATTAGTTTTCTAAGTAATGATATAGGCGGAACTGGTTCGGATTTCACAAGTAAGAAGTAGTAAGTAATTCGTATATGTAACACCTCTCCCGCTCAGGGTAGAGGATTAACTAGTTCCCAGACGACCGCTGGGAACCACTTACTGTGAGGCTCTGCCGTAAGTCTCATACAGCGAGGCAGAGCCGAGCAAAATGTATTCCCAGCCTCTGGCTGGGAACAAGGAAATACCCAATTCTGATGAATATCTACAAAGAAATTCCTTTGAGCTTCTTAAACAAGTTCGTTGCATAAGAATCAGTCATGCCGGAGATAAAATCGGTGACTTGCAGAATTTTGTAATATGAATCAGCGCTATCGCCAAAAAGATATTGCTGAGGTATCATTTGTTTGAGGAATTCTGCTTTGTCTCCTTTTGATAAAACAGCATTGGCAAACTCACGAAACAAATGTACTAAGATTTCATGTCCGCCGATTCGGGTGCTAACAACATCTGGATGGTTTATTACTTTGATTTTAGTTTCGCAACGTATATCCTCAAGTACGGAAGCGTATTTACTTAAAGCGAGCAATTCGGTATCAAATTCACCCCTTAGCATTTCTGGCTCTTTTAATAGAAAAATATCGGCAACATCTTTTACAAGTTTGCTAATAGCACGAGCGCGTAAATATTTAATTTGTTCTTCTTCTGTGTTTGTTTGCGCTTTGAGATCGGATTCCGAACGTTGAGCAATGGCGTTGAGTAATTGTTTGGCATTCGTAAAAGGAATATATCTCATGCGGAAGCCATCTTCTACATCTACAATTAAATAGCAGATATCGTCAGCAGCTTCCATCAAAAAGGCTAATGGATGCCTTGCCTACCATGCAACTCGATCGCTGCGACGAATTAATCCTACTGTTTGTGCAACTTCTGTAAATAATTCTTTTTCTGCTTGAAAAAAATTATATTTAGCAACACTTTTTCCTTGATAATTATTAAATATATGTTCTGGAATATAAGATTCTCTAGGATACTTAGCGAAAGCCGCTATTGTTGGACAGGTAAGTTGCATTCCCCCTTTTTTTGGCTGCATTTCTAGATTGCTGATAATTCGGAATCCTTGAGCGTTACCTTCAAATAAATTAAAGTCAGTTTCCTGAATTTTGTCGAGAG
>JBARZF010000243.1:0-10360 GCA_049649675.1 Rivularia sp. (in: cyanobacteria) | reverse complement strand
GAATCGCTACTTTGTTCGCTGTAATGTGGAGCAGATGTTTCTGGATAATGGAAATTCGCACCACCTATTTGTTTGGATGTTTCTGGATAATGGAAAGTGGAATCGCTACTTTGTTCGCTGTAATGTGGAGCAGATATTTCTGGATAATGGAAATTCGGACCACCTATTTGTTTGGATGTTTCTGGATAATGGAAAGTTGAATCGCCACTTTGTTCTTTGTAGTGTGGCTTAGATGTTTCTGGATAGCGGAAAGTCGAACCACCTATTTGTTTGGTTGAATCTACTCTAGATGTTTCTGGATATTGGAAACTCGAATCGCTACTTTGTTTTTTGTAGTTTGGAGTAGCTGTTTCTGGATAGCGGAAAGTTGAATTCTCGCTTATTTGTTTGCTGGGATATAAAGTTTGTGTAGGTGGATAATGAAAAGTTGAACCGTTGGTTTCGTTGGGATCTTGAATTATGGTTTCCATGACTGGCTGCTTGGTTTTGTAATCGATTCCAGCTACGCGCACGTAATCATGATTGTGCTGAACTAAACATCTTTCCAAGTCTCCAATTGCATCGGCCATATCATCTATTTCGTGAGTTGAAAATGCAACCCAATCGCTCTTACCAAGTTTTTCTTTCGGTGAATATTCGATGCTCAGATGGTTCCCCGATGCCAATATTTTCTGCATATAGCTGAGAATTTCCGGCCCAACATGAGTCGATGCGATTTCCGTGTTGCGATTAATGCTGTTAGGATTTTTACCTAAACTCCGGTTTCTACCAGTTGTTAATTGACCCGAAGATGGGATATCGGGTATATGTACGGCTTCCGCTGGTGTTTGATGGCTAGGTCTTGCTTGGTAAGTAGGTAGTGGTTTTCCGTCAAAATTCGCTGTCGGTCTTGCTTGATACGTAGGTAAATCCGTGTCAAAATGCGATGTAGGTCTTGCTTCATACACGCCTGTCTCTGCGGGTTGCGGTACAAAATGCTTCTGATGACGTAAAGCACCGCGATTATATTCTTCCACCAAGTGCGAATCATCCACCCGATGCTGTTCCCCAACCATCAAATGACCCATTTCGATCAAATCCGATAACCCAAATCTAGGCTTTTTGAATGATGGCAGATTATTGCTGTTGACAACCTGTGAAGATACCTTATCAACTCCCTTATCGTGGATAAACCCGCGAATTTGCTCGTCATAAATTCGCGATCGCAATGCACTATAAAAATCAACTGCGGCTTCGGGAAACTGCGAAACCAGTTTTTCTATATCTTGCCGTGAGAAACCATCTTCGCTAAAAATTCCTGCCGCAATGCCAATCTTGTCATCTCTACTCGGTTCCCAGTAAAATTTTTCCATCCTACCATCGCGAATCAACGGCGCATATAAAGTAGAAAAATCATTCCCGGTGACAATAATCGGCACGCGATGCAAAGGCGTAGAATCATAACTACCCGGTAACTGTACGTCGGTGGGATTATCCGCAATATTCATCAACGTAGCGTTTACCAATTGCGTATTCACCGTGTACTGGGTACCTTCATCAAAACGTCCGGCACCAGCATCAAGATCGTTAATCATCAACACGCACATTTTACCGCGCACCTTGATTAATTCCGCAGTTTCCCGATAGCGCAACCGAATCAAACGGGCTGGATCTCCCGCATCGGGGCTTTCCAACTCACCACCAGAGATGTGAGTCACTTCCACACCCATTTTCTCAAAAACCAATTCGCATTGAAAAGACTTTCCTTCACCCTTGCGCCCGTGAATACCCAAAATCAAAGGTACTCGCACATTAGGAAGATCGAGATAATTTTTAGTAATGTGAACGGCTAGTTTATCTTCAAAACGCGGAGAAATATAGTAGCTCATGTTATAAAACGATAAATTTAACACTTGTTTAACCATGTTAAATTTTTATGGCTACTATTGTTCATGTATTTTTGTAAGATATATCTTATGAAGTACTTATAGGAGTAATATTTTTATCTGATTATTGCTTCATAATCGTCATGAGTTCCAATCCAAAACCAATAGTAATCCTCACCTTGTTTTAAAGCCAAGGCGCGATAATTGACAGTAACTCTAGCAGACCATAGATTGTCTGCTACTTTCTTAAAATGTAGAGAAGGATAAAATTGATTATCCTTCCATACTTGGTAAGCTTTTTTTGCTTGTACTTTTATTTTTGGTGGTAAAACGGCATAAGCTTCCCAAAAATCAGGAGTTGTCAATGACTTCATCTAAAGGTTTAACTCGATTTGCTTTAATATCTGCCTTAGCACGCTGTATCAATTTATCCAAACTACCTGAATAGGCATCAGCTTTCATTTTCTCATCCCAAGCATCATCTAAGTAATTTTGCAGCCAATTTAATAATTGATGAGCTTCCGTTTGCGATAATTGTGTAATTGCCGCTTCTATTTCTGTTCGTCTCATGGGGATTTAATTGTTTACTTAGTGCGAATATTTTAACAGAATGTTTTATGTTTTAATCAACATATTTTTATCAACTAAATTTTCTCCTTACAACCAATTAAGTATAAAATAAATCTTTGTTTATTAAAAACATTTTTTAAATTTTGTTGCAAGATAAAATTAATCGCTATCATTGGCATTGAGAAGCATCTAAAATATAAAAATTTGATGAAATCGGGGTAAATTATAATGGGTAAATCAATCGTTGACTTAGTTGATAACCTACCTACTGATAACATTACTGTCAAAGTATTGAAGGCACTTGATTATATAGTACCTGGTGAGTGGGATAATTTTGTAAGTTTTGACGATGCAATAAGTAAGATTACAGGAAAAACGAAATCTAAGAAAATTAAGAAAATTCGTAAAAAAGCTGTTGAGTTATACGAAGATAAAAATAACGGATATCAAACAGCTATTTGGCTTTATCAAACCCTCGATGCAACAGATAAAGCTATTGGTGCTGCCGCTTTAGCTGATAAAGTCGGGGATACTTTTAGTTTTATACCTTATTTAAAGCAATTAACTCCTAAAGCCGATACTTTGCAAAGCATTGATTTAAAAATGAAATTGGTAGCGGAATTAATCGCTTATAGCAAACTGAATGGGCTGACTCTCTCTCCACAAAAATTTGCTGCTACTCTAAAGGAAAATTATCAAAATGAAGCCTTAATGCGAATGGTAGCTTTAGTTTGTATTGATGGTGTACTTCCTCTTGGTGCAGATTTTGTTCCTAGAGTTGAAAACGATATTACTAAAAGAGAAAATTTGCAAAATAATCCGGCTTTTTCGGCAATTAGTCAATTTATTCCTAGCTCGGATAAAACAGGTTTTATTAATGACAGTTTCAAAGCAGTTGATGAATGGATGGCAAAATTAACCGATTCTGCTGGTTTAACTCGCGAATCAATTGCCAATCATCTAAGTAATTTTATAGATATTGCCGACGATAAGTTAGATTATGTAGCAGCCTTTTTAGACACAAGCACTAATTACTTTGAGCATACCGGAATTCAAACTGTTGCTCGTAAATTAATTAAAGATGCTTACCAAGAAATTGATTAAATTCAAATTTAGGCAATAGGGAATGGGGAACAGGAAACAGTGGCAAAATTTAATCAAAGATATTAATTCAAAAACATTATTTTATTTTTATTGCAAGCTTTTTAAATTTATTACTAAATATTTGCTATAAAAGACTGTTTGAATTATTATTCTTTACTAGTATTGTTTCTTCTCACTGTTGCCCGTTTCCTATTCCCTGTTCCCTACTAACTATCTAGCCAATTTAACCAACCTTGCCAATTTTGAACAATTTCAGCAAATACTTGATATCCTGCTGCTCTGGGATGAGCGCCATCATATTGTTTTACTTCATTCATCCAGATATCCGATTCGATCAATTCTGGAAAAACATTTAAATAAGGAACATTTAATTGATTGCAAACAGAGGCAAACTCTTTCGATAAATCGGATATTCTTTGATTCTGTTCTTTATCATCTATTGGTGGTGGACTAATTACTAAAACTGGATACAAATCTTTAGCTATGCTTAAAATATCCTGTAGGTTGGTAATCGAATCCTGTAAAGCAACTCTAGTTTTACCATTTTCTATAGTTGTATCGTTAGCTCCAAAAGAAAATACAACCCTACCATTATATTGTTGAGGTAAACGATAAGAAACTTCCTGCAACCAGCGCTTTCTTAACTCAGTACTCGTTTCCCTTCTAACTCCTAAATTATAGTAAGTAATCTCAAATCCTTTCGAGAAGCCATCTTGACATATTCTACCAGCCCAACCCAAACACTCAGAATCGCCAGTACCATTCACAAGTGACTCGCCTTCCAAAGCAAATTCTTAATTCTTTTAATAGTTGTGAAGTCATTAAAACGATCGCAGAATGAATGTATTAATGTATTTTAAATTACTTTTTTTAATGGCATCCGAAGTCTGTAGACATAGCCACACCGAATAAATATGTAAAATTTACGGATATCCGTACTGTATCAAAATTTTGAAATTCTCTCAATTTATTTTATGATTGCTCTATTGAGATACTGAATTCCAAATGGAAAAACAACAAGTTGTCAAGGTTTTGCAAAGAGCTATTTCCAACATTCGTAAAAACAGAAGCAGTGATGCTATCACTGATTTACACATACTGGTAACGGATTTGCAAAGAAGGATAAAAGAAGATGATTTTGATCGTGGATATTTTATAGACGAACCAAACTAATGATTTAGCTTTGATATCGGCGTGTACATAAATCAAGGGCATCTTTGCCCATCCAATTTTACTTTAGTAAAATAAAAATTGAATTATTTACCTTTTTCCCTCAACCAATTTACGCCAAAATCAACGGCATCCCTAACAGTAAAAAACTTCGCTTGTGCGGAACCAATTTGTGAAGCTTTTACATAACCAGCTTTCTCAAAATCCTCACCCATATCTATAAATTGATCGTTATCAAATTCAATGTCTGAATAATGAGTCCAAACTCGTTTTCCTTCTTCTATAATTGGCGCTTCATAATTAATAGTTTCTATATTACCTATTCGATATTCCGATAAATGAAAAGTTGTACAAGTATCGTATTGGGTTCCTAATAAAGAGCAACAAAATTCAGATTATTATTATTTCTTATGCAATCTATATGATTTTTGCATTAGTAGTTCACCAAATTAATTTTGAGGGGTGATGCATTCGTAGTGGAAGCGTCTCCCTCCCTAGCAACTAACGAGCGAGACGCTTCCTTGTCATAAATAGCGAGCCAGACGCATCTTTGAACCAGATACCCTAGGCAATAGCAGCAATGAGAAGTAAACAAAACATCCTTGCCTGCCCGAATATGCTACTTAACTTTATGTCCCACATTTAACGAATCAATTCCCTGCTTTACCCAACACCAACATTCATATTCTGATTTAAATAACTTTGGTGCGGCGATATTATTTAATGAGTCTGGTAAATAATGGTCGTAATAATATTTACCAGCTTCCTGGGAAACGATAATTAGATTGTTACGGAACACATAGCGATGTTTAAACTTATCACCATCGCTAACTAAATCTGAATTGTTATCTACGTGTTCTTTGGCAATATTTATAATATTCTCAATGCTGCTGCCGTAGATTTTTGCAGGGTTTTCGGCTTTGTGATACTGACTTTTAGCTCCAATCTCTGACAGCAATTTATACGAGTAGATTTCGTAACTATCTGCTTTCCCGAAAACAAATGGTATTATGAGATATCCTTTGTAGGATACCGATCTTTCATAAAGTAGATGGTTCATAAATAATTCCTGATATGTGAATGCGACCTAAATTAGTACACCTACACCGCTTTCGCGGTGATTTAAGTTTTTAGCACGCAGAATTATTTTTCAAACATTAGCAATACATTGATACATTACTAATTAATTTTTGAAATTTAAATTTATACCTTTTGGATAAAACTTTTTGACAGATGGATGATTAAAGAAAACCACTTTT
The DNA here is from genome assembly GCA_049649675.1 of Rivularia sp. (in: cyanobacteria). Classification (GTDB taxonomy): domain Bacteria; phylum Cyanobacteriota; class Cyanobacteriia; order Cyanobacteriales; family Nostocaceae; genus Rivularia. The sequence continues at coordinate 4,392 of JBARZF010000243.1, read as the reverse complement.
TTGCTGTCAAAAATTTAAAATGGTATTATTTGCTGCTAAAATTTTCTCCTACATCCCAAGTATGTAGAAGTGTACGGAACTATTGAAGGCGGATGATTTTTTTTACACCAACCTTCAAAGAAAGTCTATCTTTTTGCGATTAATTGTTATCTACTTTCAACTTACCACAACTAGCTAATAGTGCAAGTCACCTTCTAACTTAGTTGTTTTGGATGATGATTATTTTGGTTACAAAGTAGGGGTGAGACCCCTATACCCCTATGTTTTTATAAGTTTTGAAAATGACGAGTTGTCGGACGGTGATTTTTCTTCCTAGGGGCAGTGGACAAAAAGATAAATTTACGTTCCAGATTGCAACCATTCTTGAATATAAGTTACCTACTCTTCCATAAACGGTTGATTTATGGATAAATTGGGATGAGAAATAAAGCGAATTAAAGTAAATGCTGCTGTAACGTTAAAATTTACGAGTAATTGAGGTTTGCGTCTTTCGGAACCGAGTTGTGGATCGTATTTTCCGGTGTAAATGGGACGAGAATCAACTATTACCTTCCCTACACCGAATTTTTGTAAAAGATTTGTTAATTTATCTGCATGGGCTAGATATTGACTTTTTTGATGATTTAATTATAGCAACAGCGAAATCATCTTTATTTTCTATAGATATTTTATTTGTGCCTAAGTTAAAACGCATTTAAATTAGATATTCAGAAATTGTTTAACTCTTGTGGGATGGGCATCCCTGCCCGTTCTAATATACAACTTAAATGCACAACAGCCTATCCATATCAAAGCCTCTTTCCGCATTTAGGGGCTTTAGCGAATTCTCTATATGAATTTAAATATAAGAAGACTTCGCAATTGCGAAGTCTCTACATTATTTATTACAGTATTCACAAAGGAGGAAAAAATATTTGTATTCCCCATGCCCTATGCCCAATCCCCCATGCCCTATTCTATTAACTAACTCTAAATTGATTTTCAGCGACACTTACAAAATATTCTGAATGTTGAATTTCTGCTGAAGAGGTGTTTTTGAGCAATGCGATAATTTCTGAGCCAGCCATGATGACGGTATCTGTAGAATTTGCTGCCAATCCTGATGGTAATTCTTGGAAAGTTAATTGGTCAAAGTTAATGTTTGTCAGACCAATTTTATCAATACCAAGTTCAAAATCTTCAATTACATTAGTTTCTGATTCAGTTGCACTACCATCACCGGGTTGAAAAACAAATGTGTCTATCCCGGCACCACCATTTAGAATATCTCTACCAATACCGCCGATCAAAATGTCATCGTTGTTATCACCAAGAATCATATCATTACCAGATTCACCGAAGAAAATATCATTATGGTCGCCAGAGTAGGGACTATCTGCACCAAAATCCAACAAGTCGCTACCGTGCATTTCTTCGTTACTATAACTACCGATAACGATATCGTCTTGATTGCCTGCTTTTAATATTCCAGCTAATGAAGTTACTAGGTTGTCTTCGTTAACATTAATGATTCCTTTGAAACCTTTGTTGTTTCCTTCAATAATTTGTAACTCTCCTAAATCTTCAATAGAAATTGTTTCAACTGATTGATAAGCCCCGATACCCAATAAATCTCCAAGTATACCTTGTTGGTTAATGGTATTTGTAAAAGCACGAACTACTCGTTCGTGTTCCCGACCAAAATCGGTGAGTTCGGATTCTGTTCCGAAATTCATTTCAAAAGCTTCATCAGCACCAAGAGCTAATTGTTTATTTCCCGCAACGCTTTTTTCACCTACAAATGCTCTGGAAAAAACCGATGTATCAGCGTATGTTTGGGGAGCTTGAATGCCTTCTATTCTGCCATCGACATCGTAGACATCTTTGATCGGATCGACTTCAAATGGATTGTCATCGCGATTTCTTGATGAAGGAGGATCGAGAGCGGTGATTGTTCTAACACCTTCATTATTGCCCGTGACTACAGTTTCGTTTTCTACAGCCAATCCATCTCGATAAAGTCTTCCGATTTCCGCGCTTACCAAAGAGCCGAGACTGTGCCCGATTAAGTTTAAACTTTGTGAAGCTCCGAGACTATCTATTCCGTAATAATCATTTAGTGCTTCGACTGCAAATTCAGCAACCGGATTAATCCAACTAGCTGCTCGGAAATTACCTTTACCTAAAGCACTGTAATCAATTCCATAAGCTCCGTCTGCGTTAAAAGCTGCTTCTCTCCAGTCTAATAACAGAACGCGATCGCCACTATGTGCGGCAGCTATTTCTTGTGCTAAATCGGTGAATTTTCCATCAGGTGTGTCATTCCAACCGTGGACGATTACCCAAGTTTGTTGAGCGTCGGTGGGATTGTTAAATTCTCTAAAGCCGATGTTGCGGATGCTGGGATTGTTTTCTATTTCTGAGTTGAGTAAAATTCCTTCTACGCTTCCACCAGTCACTGTGCCTTGAACTGGTAAAACGCCCTTGTCTAAATACTCGCTCGAATCTTGGGAATTGAATGCTGCATCTTGATAACTTTGTGTTTGCAATATGCTTTGATTCTCAAAAGTTACATCAGATGCAACTTCATTATTAGCGTACTGGTTTCCTTCGAGCTTCAGCAGTGAAATGTCGTTTACATGACCAGCATCATCACCTACAGTTTGGATGTTTATTTCAAGATTATTTACATTGGCAGCAGAAGAAGGATCGAAAGAATTAACATTATGAGGCGATGCTGACCGATCTGTAACCGCAGCATTGTTATTCCCTAAAACAGCGTCATCTGTAAAGTTTTTTGAGGATAAATTAACCCTTTCGCTATTTTGATCTAAACCGTCATTGAAAACAGGAATGCTTATTCTTTTCCCTACTTCTCCATCAATAAACTCTACAGAGATAGGAGTTTCATTGAAAGCCGCTTCCGATTGAAGATCGTCTAACTTCAGATCCACAAACTGCGAAATTAAAACTTTATCTGTAACTCCACTCGAAAAGTCTTCACTGGAAAAGTCTTCTTCAAGATGAAGAGGATGGGATTGAGAAGATCCAGTGAATGAAGGGTTTTTAAGAATTCCTACTAGATGATGGTCGGTAGAGAGTATATCTTGATGCAATGACTGGTGAGATGCCGAGTTGTTATTCATTTGTAAATTTATTTCGAGCTTTTGTTGATTCATTTTAATTAAATAATATTTATGTCGCGTTTAAATGTAGTTAAAGACGCAGTGTTGAAAATCAAATATAGATATGATGGTTTTATAGCTCAAGAACCAGCGCAGTTAAGAGCATAAACAACGTGCGTTTTGATTGATAATGAAAATAACTTATGTTCCAATATTTAAAGCGATTGGAACCAAATTTAACTCAATTAACTAGAAATGATTTATCTAGAAATGATTGTGCTAGATAACCTCGATGTTTATCATCTAACTAAAGAAATATTCTTTAGAAATAAGTTAGCAGCAATAAGTATTTAAGCCGATTTTCATATCAAAACAATTGCTTGGGATAATTTGTTAATTATAAATATTTTGGTTAATTAAATAGAAATCATAGTGTTAATAAAATAAAGTTTTTTTGTTATTTAACCTAAACTCTATTTTTGCAAAGGTAAAGTGACATTGTTGATGCTAATTTTACTTTTTGAGTTTGGTTTATTGTTGTGAATGTGACAAAATCGCCCTCACTCGCTTATGAGTGGGGCTATAAAAACAAAGCCCACGCAGGTGGGCTGGATTATGTACATTTTTTATTAAATAAATTTTCCTTAAAAAAATATTTTTTTCTTTTATAACACCATAGCTTTTTTAATCGAAAGAGATTCTTGCACAAAAGAGCAATTTTTAAGGAATAAAAGATTTTCCCTTACCTGATAATTCAAATTTACTTGCGTTTTCGGGTTTGATGAATTTAACAGATGTGGGATTATTTTGTGCTTTTACTGATGAACTGATGGCGATCGCACAAGTAATTACAGCGGTAACAAATAGAGCAAATTATTTATTGTTGATAGCGATATTCACGGTTATTTATCCTTCCTGTTTGTAAATATGTAATCAACTTCATAGACTTTCTCCCTCTCCGATGACTTGGAGAGGGCTGGGGTGAGGTTTACTTCCATTCACCCTGCAAAGTAAAAGCCGCCCAATAATAAGGATTGCGCCAATCCCGATTAGCCCATAACTTACGCTGTGCAGCCCTTAATGCTTGGCTAGGAGTTTGATTTTCCTGCAACATTTGTTTGTAAAATTCTTGCATCAATACCGACGTACCTTTATCGTCAACCTGCCACAACGACAGCGCAACCCTCGCCGCACCTGCATACATCAATCCCCTTGTCAATCCCACCACACCTTCACCGCTAACATTTTTACCAAGTCCAGTTTCGCAAGCACTTAATACAATTAATTC
>JBARZF010000242.1:0-1888 GCA_049649675.1 Rivularia sp. (in: cyanobacteria) | reverse complement strand
CCTACACCAGTTCCAACTACTAGTATCGCTCCTATTACTAAAATTACAGCTTTGGGACGACTGCAACCGCAAGGTGAAGTAATTAAATTATCGGTTGCTTATGCTCAAGATAGCAGAGTAAATAAATTACTTGTTAATGAAGGAGATAGAGTAAAAGCCGGTCAAACCATTGCGATTTTGCAAGGAACCGATAAAAAGCTGATGGAATTGACCGAAGCAGAAAAGAATTTAGCGGTAGCACGGGCAAAGTTTGCCAAAATTGAAGCAGGAGAAGCAAAACTAGCAGAAATAACCGCCCAAGAAGCGATAATTGCCAGAACACAAGCGCAATTAAAAACAGAAACAGTTGAAAAACAAGCTGCTATTGCTAAAGCAAAAGCACAATTACAAAACGCGGAAGCTAGCTATAGACGTTACCAAGTACTGCATCGTCAAGGAGCTATTGCAACTGCCGATTTTGACAACAAGCGCGAAGCTTTTAGAACCGCACAAGCAAATCTCGAAGCTGCTCAAGCACAATTAGAAACAACTATTTCCACTTTGCAAAAACAAGTTCAAGCCGAAAAAGCTACGTTAGAGAAGTTGAAAGAAGTTCGTCCTGTAGATGTAAAAGTTGCACAAGCAGAGGTGGAAAAAGCCGCAGTTCTCATTAACCGTGTCAAAGCTGAGTTAGAAGACTTCTACGTTCGTTCTCCCGTAGCGGGACAAATCTTAAAAATTAATACCCGTGTCGGCGAACAAGTTAACACTAGTCAAGGGATTGTGGAATTAGGACGCACTCAACAAATGTATGCGATCGCCGAAATCTACGAAACTGATGTTAGTAAAATTCAAGTTGGTCAGCGTGCATCGATAATCAGCGAACACGGTGGGTTTGCAGGTACCTTGCATGGAACTGTTGACCATATCGGTTTGCAAATAAAGAAGCAAGATGTTTTGGATTCCGATCCAGCAGCCGATAAAGATGCGCGAGTTGTGGAGGTTAAAGTCAAGTTAGATCCGCAAGATACGCCCAAAGTTGCCGGACTGACTAACTTGCAGGTGCGGGTTACTGTGAATCTGGAATGATTTGGAATTAAAGTAAACAAGATGTAAATTCCATGAAAAAAATCTTTATTGCATCCGCAACCAGTAGCGCCAGTCAGATGGGATTCTGGGTAGCAATTCTCACGTCGCTTTGCTCAGTGTCAGCTTTGGCGATCGCCACTACAACTGCCCCCGCACGCTCTGGACCTTTCTGCATGGTGGATTCATGTATTACATATCCCTACACTGACGCTGCTGCATTCGTTCCCATTGACTACATCTGGATGTATCCAGCATTCCTGATGATGCCAGCTTTCGTTGTTCTCATGGCTTGTATCCATTACTACGCTCCTACCGATAAAAAGATATTTAGTCTAATTGCATTATGCTTTGCCACTATCGCTACGTCTACACTCGCTACAAACTACTTTATTCAGCTTGCAGTCGTCCAGCCCAGTCTACTGAAGGGTGAAGTCGAAGGACTCTCGCTGTTCTCGCAATACAATCCGCACGGGGTCTTCATCGCTTTAGAAGATATTGGCTACCTGATGGTGGGCATAGCCTTGCTGTTTGCCGCTACTGTGTTCGATCGACCTCAGAGGCTTGAGCGAGCAATAGGCTTCCTGTTCGTGACAAGTGGTGTGTTGGCAGTCGGTTCTTCGGTTGTCCTAGCTGTTTTATACCGAAGCGACCTGGAATACAGATATGAAGTTGCTGTAATTTTAATAGATTGGATCGCGTTAATTGTTTCAGGAATACTACTGAGCCTCTTCTTCAAACAAGACGGGCAGAATTTAAAGGAAGAAACCACCTAGTAGTCCTTGACTACATAAGTTATGAGGGGTGACACATTCGTAGTGGG
>JBARZF010000241.1:0-6740 GCA_049649675.1 Rivularia sp. (in: cyanobacteria) | reverse complement strand
GTTTTCAATATTAACAAAGATACGTTTTATTGTACGAGTATATTTGTAATTTTAATTAATCAATAATATTGGTTAAAAGCTTAACAATGACATTAACAATAACGCTGACATTGACATTAACATTGTCATCAGGATAGATGATTTTGTAAGAATAGGGATGATAAAAAAACCTTACTAGACACAGAGAGCGCAGAGGCAAGAGATATAGAGAGATTCTAGTTAAAGTTTGTAATTTGTAGTTACTAATTAAGAAAAGATTTTCCTGAATCAGCTATCTCAGAAACACAATCGGGTATTTCTTCAATTGAATTACCATGTAGAGTCAGCTTTTCTAAATTAGTCAGCTTACAAATTGAACTTGAAACTTCTTGTAACTGATTATCTTCCAAAAAGAGATATTTCAAATTAGTCAGTTCAAAAAGTTCATCTGGTAGCTCTGTTAATTGATTTCCTCTTAAATCAATTGATTCCAGGTTTTGAAGTTGAGATATACCTGCTGGGAGCTTATCTATGTGATTAAAACTTAAAACTAAGCCAGTTAAGCTTGTAAGTTTAAAAATCACTGAAGGAATAGAGACTAATTCATTCTCTTCCAAATAAAGCTCGTATAGATTTGTAAGTTGAGTCAAATCTTGGGGAAGAGTTTCGATTTGATTCGAGTCTAAAATCAAATAGCTTAAATTAGTTAATTGAGATATATCTGTGGGAATATTTGTAAAACGGTTGTAGCTTAAATCCAATTCACACAAAGAATCTATCTCGAAAATTTCGGTTGGTATTTCCGTTAAACCATAGTTACTTAAATTAAAACAACCCCAATATTCCTCTTTTGCTTGTTTTATTTGGTTGTTAATGTCATTCCAGTTGATTTTATTGTAGTTATGCATAATTCAGGTTTTAGCTATAGGAATCCTACTTAAATTTTGAAAATATACTGAGACTTAAAAGTTTATGTTGCAAGGCTAATGTCTCAAAACTTGTTCAGAAATCAAATGTGATTCCTATATAATGGTGTTGCTGAATCATGTGAATGAAGTGGTGGTGATTTCAAATTGCTGGAGACGTAGCACTGCTACGTCTCTACATTAATTTCGCGTTTAATAAATTTAACGTAGTGGGAGCATCTTTTTCCCTACTACCAATTACCAATCCCCAATTCCCCAAATCACTCATCAATCTCCGCTAATTCCATCCACCTTTCTGTTGATTTCTCAATCTCTTCTTTCAATTTCTCAACTTTATCAAAAAGTTCCTGCACTTTGGAATAATCTCCAGCACCTTTTGTTAAAGCCATTTCCGTTTCCGTTTTCTGATCTTCCAATTGAGCAATTTTTCCTTCTAACTGCTCGAATTCCTTTCTTTCCCAATTCGATAAACGACGCTTCTTTTTATTATCTTCTTTCTTAACCTGAGTTTCTACTTTCTGCGCTGCTACCTTCGGCTTACTTTTCTCTAACTCTGCTTGCAATTGCTTTGCTTTCGCTTCTTCTGCTCTCTTAAAATCTAGATAAACTGAATAATTACCGGGAAATTCCCTAATTTTTGTATCTTCAAAAGCGAAAATTCTATCAATAGTACGGTCTAAAAAGTAGCGATCGTGAGATACTACTATTACGCAACCTTTGAAGTCTTCTAAATAATCTTCTAATACCGCTAAAGTTTGGACATCTAAATCGTTTGTCGGTTCGTCCAATATTAAAACATTCGGCGCACTCATCAAAACTCGCAACAAAAATAAACGCCGTTTTTCACCACCGGAAAGTTTATCAATCGGTGCATATTGCTGATTTGGTGGAAACAAAAACCTTTCCAACATTTGAGAAGCACTAATTCTTGTTCCATCGGCAGTTTCGATAAATTCTGCACCTTCTTGCTTGATATAATCAATCACTCGCTGCGAAACGTTGGAAGCACCAATCAATTCTTCCGAATGCTGATCGAAATAACCAATATAAACCGTAGAGCCAATATCAACTTCACCCGTATCTGGTTGTTCTTTCCCGATAAGAATATTGATTAAAGTGGATTTACCAGCACCGTTTTCACCAATAATTCCGACTCTATCTTCCGGACTAAATTCGTAGGTAAAATCTTTGAATAAAGTTCTGTTGTCAAAAGATTTAGAGATACTATTAACTTCAATAACCTTCTTCCCAATGCGGCGACTTGCTGTAGAGATATCAACTTTACCTTGAGTTTGTTTAAACTCAGTTGCCCGCATATCGCTAATTCGATCTATTCTCGCTTTCTGTTTAGTACTTCTCGCTTTTGGCCCTTTTTTCAACCATTCTAATTCTCGCCGTAATACTCCTTTGAATTTGCGTTCGCTACTAGCAGCAGATTCTTCGGCTTCGGCTTTCTTTTGCAAATAATAGGAATAGTTACCGGAGTAAGTATAAAAATCACCTCGATCTATTTCAATAATTCGATTTGTTACCTTATCCAAAAAATATCTATCGTGAGTTATTAATAAAAGAGCGCCATTTCTGCGATTCAAATAACTTTGCAGCCACTCTACAGAGTCAGCATCTAAATGGTTTGTCGGCTCATCCATTAATAATAAATCTGGTTCGGATAACAAAGCAGTTGCCAAAGCAATCCGCTTGCGATAACCACCAGATAAAGTACCAATTATGGCATCAAAATCAGTAATTCCTAACTGAGAAAGAATAATTTTAGCGTTGGTTTCTACTTCCCAAGCGCCAATCATATCCATCCGAGAAGTCACCTCACCCAAGCGCGATAATAATTGATTATCTTCGGGATTTTTAGCTAATTTATCGGAAATTTCTTCATATTCGCGCACCAAATTCATTTGCTCGCTACTATCAGCAAATATCTGTTCTAAAACAGTGAGACTTTCATCTAAATCTGGCTGTTGCGGTAAATATATAACTTTTGCACCGGGATTGACAATGATTTCACCACCATCAATCGGTTCCATCCCAGCAATCATTTTTAATAATGTAGATTTACCGGAACCGTTAGTACCAATTAAGCCAACCTTTTCGTCAGCATTCAAGCTAAAAGAAGCATCTTTAAGAATTTCCTTGATGCCAAAATCTTTTTTGACAGATTGTAGTGTAATAACACCCATAGGATTTTAGATTTTAGATTTTAGATTTTTTAAATAAGGTGCTTTCTATTCCAAGGCACCATCTTATAAGATAGCCTAGTTATTTCATTTCGTTCATCTCGTTACAAGGAACCCTCATCTCGGCATCTCGTTACAAGGCTCTGCCTTGTAACGCATTTCATGAGGCTCTGCCTCCAGCTTGGAAAGGAGGCAGAGCCTCGCGCTTGGGGTTCCCAGCCTCCGGCTGGGAAGCAGTTGAAAGCCGTAACGTACCTACTAATAATGGTGCGTTACGGCTATTTTAAGTCTTCGAGGTGTAATTACATTAATTAAAGCCGTAACAACTTACAAACATTTCTATGCCCAATGCCCCAATTACCAAGATAATTTAATCAAATAAATCCAAGGGTAAATGTCCGTACATATGGTTCATTCCACCTTCGGAAGAAGACTGACAAGAAACTAAAACCCCACGATGATGCCCCATATAGGGATCGATGTAACACAAGCCGTTTTTACCATTTAATTTAATGTAAACGGGACCTTCAATTGATGGTAAATTCTTCGGAGGCTCGTATCCCAACGCTTTGGAATAACTTTCCATTGCTTTTATTCCTTGTTCGGTGGTATCGGCAGAAATACCCAGAATTTGATAATCGCAAAGATTAGCAAGCAAAGTCAAAGCCCCACGGACTGAAATTTTCTCTGATGGCTTCAGTTGGGCTGCAACATCAACGAAGTCATATTTACTCAATATTTTCTTAGCTTCTTCAACCGTAATTTGGGTTTGGGGTTTGCTTGTCATAGCCTAACTTGAATCTACTAGGGGTTTACTTTGCGTTGCGGTAGAGCCTCTACTTTACCAAAAATTTCAAGGAGAATTAATCTTGTATGTTACTTAAATTAAACAAAAATGGTACGCCACCTTGAGACTCATTCCCCATGACTAAAACTCTGGGCATTTGAGCGCCTCCACTTTTCCAGGCTGCAATAGCTTCTTTTTGTAACACTAACTGTCCACCTTGAGCTTTCAAAGTTTCAGCTAACAGTTTTTGTGCTTCTGCTCTACCTCTAGCGCGGTTAATGTCCGCGAATGCTTCTTGCTCGGCTTCTGCTGCTATGTAAACCGCTCTTTGCGATCGCTGTTCGGCAATTTGCTTTTCTTCAACTGCTTTGGCAAATTCAGGAGAGAAAGTTAAGTCAATGACGCTAGTATCTAGGATAATTACTCCATATTTATTCAAACGTTCTCCTAGAGCGTTATCAAAATCATTTTTCAATTCTTCTCTTTTGGTAATAGCTTCTTCTACAGTTCTTCTCGCTGCGGCAACTTTAAAAGATTCTTGAGTTTGCGGTGCAATGATTTTCGAGACGATATTTTCTAAACTTCCCTGCTTTCTTCTAATTTCCACAACTTCTACGGAATCTATCCGAAAGTTGATCGCAAATTTCGCCGTCAATTGCTGCAAATCTTTGGTAGAACTTTGGGCGGGAATTTCGTATTTTTGTACTGTCACATCATATATATCGACATTAGAAATTATTGGTGGTTTGAAGTGAATACCTTCTAATAAAGCACCATCTTGGGCTTTTCCTAATATACTCAAAACTCCGGCTTGACCGGGATTAATAATTACAAATGCATTAAGGGCAAAAATAAGCACTAATGATAATACTACACCCGCGATTGCCGATTGCAATCCACCTAATTGTTGATTCTTCAATTGAATGCTCCTTTTTATGTCAGTTATTCAGTCATCAATGAACAATTTTCAATTTTCAATTTTCAATTTATCAATTCATGTATAATTATTGCCCAATTTATACTCTTAAAATAAATGGTGAAAGTAATTATGAATGTATAAAACGGTGGAAAAATTCAAAACTGTTTTAAACCTCTTAGATTATAAATCATTGTTCATTGTTCATTGATAATTGTTCATTGATAATTACTTTTCCGTGGTAAAATAGTTTCCCAGCATTTACCTAAAATTGTGGCTCAAGTACTTAAATCCAATCGGTTGCAAAAACAGAGTAGGGATTCGGCGCATCCGTTGAAACGCTTGCTTGACTACGGACATGATTATCGCCAAAGAATTCGGCTGGCGGTAGTTTGTTCTATTCTCAATAAGCTATTCGATCTAGCACCTCCAGTATTAATTGGCTTCGCCGTTGATGTTGTTGTCAAACAGGAAGATTCTATCATTGCCAGTTGGGGAATCACTGATATTTTTTGGCAATTTTTAATAATTTCTTTCTTAACGGTTGTTATTTGGGTATTAGAGTCGGTTTTTGAGTACGCTTTAGAAACTCTATGGCGTAATTTGGCGCAAACTATTCAGCACGATTTGCGCTTGAATGCCTATAAACATTTACAAAATCTAGAATTAGCTTACTTTGAAGAACGCAGTACCGGCGGTTTAATGTCTATCTTGAGCGATGATATCAACCAACTGGAGCGCTTTCTGGATGTAGGAGCTAACGATATATTGCAAACTGCCACAACTATAATCATTCTTGGCGGTGCATTCTTTATTTTAGCTCCTAATGTGGCATGGATGACCATGTTACCGATTCCGTTTATTCTTTGGGGAACGTTTGCTTATCAAGATTTACTCGAACCGCGTTACGCCGATGTTCGCGAAAAGCTAAGTTTTCTTAACTCGCGTTTATCAAATAATTTAGGCGGTATTACTACTATTAAAAGTTTTACTGCTGAAGAATATGAAAGCAAGCGTTTAGAATCGGAAAGTGAAGCTTATCGCCGCAGTAATGGTAAAGCAATTAAACTTTCTGCTGCCTTTGTACCCTTAATTAGAATGTTAATTTTAATTGGGTTTACGGCGCTGTTACTATTTGGTGGAATGTCGGCTGTTAACGGTAATATGTCTGTAGGAACTTACAGCGTTTTAGTCTTTTTAACTCAACGTTTACTTTGGCCTTTAACTAAGTTAGGACATACTTTCGATCTATATCAACGAGCGATGGCTTCCACAAATCGCGTGATGAATTTGCTGGATACTCCTATAACTATTAATCCCGGAAATATAGATTTACCCATTGCAAAAGTACGCGGCGAAATTGCGTTTAATAATATTACTTTTGCCTATCAAGATAGACAGCCGGTAATTAAAAATTTATCCTTAGAAATACCCGCAGGACAAACTATTGCTATTGTAGGTTCCACGGGTTCCGGTAAAAGCACTTTAGTTAAATTATTGCTGCGATTTTACGAAATCACTTCCGGTAATATTACTGTTGATAATATCGATCTACAAAATATAAATTTGCAAGATTTACGTCGCTGCATCGGTTTAGTAAGCCAAGACGTATTTTTATTTCACGGCACCGTAGCCGAAAATATCTCTTACGGCAGTTTCAACGCCAACGATAAAGAAATCATCACAGCCGCCAAAGTTGCAGAAGCCCACGAATTTATCATGCAGCTACCCCAAGGCTATGAGACAATAGTCGGCGAGCGCGGACAAAAATTATCCGGTGGGCAAAGACAAAGAATAGCGATAGCCCGCGCAATATTAAAAAATCCGCCAATCTTGATATTAGACGAAGCCACCTCAGCCGTAGATAACGAAACAGAAGCAGCCATCGCCCGCTCTTTAGAACGAATTACCGTAGATAGAACAACCATTGCGATCGCTCACCG
>JBARZF010000240.1:0-7623 GCA_049649675.1 Rivularia sp. (in: cyanobacteria) | reverse complement strand
GTTTTATTTACTAATGGTGGATTTCCTGGATTACTTTGAGGATTGCGTTCTTGAAACTGGGTTTTATTTACTAATGGTGGATTTCCTGGATTACTTTGAGGATTGCGTTCTTGAAACTGGGTTTTATTTACTAATGGTGGATTTTCAGAATTTACTTGTTCGGTAGCTTGTATTGGTCTAAAAATAGTTTCATCATTAGAACCTTGATTTTTTAAAGGTTGCTGTTGATAATTATGACCCCCAGCATTACCTTCTTGGGTAGGTTGTATGACTCTGGAAACTGTTTGTTCGTGAGAACCTTTATTTTGTAAAGGCTCAACTATAACTGTATTTGGGATATCTTTGGAACTAATCTTACCAGCTTGAGATTGAACCGCAATTTGCAATGCTTGATTTAATTCCTCAACAGTTGAAAAACGTTCTTCTGGTTTCTTTTTGAGACATTTCATTACTACAGCTTCCAACTGTGGTGATATATATTCACCATATAATTGTGGCAATGATGAGTGAAATGGTAATGGTGGTTCATGTGCATGAGCAAGTACCCAAGATGTTTCGCTAACTTTACTTCCCTTAGTAGTTAAACCAAAAGGATCTACCCCACACAGCATTTCATAGATTAACAATCCTAAACTGTATATATCTGCCCTTTCATCAAGATTTTCATCGTTTTGTAACTGTTCTGGAGCAGCATAACGAAATGTCCCTACAAATGTAGTGGTTAAGTTTGTCTGTTCCACAGATTGATTTTTGACTTTAGCAAGCCCAAAATCCAAAATCTTTACCCATTCACCCAAATTTGTTGGTATCAGGAATATATTATCTGGCTTTAAATCGCGATGAATTACCTTAATTCGCGCTCCACTTTCTTGTTGTAAAATTACTCCCTGATGGGCAAGCTGTAAACCTTTACAAATTTGAGAAATTATTGCTTGTGTTCTTTCTACAGATAACCTTTTTTCTCGCAATATAAGTTGTCTTAAGGTTTGTCCCCGCAAATATTCCATTACATAAAACGGATAACCTTCAACCGTGAATCCACAGTCGGTAATTTTTACTATATGGTCGCTTTGTAAAGCTGCACAAACTGCAATCTCCCGTTCAAAACGTTTTCTCATCTCAGATGAAGCAACCAGCGTATCTTTAAGCAACTTTAATGCGACTTCTTGCCCGACACGGGTATCCATTGCCACGTAAACTTCACCCATACCACCCCCACCCAATCTTTTATCCAAACGATATCGCTGGTTGTCACCTAACATAAGACCAAGCCAAGGATTTGAAGTATCTGAGGAAGCCATTAAAACCTTCTTGCTTTTTATTGCAAATTGTTATTCAATCTCAATCTATTATCAGAATCGAGTATATTTTATAGTGTAAATGGAATTTTAAATTTAAATATGGTTTATGTAATATTGATTTTATTTTTTAAGTAAGACTTGGTAGTTTATGTCACACTTGTTCGGTTACCTAATTTTTATAATTCGCCTTTCTTTATTATCGATTCTCAATAATTGGGTAACATTATAGTCCCCAGAAAAATATGAGTAATGCACTATCCATCGCTGCTGTCACAGCAGTACTCAAGCATCTACTAGAAAATGGAATGGTTCAAGATTCCATAACTCAAAGCGTTGGTGATGTGATTGTAACGGCTATACCACCCGATATGATTACAGTTGGAACTGACGAACGCACTCAATTAAACCTTTTCCTTTATCAAATTTCACAAAATAGAAATGTAGATTGGATTCCTGAAAATTTTCGCGATAGGTATTCTCAAAGTAAGGAAAATCAATGTGACAAACATCCACCTTTGGCTTTAGATCTCCACTACTTATTAACAGCTTACGGCTCAAAAGATTTTCAAACAGAGCTTTTGCTAGGATACGCTATGCAACTGTTACATCAAACACCTATCGTTAGAACTGATGCAATTGAAAGCATTTTAAACTATCTTTTCAAAGCCAATACCTCAAGTATTTTTTCGCAGGCTTTAGCTAACGCATCCGTAACCGATTTAACAAATAGTCTCGGTCAAATTAAGTTGTCTCCACAATTTTTAAATATGGAAGACACTTCAAAGTTATGGTCAGCATTGCAAACTCATTATCGACCTTCTGCTAGTTATCAAGCATCAATGGTGTTAATAGATACTAATTAATCGCTAATAAGTTAATCGCGAATTTAATCGCGAATATATATCTTTATGAATATTGCAAATATGAAGTGTTGGGATGAAGCGAATCAAGATTATATTTTAGCAGCTGTGGCAGTAGTCCGTGGTGCTGTTGAGAAACTGACTTTAAAAAATCAAAATACTGACAATTGGCTCTCCCAACAGAATATCAGAGAGGAAACTTTATTCTTAGCTGCAAAATCAATCCCAGCAACCTCAGCTTTGGATAAATTATGTACAATATTCCAATTATCTGAATTTGAAAGAAATGTTTTAGTGCTATGTGCCTGCATGGAATTAAGTAATAATTTTCATCTTTTGTGCGCTAAAGTTCATGAAGAGTCGCAGCGAACTTATCCAACATTCAGTTTAGCTTTTGCTGCTTTGAAGGATGCTCATTGGGATGCGATCGCACCTCATGGTTCTTTAAGACGTTGGCAATTAATTGAAGTTGGTGCGGAAAGAGCGTTAACTCTTGCACCATTGAGAATTGACGAGCGGATTCTCCACTATCTGGTGGGAATTGAATCTGATGACGAAAGATTAATGGGACTGATTGAACCGTTGCAAATTCACCAAACTTTGGTGCCATCCCATCAACAAATAGTACAGCAAATAGTCAATATGTGGTCTTATAACTATTCCTCCAATGGACTTTTACCTGTAGTACAACTTTGTGGCACAGAAACTAGCTGCAAAAGTGCGATCGCAGCCCAAATTTGTCAAATGTTAGGTAGAAAGCTGAAAATAATATCTGCCCAAGTTACACCTTCGGTACCCAGCGAAGTAGAAAGTTTGATTCGTTTGTGGGAACGGGAAGCAATTTTAAGTGAAAGTATCTTACTTCTCAATTGTGACAAAATCGATAGTAACGATACAGTTCGCATTGATGCGATTAAAGGTTTCATCGAGCGCATCAATGGTTTTGTATTTGTAGCGAGTCAGGAAACAATGCAGATAGGGCAACGTGCTACAGTTAGTTTTGATGTCTGGAAACCAACCACCGACGAGCAAAGCTTGCTTTGGGAAAAAAATTTAAGTGATTTAGCTCCTCGATTAAACGGTGAAATCAAGAAGTTAATTGCTCAATTTAATCTTAGTCCGGCAAAAATTCGCTCTGCTTGCGTCCAAACTACAGCTAACTTAAATCCGCAAACTGAAAGTGATTTGGGTAGTGCTTTATGGGATGCTTGTAGAGTACAAGCACGTCCCCGCTTAGATGAACTTGCTCAACGAATTATCCCCACATCAAACTGGCAAAATTTGGTTTTACCGTCCGCGCAGTCAGAAGTATTACGTGAAATTGCGGCTCATGTCCGGCAAAAATATACCGTATATCAAGAATGGGGATTTGGGAATAACAGTTCGCGGGGATTAGGAATTAGTGGATTATTTGCCGGTCCTTCCGGTACTGGTAAAACACTAGCTGCGGAAGTACTAGCTCAAGAATTAAATCTAGACTTATACCGAATAGACTTATCTTCAGTGATTAGTAAATACATCGGTGAAACGGAAAAGAACTTACGAAGAGTTTTTGATGCAGCCCAAGAAGGAGGAGTTATCTTACTCTTCGATGAAGCAGATGCACTATTTGGTAAACGTTCCGAAGTCAAAGACAGTCGCGATAGGTATGCAAATATTGAAGTCAGTTACTTGTTACAACGGATGGAATGCTACCCAGGATTAGCAATTCTCACAACTAATCTGAAAAACTCAATTGATACAGCATTCATGCGAAGAATTCGTTTCTTAGTACAATTTCCCTTCCCCGATGCTGCCCAAAGAGCCAAAATTTGGCAAACTATTTTCCCAAAAAATACTCCAGTAAAAGATTTAGATACAGAGAAATTAGCTCGTTTGAGTGTAACTGGTGGTAATATTCGCAACATTGCCCTAAATGCAGCCTTCCTTGCTGCTGACTCTGAAGAACCAGTACAAATGAAGCATATTTTACGTGCAGCACGCACGGAGTATATCAAATTAGAAAAATCTTTAACAGAAGCAGAAATTGGTGGTTGGGTATAATCCGATTATTGAGCTAATTCAGGTTGGGGAATAAATTGGTGTAACTGCTCTCGCCAATAATTTATAACCCTATCAATCAGTAATATTGTTTAGTCCAAATTTAGTCCAAAAACCGAAGTATGAATTTTACAAGCCTTTTGCAGCAGGGGTTTGAGAGAGCGGATAATCGGTCTGCAAAACCTCCATCCCCCGGTTCAAATCCGGGTGTCGCCTTTGTTTATATTCCGTTGTTTCCCGCTCCCTAAGCAGCTTCTAGCTTCGAGGAGTGGATTCTTCGTTTGTACCATTTTAGGTCAAATTGGGTAGAATCAACCCACAAATTTAGTCACAAATTTAGTCACAGTTTTAGCTACCATTTAAAATTTGAGAAAAGCTGCTCAGCAAAGTACAGCGCATTTCAACTTTTGAAATTGGGTGACATCTTCTATAAAAAACAGTCCCTTAAAAACTTTGGGGTAGATTTTTATGGATATTAATAATCGTCTTGCTCAAGCGAATGGTAGATTGAAGGCTTCAAATACTGGCATCAGTATTGAGAAACGTGGAGGAACTTTATGGTTAAGGGGAACGCTTCCACCAAAACCGAATTCTGGTAAAACTAAACCTTACCAGCAGAAGCTTTCTTTGAGAACAAAAGAAAATCCCCGGCGGAGTTAAAGCTACCATTGCAGGATTACAGTATGCAGAGCAACAAGCTCGTGCTTTAAGAGTAGAACTTGATAAATGTCAATTTAGCTGGGAACAATGGCAATTAAGCCAAGCGCCCAAACCCGAAACGGTATCGGATTGGGTAGAAAAGTTTGAAACCGAATATTGGAGAAGGCGATCGCGCAACCAGCAAACTGAGACAACTTGGAAGAAAGATTATCAAGTTGTTTTCCCTAAGTTCGCTGAATTTGCCGACGATGCAGAACTTTCTATCGACTTAATGATTGAATTTGCTAGTCTTAGCGAACCCGATACGCGGAGTCGTAAAAGAGTATGTGACATTTTAGGTAGACTTGCTAAATTCGCTAAGCTCGAAAATTTAGATGCAATTAAAGAATTAACTGGTAATTATTCACCTGGAACTGTATCGCCAAGAAGTTTACCAACAGACGAGCAGATAGTTCAATGGCGAGACAGAATTACCAGCCCCGGTTGGCAGTGGATATACGGGATGTGTGCGGCATATGGTTTGCGTCCCCATGAAGCATTTCATGTTGATATGCTCGATTTTCCCACTGCACGAGTTCGCGATGAAACCAAAACGGGAGAGCGATTTCAGAAACCCGCTTTATCCCGAATGGTCGCACAGTTGGAATCTTAAAGAAATCGTCTTACCAAATTTGAAATCAATTGAAGATTCCTCCAATGCCAAACTCGGAACTAAGGTATCCGGATTTTTCTACGATTTCAAAATTCCATTTCCTCCATATAATCTACGTCACTGCGGGAGCACGTAGGTGTTTCGAGTTTGGATTCACTCCCGACTTTGGAGCAAAATTGATGGGACATTCAGTTACAACTCACTGCAAAACATATCGAGCTTGGATTGATGAAGCCACATATTTAAAGGTGTATGAGACATTGATTAACAGAACGAGTAGACCACCCGCTCCTTAATTCAAGTTAGATAGGAGGGATAATCAATCCCTCCAGCAAAATAAGGCCGAAAACCTGCTGGAGTTGTAAATCCGTTCAGCACGGCAGTAATGTTGATTTTGATAAGGCGATTCATTGAATCATTACGTCTTGCATCCACCCAATGCAGACCTTCTTTCCATTGTCCAGAACTAATTCGCCGAAGAATTGAAGTACGCCTAAATCCTTTCCCCAACCAATAAAGATGCTTCTTGAATTGTCAACAATTCCGCGTCAGGTGGCAACTTATACATTGTTCGTTTCGCCTGCGTTACTAACCTCCAAATTTTTATTGTTTTTCAGCAGGCAATAAATTATTTTTTCGTACTTTTTTCGTCGCGACTTTTTCTTCCATCCTTTTCGGACTTATCGTAATTAAAACTATTGCAATTGGAAACAATTCAAACTTCGATTATGTCTCGAAGTAAATAATGATCGAGACAATCAATAAGAAAGCAGTTAAACACAATAATTCCAAAACAAACATTTCTTCTGATTGCAAGCCCCCACTATGCAGATGCAGAGAAAATGTTGTTTATCATACAATTTCGCGTCGAATGAATGCGAGTAAGTAAGTCGGCGTAAATAAACCAAACTATGTAAAGATAAGTAAATACGGATAATACATCTATTTAGGTAACTTCTTTATGGGCGCTCGTTTAAGGGTATTCCTCACTTCTGAGCAAGAACGAAGTTTAGTCAGTTTGAAAACTGCGGATGTACCGCAGAAAGTCCGCATACCGAGCAGAAGCGATTAGATAAAATGCACATGGGTGGTATGTAGAAAAAATAGCAAATCATTTTCATTGGACTGCACAAACAGTTAGAGAAGTTTTACATAAATGGCGAAAACTAGGATTGGAAGGGCTTTGGGAATCAAAAGGGCGTGGTTTGAAACCGAAGTGGACTGAAGACGATATTGTGTTTTTGGCTATATTGCCTGAGAAATGAGCCACGTACATATAACAGTCATCAACTAGCCGAAAAATTAGAAAGCGATTAGCGAAGCTAAACGCCCGAAGGGCGTAACGCCATGTGAAACTGAGTCCTGATAGATTGAGTCGGGTACTCAAAAAAAGGAGGTCATTTGGAAAAGAACTAGAAAAAGTCATAAAAACAAACAAGACCCGAACATTCGCGAAATAAAACAAGCAGACTTAGATATGCTGCAATTATCGGCGGCTTGTGGAGAAATAGACTTAAAGTATTTGGATGAATCGGGGTTTTGTATGTGGAGTGAACCCAGCTATACCTATTACTTCAAAGGCGAGCAAAAACATTTACAACAAACAAAGCGTCGTGGACGCAGATTGAGTATTATTGGTTTTCTTCAACCTTTAATCAGCTTTGTTTACGGTTTAGTAATAGGTGGTGTTGACCGTAAATCTTACATTCAAATGATGGAATATGAAGCTGCTGAAGCCGAAAAAACTGGGCGTAGTAGGGTAATTGTGCAAGATAACGGACCAATACATCGATGTCGAGAAGTACAGCAGTTATGGTCAAAATGGGAACATATGGGCTTATATATTTTATTTTTACCTTTACTCAAATCAAACTGGTTAAGATTTAGTTACATACTTTTGATTTTTTTCACCGACTTATTTAGCAGTTCCAAACGAAACTTATAAAGACTTTTTTCAAGACGTAGCACTGCTACGTCTCTACACGGATTTCGCGTTGGTTCAGTTGTATGCAGATTTAGCTTTTTTTATAAGAATTGATTTCAATATGCTAGGAATAAATAAAGCTTCGTAGTAGCGCTTCAGCGCATCTTAATTCCGGATGCGCTAAAG
>JBARZF010000239.1:0-3863 GCA_049649675.1 Rivularia sp. (in: cyanobacteria) | reverse complement strand
GCTTTTCTAGTCGCGGTGGCGCGTTCTGAATCTTCCAGTTTGTGCCATTGCAAGCAGCCCAAACCTTTAGCAGCAGCGCGGCGCACGCTAGGAGCAAAGTCTGTTTCAGCAGCTTCTAACAATAAGTTTAAGGCATCGGGGTGAGCAATTGCTGCTAAGGTGCGAATTGAATAAGCTCTCGCGCCATAGTTATATTCATCAATTTGTTCGAGCAGTTGCGGTACCGCTGCTTCTCCTAACTCTGTTAATCCTTTGACGGCTATTACCGCCGCTGCGGGATTGTTGTATCCAAATACACAAATTAAAGTGGGTATTGCTGCTGTATCTTTTGCGGCGGCTAGGTTCTGTACTGCCGACACCATTCGCTCTGACGAATCAGCATCGGCGATCGCGCGAATTAAGTTTTGGGTGTCGGAGTTCATGGATTTTAGATTTTAGATTTTGGATTTTAGATTTTAGATTAAAAATTTTTTGTTAAAAGTTGGGAGTTAGGATTAGGGATTAGGAGTTATAAGTTAGGAATTATGAGTTAGAAATTAATTTTTGTTATTCCAATAAATGTGGATAAGACGTAGCACTGCTACGTCTCTACAAGCTGACTTGTAATTTATAAAAATCAACTAACAACTACAAAAGCGAATCCATTATTTGCATTAATTTGATGGTGTCGTCGTTGAGGGTGGTTACATCTCCGCCTTGAAGTTGATGTTCCAGCAAACCCTTAAGGGCTATAAGCTTAAAACTGTTTTCAACGGAGGCGCGAGCAATTTTATCTGCTGCTTCTATATACCCTACGGCACCCAGATCGCTTAATGCCATGCGACGTAGTTTCAAATCGCCGTTTTGCAATACTTGTACCAAACGCTCTCCATATTCTGGTTTGCTTGTTAATTGATACATTGCTCTAGCGGCGGCGCACTGCACTTTAATTACCGAATGTTCGAGAAATGGCTTAATAACATCTATAGCTTCGGTTGCTCCAATTGCTCCTAAAGCCTCTAATACTGCTTCGTAAGGCTGGATTAAATGAGGTCTTCCAGCTACTTTGACGGCTGCTGCAACACCCCCATCTAATAGCTGTAACAGTGCAGGAGTTGCTCTTGCATCGCCAAGCATTTCTAAGGATTGAGCCGCTGCTTCACGCACGTAAAAATCCGAGCATTCCAAGCATTTAATTAAACCCGGTACGGCTCGGTTATCGCTTAATTTACCCAACGCTCTTGCAGCATTACGTCTTAGAGGATAACCTCCCAATTCAGTGCGATCGGCAACATCATCTAAGGCTGCAATCAAAGCATCAACAACTTCGGGATTATTGACGCGAAACTTACCCAGCCACCAAGCAGCATAGTAGCGCAGACCTAAATCCGAACATTGCAGATTAACAATTGCTTGTTCTGGGGTTAACGGTGATGCATTAGGAGCCGAATGTTCTGCGCTAGGTTCAGTAATCATCGCCAATACTATTTTTTCTTTTATTTTTTCTTTTTCTTAACGTTAGATTCGCTATCAGGCTTGAGTGCAGATTCAGCAGTAACTTGCTCAATATTCACAATCTTGCCACCCATGCGGGTAATTCGCTGCATTTCTTCGTTCATCCGATTGTATGGTACCGTCATGAATACGCTACCGCTACGGCGAATCTGATAATTATTCTTATCTGTCTCTTCGTTCTGACGTATACCTACAACTTCATAACGAAACATCCGGCTTTTAGCACTAGAAATTCCATTAGTACCAACTGTTGTCTGTCCGTACATTAAATTACTCCCCCATTTGGATTTTGGATTTTAGATTTTGGATTTTGGATTCAAAATTGTAGAGACGTAGCGCTGCTACGTCTGTTATTGAGTTAGGAGTTGCGAGTTGAGGTAGTGCGAGCATCTTGCTCGCTGCTGACAATTAACGAGCAAGATGCTCGCACTAAAAGTCCCCTTGTCTCCTTGTCTCCGGATCTCCCCATCTCCCCATCTCTTCCTAAGCTGGCGTTACGCTAACAATCTTCCCGCCTTGACGGAGAATTTGCTGCATCTTATCTGATAGCCTTTCGTAAGGTACGACGATCGCGTAACTGCTGCGTCTTGTTTTGGGATATTTTGGGAAAAGCTGACCTGTTACTTCGATGCGATATGAGCGATCGCCTACTCCTACTGCATTACCTACATTTTTTCTTGGAGATACATCGTTAGTTGCACGGTAGTTCCAGTTACTGTTACTACCTGATGGCCCCACAATTGAAGATGCACTGTTGGTTCCTAATTCCCTTGCCAAACGGGACTTGTTTCCTTCTACCTGAGCACTATCGCTGTTTGCATAACCCCGGTATAAACGGAACATCCGATTAAAACCGACAGTTTTCTGTCCCGATTGGGTTGCAAATCCGCGATAAAATGGTACTATATTATCACCAAAATCTTCGGTGTACTCCATCGAGTCAATATAAGAGTCTATTTCAACGTCGTACCCTTCGTTATGATACAAATCGTTGTGGTAGCTCACTTCTGACTCATCGTAAGGAGCGCGACCTAATAAATGTTTGTAATTTAATTCGATAAATCGAGTTTGGAAATTGTTGTAGAAAAACTTATTCTTATACAATTCCGACTTAGCTACCGCACGAACAAACTCGCGGACGGTCATGTTACCATCACGCAAAAGTGACTCTGCACTCTTGAGTCGTTCCACAGCCATTAAATAATCATTTCCCAAAAGCTGTCGATATACTGCACGAATTACGGCTTCTATATCATCCTTTGTAGCGTTAGAGCGTAATTCAACTTTTGGTAAATCATCAAAGGCTTCTGTTCCCAGCCTGGATGCTGCTGATGTAATTGCCATTACTATTTATTCCCTTTATTTTTACGCTTGCTTCGGAAGCGATTTTTGATAAATTTTTTTATTTGCTTAAAAAAGCGATTTAAACAATGCCCGGAGACCAATACAACTGCTAGGTGATAAACCCCATCCAGCACTTGCATCCCTCTCCGGGCAGAACGCTTACTAGCTTAAAGCGTTAATTGCATAGTCGATGTAAGTATTAGCTTCGTTAGCAGCTTGGCCGCTCAAACCGTGGCTGCCCTTGATGTTCTTCAAAGCTTCTATATACCAGCTAGGAGACAATTCAAAAGAACGGTTGATTTCATCCAAACCTGCAATCAAATACTCGTCCATAGGACCTGTTCCACCAGCTACTAGGCAATAAGTTACCATGCGTAGGTAGTGACCGACATCGCGAGCGCACTTAGACTTACCGCGAGAATCAGCAGCAAACTGAGGCCCTTGCATCTGAGTGGTGTAAGGATATTTCTGATAGACAGCTTGAGCTGCACCATCAATCAACTTTTGAGCTTGAGAAGTTAAGCTACGAGCAGCTTCCATGCTAGCGGTAGCGCGATCGAAACGACCGTTAACAGCTTGCAATTCGGTGTTGCTTAAGAAACGACCTTGGGTATCAGCAGATGCAATTGCTTCGGTAATTGGTGTTTTCATGTCTTACAATCTCCTTTATTCTTTGTTTTTTTTTGCCTAGATACCGATTTTTCGGCTCTGGGTTTCCCGACATTGCGTTTAAACAGTATTTTGCTCTTAAGCAACCGCAGCTGCAGCACGGTCAAAGTAGCCACCCAATTCAGACATCAACTGGCTGCAATCGCCTTTGGTGATACCGTTGGGGTCGTTAGCCATCTTGATAGCAGTATCTTTCATCTTCTGAACGCCCTTAGCTACAGAAGAACCGGGAGTTCCCAAAGCTTGGTAAGTTTCGCGCAAACCATTCAAGCAACGGTCGTCTAATACACTTGCGTCACCAGCTAACATAGCGTAGGTAACATAGCGCAAGATGATTTCCATGTCGCGCAAGCAAG
>JBARZF010000238.1:0-17061 GCA_049649675.1 Rivularia sp. (in: cyanobacteria) | reverse complement strand
TACTGAACAATCGTTATCAAGTTATCCAGGTGTTAGGTGCTGGTGGGTTTGGCGAAACCTTTTTGGCGGAAGATACTCATCTTCCTTCTCGCCGACGTTGCGTGATTAAGCAGCTAAAACCACTCGCAGACGATCCAAAAACCTATCAAAAGGTTCAGCAACTTTTTGAACGAGAAGCAACAACTTTAGAATTTCTCGGTGAAGGTAGCGAGCAAATTCCTAATCTTTTCGCCTATTTTTCGGAAAACGGGTTATTTTATTTAGTTCAAGAATGGATTCAAGGACAAACTTTAACGAATATCGTTGAAACTAACGGATGTTTGAACGAACAAGCTGTCAAAGACATTTTAATCAGCTTGCTACCAGTTTTAGAATATGTCCACTCAAAAGGAATCATTCATCGCGATATTAAACCCGACAATATTATTCTGCGTAATTCCAATAACAAGCCGGTTTTAATTGATTTCGGTGCGGTAAAAGCAACAATTCGTACTGTAATCAATTCTAAGGGAAATCCTACGCAATCTATGGTAATTGGTACGCCGGGATATATGCCTATCGAACAGGTTTTGGGGCGTGCGGTTTTCGCTACGGATATTTATAGCTTGGGTTTAACAGCAATTTATTTATTAACTGGTAAACATCCTCAAGAATTAGAAACAAACCCAGAAACAGGAAAAATAGTATGGGAAAATGACGCTCAAGGAATTTCTACTTCTTTAAAAACAGTTCTCAATCGAGCGATCGATCCAAATATAGGTAGTCGCTACAGCACTGCAAGCAAAATGCTTTATGCTTTGCAATCTAATACTTCTACTACTTCTACCTCTACTTCACCCGTACTAAATACTCAAAATAATCAAAATACTCAAAAAACAGTTGCAGTATCTCCCCCAGCTAGAATTCCTCAAAAAAATATTAATTCTCCAAATTCCACAAATTCTCCAAACTGGTTGAAACCCGGTTTAATTTTCGGTGGTTTATTAGCTGCTGGATTAATTGGGGGAATGGCGATCGCAAATCTTAATAAACAGCAATCCGAAGAAGATATTGTTATATCCCAAACTCCACCACCAGAGCCTATTGATAATGATAATAGTTTAATTCCTTCTCCCGAACCTTCTATAAACGAAGTTCAACCAACCGCAAAACCGAAAGTTGAAGTTCCACCACCACGGCGACAAATTGCTCCACCGCGATCGCAACAAGAACAAATAATCGAACCAACATCTGAACCAATACCAGATAGGCAACCAGCACCTATTTTTACACCGCAAGCCCAACCGCAAATAATTTCTACTCCCAAACCTAAACCTAAACCTACTCCCACAGCTAATGCACTGCCAGAAGAAACTGTAAAACCAGTTCCTGATAATAATCAAAATAATACTTCAAATACTAATATTCCAGTATTTCCTACAGGTAGCTCGGAAAGCAACGTCACAGCAAATTTAGGACAACCAACAAAAGTTTCTAGAGGTTTATGGAATACCCGCGCCTATCTTTATAAATTACAGCCCAACGTAGACTTAGGTTTATTATTCGATCGCCAATCTGGAAAATTACGACAAACAGAAGCATCTTTAGCTCAATCTGTAGGAGCAAACACGATGGAAAATACTTTACAGAAAATGCTCTCAGGTAATATTAACGGCGACATTCAACAAGGATTGCAGCGAGTGTATCAGCGCCAAACTAATCAATATTCTTTTCAAACAGGAAACTTAAAAGGAACAATACAGCGTAATAACGAAGGGCGTGTTTATATTGCCGTTTGGGAAGCAGATTTGCATTAAAAATGGACATGGAGCATAGGGGATTGGGCATGGGGAGAGAGGGGACAAGGAGAATTTTTCTAAACCACTTGTAGTGGGAGCATCTTGCTCCCTAGTTGTTTTTAAGGCTCCATGCCCTATGCCCAATCCCCCATGCCCATTCTTATTACTTAACAGTTACTTTTGCACCAGCTTCTTCGAGTTGCTTCTTAGCATCTTCAGCAGCATCTTTAGCCATAGCTTCTTTGATTGCTTTAGGTGCAGATTCTACCATTTCTTTAGCTTCTTTCAAGCCTAAGCCGGTAATACCACGTACAACCTTGAGGATAGCAATCTTTTTATCAGCAGGTACGTCTTCTAGTACTACGTCAAACTCAGTTTTCTCTTCTTCAGGTTCAGCAGCAGCCGCACCACCGGCTCCAGGCATCATTCCGGGCATCATCATCATGCCACCGCCACCGGAAGCGGAAGCATCTACTTCAAATACTTCTTCGATTTGCTTAACTAGTTCGGAAGCTTCGAGCAAACTCAAAGACTTCAAACTTTCCATGATTTCATCAGTTTTTGCAGACATAATTCGACTCCTGTTGTTGTTGGTAAATAAAAAGTTTTCGTATTATTGGATTATTGAAATTAGATTAGATTTGTTTACACCCAATCCAAAATCCAAAATCTAAAATCCAAAATTCTAAGATTCTCCAGAATCTGAAGAGTCTTCTTTTTGAGATATTGCTTGAATTGCCCGTGCCAAAGAATTTGGTACTTCGTTGATACCTGTCGCCAATTTGGTTGGTACCTGGTTGATTCCCACTGCCAATTTCGTAGCAACTGAATTCAAACCACCAGCAATACGAGCCATAAGCTCTTGCTTGGAAGGCAAATCTTTAAGTGCTTTGACTTCATCTACCGTCAAAGCCTGCCCTTCAAGCACTCCACCGCGAATCTTTGTTTTCTTGGTGGCTTTTTGGAAGTCTTCGTAAGCCGTGATAGCGTCTTTTAAGTCTTCTTTAACTAGTAAGAAAACTGAAGAATCTTGAAGGTACTGCGTCATTGGCTGCCATTGAGTATCTTCCTCAACAGCAATCCGCATCAAGGTATTTTTGGTTCTTTTACAAACCGTACCAGTTGGACGCATCCGATTACGTAAATCGCTAATTTGCGATACGCTTAAACCTTCGTATTCAATTACTATTGCTAGGGAAGATTCGCTCAAAAGTCCCTTAAGATCGGAAACTATTTCCTTCTTATTTTCTAGCGTTCTACCCATTTAATATCACCTCCTTCATGGTTTTTATTAACCTTAAAAACAACAAAACCCTGACTGCAACAGCCAGGGCTTAATCGAGGTTTTCCAAGGTTTAATATCTATAAAAACGTTTCTCTACGCTCTTATAAAATCCTTTTGACATCATATCTTAACCATTACGGTCAGAAATGAAAAACAATTGAGGAGTAAACCTAGGCAGGAAATTAAGCTTTTATTTAAGCACCTGCTGTCTCTGGCTGTTGTTCATTTAATTAAGATTTAGGAGTTAGGAGTTAATAATTCACAACTCATAACTCACAAATCATAACTCAAAATGGGTCAAAGTCAACTATTATTTTTTTCCAAGTGAATCAATTTTGGATTTTTGATTAACGTGAATCTATACAAGAGAATTACAAATGCAAAAATTGACGAGTCTAGATGTTTCGATCGCTAGTTTAATCTAAAATCTAAAATCTAAAATCTAAAATCTAAAATCCAAAATCGATCCCCTTAAACCATCTTAATATCGCGTAAAGCGTTGGTATCGACTCGAATGGATGGCCCCATCGTGGAAGATACATAAACAGTACGCCAATAGCGACCTTTAGCTCCCGAAGGACGGTTACGATCGATGCTTTCCTGTAACGCCTTCAAGTTTACTAATAAGTCTTCTGGGGTAAAAGAAGCCTTACCAAACATTACATGAACTATACCTGTACGGTCGGCTCGGTATTCTAATTTACCAGCTTTGAATTCCTCAATTGCTCCGGCAAGATCGGTTGTTACGGTTCCACCTTTAGGAGATGGCATCAAACCACGGGGACCTAACAATTTACCAAGTTTTGCTACCTGTGGCATCACGTCGGGTGTAGCAATCAACTTGTCGAAATCCATTCTTCCTTGCTGAATTTCGGTAATTAATTCTTCCGAACCTACTACATCTGCACCGGCGTTAGTTGCTTCTGCTACTTTTTCACCTCGTGCAATTACTGCCACTCGGATTGTTTGTCCGGTTCCCTTTGGCAGTACTACTGTTGTCCGCAACTGCTGGTCTGTATACTTAGGATCGATTCCCAAACGAATATGCGCTTCGGCTGCTTCGGGAAACTTTGCCGTTGCTGTATCTTTGAGCAAACTTAAAGCTTCTATCGGTTCGTACTCTTTATCTTCGACTTTTTCGAGCAGCGTCTTCATGCGACGCGATAATTTATTATTTGCCATGTTTTCTCCTGGGGTTATTAACGAGATTGATTCTCTCCCCCAAATAATTTTGGATTTTGGATTTTAGATTTTGGATTGGTTGTTAGTAGTTAGTGGTTAGTAGTTAGTGGTTAGTTATTAGTAGTTAATTATTAACTCCTAACTCTTAACTCTTAACTCTTAACTCTTAACTCTTAACTAAATTAGTCACTTACCGTTACGCCCATATTACGAGCGGTACCCGCAATAATTTTCATCGCCGCTTCGATGTCGTTGGCGTTTAAATCGGGCATTTTTGTTTCGGCGATTTCTCGCAATTGGTCTTTTGTTATGGAACCAACTTTAACTTTTCTCGGTTCTGCCGAACCTTTGTCAATTTTGGCTGCTTTGGTAATTAACACAGATGCAGGAGGAGTTTTTAAGACAAATGTAAAACTCCGGTCTTCAAAAACCGAAATTTCTACAGGAATCACCGTTCCAGCTTTATCGGCTGTTTTGGCGTTGTACTCCTTACAGAACATCATGATGTTAACGCCGTGCTGACCTAGAGCAGGTCCCACTGGCGGTGCTGGGTTGGCTTTCCCTGCTTGCAGAGCCAGTTTAATAATCGCTGTTACTTTCTTCGCCATTTCTTACTAGCTTTGTTTCTCTACTTGATTAAATTCCAATTCTACTGGCGTGTCTCTTCCGAAAATCGAAAGTGATGCTTTGAGCTTACTTCTTTCCGGACTGACTTCGATAACTTCACCTTCAAAATCTTTAAATGGACCTGAAAGCACCATTATCTTATCACCAGCAGCCATGTCAATTTTCAATACTGGCTCTTGTTCGGTAGCTTGTTTGAAGATTCTTTCTACTTCACTATGAGAAAGCGGCAACGGTTTTACGTGTCCGCGCCCTCTACCCGTACCGCGCTTTTGTTCTGCTCCTACAAAGTTGATTACATGGGGAGTGTTTCGCACTACCTGCCATATATCATCTTCCATTTGCATTTTTACCAGTACATAGCCAGGAAATACCTTTTCTTCTGTACTGTAGCGACTGCCATCTTTACGAATCTTAACTGTTGGCGTGTGTGGAATTTCGACTTGGATAATTTTATCAGCGACATCAAAAGTTTGAATACGCTGCTCCAAGTTTGTTTTGACACGCTTCTCGCAGCCGGAGGCTACTTGCACTGCAAACCAGCGAGCTGAGCGCACGCCGCCATCATTTGATGGTGCATCTACTTCCTCTGGCTGCAACGGCGAATTACGGTCTTCGTCTGTTGCAGGATTCATTTAAATATTACCGTTGCTGCCCATACAAAGAATTTATCTACGAAAAATATAACTGTAGCGGAAAGAGTTACCATCAGCAGCACGGCTGCGGATTCACTGACGAGCTGTTTGCGAGAAGGCCAAACTACTTTGTCAAACTCCTCTCTAGTTCCTTTGAAGAAATTGCCGAGACTAAACCCGCTATTTAATTCTTCGATCTGTGCTTCGTTCTTTTTGGCCACAATATGAAACTCTCCCCCTATCCTTAGTTGTTACACTTTCCATTCATAGTAACAGCTTTAAATAGAACCAATATTGATAACTAAAATAGATAAACGATTAAGCTGCTATCAAAACAAAACCAACCCGAAACAATCAGTAAAACTGATTTTACAGTTGTTGCTGCAAAGTTTTCGGGTTGGATTTTATTTTTCAGCGCGCCCTGGAGGACTCGAACCCCCGACATTAGGTTTTGGAGACCTACGTTCTACCAACTGAACTAAGAGCGCACAAGCTTTTTTGATGACCTTTAAATGTCATTCTTATATAGTTTAACCTATGGAGTGACATTTAAGATCAATTTTTTATAGAAATTATAGAAATTAATAAACAGCGGCCATAGATGCCGCTATTATAATGATTTTCGCATCCACGGTGAACACTCATTTAAATCATAATGAGCGGTCGAAGCGTTGCTGAATACGAGTAGCTTTACCGATGCGCTTGCGTAGATAATAAAGTTTGGCGCGTCGTACTTTACCGCGACGCATTACTTTGATGTTATCGATGCGGGGAGAATGCACGAGAAAAACCCTTTCAACGCCAACGCCTTGAAATACTTTGCGAACTGTAATAGTTTCGTTAATTCCACCATTACGCATGGAAATTACAACTCCCTCGTAGGGCTGTATGCGGAATTTTTCGCCTTCTTTGATTTTTACTCCAACTCTTACGGTATCACCGACGTAGATTATTGGTAAATCTGTTTTGAGTTGTTCCGCTTCTATATCGCGGATTATTTGCTGTACGTTCATAAAAATTCTCCAAGGTTTGCAAGTCCCTTACTTTACAGTCAGGGATAAGGAACGACTCGCCGATTTTAATGCCAGTCGTTATGGGTTGTATTCAAATCTCACAATCGCTAATAATAAATCAATATCGATGTTTTAGTCCACTTATTTCAAACCTTTATTTTTGATATTGCAACAAATATTGCCAGAATTTTCTGGATGAAGCAAAATTTATTTTTATATTGGGTAGTTGACGGTAGCTGTACTTATTAGAGTATTAAATGTATGAAATTTAGCGTTGTGATTACAACCTATAATCGTTTAGATTTACTTAAAAGAGCAATTAACTCTGCCCTCAACCAGACTCTTAAGTGTGAAGTTGTGGTTGCTGATGATTGTTCTTCTGATGGTACTAAAGAATATGTCGAAGGTTTAAAGCAAGAATTACCTCCCGAACAACAGCAACAATTAGTTTACTTTTGCAATAGTATTAATTCTGGTCATGCTGCTACGGTTAATGCTGGGGTTGCTCAAGCTTCGAGTGAGTGGATTAAATTTTTGGATGATGACGATTACCTGGCGAGCAATTGTCTTGAAGAAATGCAACGCGCGATCGCCCTTCGTGAAAATGCTGTAATAGCATCTTGTATTGCTGCTCAGGTGAATGAGTTAGAGGTTGAAATCAGTCGTACACCTGTATTAGGTCCCGGTGAAGCTTTTTATATTCCTCAAGCGGATATTCATTACGGTATGCTTCTGGAAAGATTACCATTTGGTACGCCAGTTCAAGTGGCTTGTAATCGTGAAGCTTTTTTGAAAAGCGGTGGATGGGATATTACATTGATGGGTTGCGATAGCGATGATATTGACTCTTGGATTCGTATTGCTCAGTTTGGAGATGCCCTAATCTTAAATCAGTGTTTAGCTTACCGAACAATTTGGTCTGGAGGATATAACCAAAAAGTCTTTCTTCAAAGGCGTTTGAATACTAATATTTTGATGAAAGAGAAGATTTACACTTTAGTTAACGAACAGTACCGAACTGAAATTCCAGCTTTAGATGATATCAAAGGTTACTTGAAACTGCATTGGGCAATAGTAGCATTAAAGCAGAAAAAGCTGAAAAACTTTCTCAAATTAGTCGATACTTCTGTTTTATCTTTAACAGCTTGGAGACTTTTACTTGCTTCAGTTATGGCACGGCACAGAAATTCAAACAGTCCTCATCTACGTAAAATTGTCTTAATTGAATAATGCATCTTCGTTATTATTGCAGTCATTAATAGGTAAATGATGCCTTCATTTAACGGTGGAAATATGATTGCTGGCAGATATCAAATAAAATGCTGCTGTCACAAATATATTTAAAATTTTATTTAATTACCTTGCGGTTTTCTAAAACTATAATATTTGTAATATCCTTGGTTTTTTTTATAGAGATATCGAAGACGGGACATATGGGTTATTGCTAATCTTTCTGTGGTTGAAGCATATTAACATATATATAACCGAGCTAAATACGGCAGCGGTCGCTATAACTGAGCGCGTTTATTCCGCATAGTTGCTTCTACAGAATATAAGACTCAATATATTTTACTTATTAGATAAGCTTATGATTTAAAAAAATATCGTGGATTTGATTCAGATATGTAATCAGGGCGATCGGGCATTTACGAAGGTCTTTTAGACTAGCTATAGTTATTTATTCATGATTTCTACTATTGTTAATTGATGAAAAACAATATTATAACTTAAGAAAATAAAATTCTTCAAGGTAATAAATCATTTGAAATTTTTATCTGAAATATGAAGCCAAATTTACTTGAGAGCAGTTATTATAAATTAAGACTTTTGAAACATAAAAATACTTGTCAGAATTGCATATATTTCAATGAAAATAATACATATATTGAATGATATTCAAGAAATTGGTAACGGTATCATCAACGTAGCTGTGGATATTGCTTGTTTGCAAGCCAAAAATGGTCATGATGTCGCCGTGGTTTCTGATGGTGGAGAATATGAGATATTACTTAGTCAATATGGTGTTAAGCATTACCGATTGAATCAAAAAAGAACACCACAAAATATTCTTAAAGCAGGAATAATTTATCAGCAGGTTATCAAAGATTTTCAGCCAGACATCGTTCATGCTCATATGATGACGGGGATGCTATTAGCAAGTACTTTGAGATTTGGAAACAACTACGGTTTAGTTTCCACCGTACATAATGAGTTTCAGCGCCAAAGTATATTAATGGGTTTAGCTGACAGGGTAATTGCAGTTAGTAAAGCTGTTGCCCAAAGTCTGACACAACGAGGAATTTCACAAAATAAATTACGGATTATCTGTAATGGAACTTTAGGAAGCCCGCGTAATCCTGTAAAAAATGAATATCAACATTTAAAATTGGAGCATCCAGCAATTGTCAGCGTTGCGGGAATGTACCAGCGCAAAGGTATTACTAATTTAATAAACGCTTTTGAGCAAATAGCAGATTCATTTCCTCAAGCTCATCTTTATTTAGTAGGAAATGGTCCGGATAAACAACTATTTGAAGCACAGTCAAAACAACTAAGTTCCGTTAACCGAATTCACTTTGAAGGGTATCAGCCAGAACCGCAGCGCTACTTAAACACCTGTGATATATTTGTCCTCGCTTCATTGCGCGATCCTTGCCCGCTGGTGCTTTCAGAAGCAAGAGAAGCAGGCTGTGCTATTATTGCTACCGATGTTGATGGGATTCCCGAAGCTTTGGATTATGGTGAAGCTGGGCTTTTAGTACCGCCGCAAGATACTCAAGCTTTAGCACATACGTTGACAAAATTGCTCGACGATTCAAGCGCATTACATTCATTACAAAATCAAGCCAGTCAAAATTTAGAACGTTTGAATGTTAAGCGCGTTTATCAGGAAACATTAGCAGTTTATCAAGAATTGAGGAATGGGGAATTGGGGATAGGGAATAGGGAATAGGGAGTTAATAGTTATTCAAAAATATTTATAGTGGGAGTCGAACAGATCCCTTTTCGTTTTCCATATCTCCTATATTGCGCTTAATTCCCAATTCCCAATTACCTATTACCCATTACCCGAATCAATTTCCCAGCAAACAAATCGTGCAACAAAATATAAAAACAAGGAATAATAAATAAAGTTAATAGGGTTGCTAAAGATAAGCCGGAAAATACTACTACACCTAAAGGTTGTAAGAATTCCGAACCTTCACCAATTCCTAATGCCAGGGGAAACATACCTAAAACTGTGGTAATAGTTGTCATTAATACCGGACGCAAGCGTTGAGGTGCAGCTTGCAGAATTGCGCTTTGACGATCGATACCTTTTTGTTCGCGAATTTGATTTGCTAGCTCTACCATAATAATGGCGTTATTCACGACAATTCCCACCAGCAATACAGCACCAACTATAACCGTTGCACCGATCGCTGTTTGAGTAATATAAAGTCCGAGAATACCCCCAGCTAATGCTAAGGGAATTGTAAACATAATTACTAACGGATCTACAAGGGAATTGTACTGCACAGCCATGACTACAAATACTAGAAAAGCGGCTAATCCTCCTAAGAGTTTCAAAGAATTTTGCAGTTGCTCGTTAGCTTGTGATGCCGAACTGGGTAATACTGACACTCCTGACGGTAAATCCAAAGTAGCAAGTACAGAATCCACCTGTTTTGTTGCTTCGCTAAGGCTGGCTCCTTCGGATAAATTTCCGGCAATAATATAAACTTGACGCTGATTAATCCGCTGAATTTCTCCAGGTGCTTTTCCTTGTACGATATCGGCAACATCACTCAAGCGCACTTGACGGTTATTATCAACAAATAATGGTAATCTTGCCAGTTCCGAAGAAGATTTTACGGAGTCTTCATCTAACTGTAATCTTATATCTACCAAACGATTACCGCGCTGTAGCTGAGTGGGAATACTACCTTCAATAGCTGTTTGAATTGTGTCGCCAATTTCTTGAGCGGTTAATCCTACTGCTGCGACTCTTTCCCAATTAGGAAGAATTTGAATTTCTGGTTGACGGGGATCGGCATCGGGACGAAATCTAGCTAAGGGTACTTGCTCCTCTACCGCAGCTAACACTTGTTTTCCTGCTTCTTCTAAAGATTGAGAATCGTTTCCTTGCAAAATAATATCAACATCTGCACCGCGCACGGGAGAATTACTTAAAATCAAACCCCGCACTGCACCAGGACTTATACGCAGCCGAATTCCTGCTAAATTGAGCTTATCAAACTCGGCGGAAACTTTTTCGACATAAGCTTCTATATCGGTACCGGGTTCTAAAGTAATGGTGCTGGAACCCCGGAGTGGATTTTCACTGGTACTAGTGCCAAATAGAAAACCGCCAGATGTGGTGAAAACGTATTCGGTTTCTGGCTGTTTGAGCAAAATATCATCTACCGCAGCCATTACTTTTTGGTTTGTTTCTAATGGTGTACCGGGAGGAAACTGAGCAAATAATCTGGCTTGTCCGGTACTGATGCGGGGTAAAATTTCTTGAGGTATTTGGGGAATCATCCATAAACTGCTTCCACCAAAAATCAGGATAGCCAAGCCAATTGCTAACAATCGAAAACGCAGCACTTTCCCTAAAAAATTAGCGTATCCCCTCGTAGCGGCTTCAAAACGGCGATTAAACTGACTTAGCAGCCAAAATTCATTTAAATTACTCGACCATTTCCAAGCTAATAACCGAGATGTCATCATCGGTACAACGGTGATTGCAATTAAGATAGAAGCCGCTATCGAAAAACTGATTGTCAGAATTAACTCGTTGAATAGCAGTGAAATAAAGCCACCAATTAATACAAATGGCAATACTGCAACTAAGTTTGTACTCGTAGAAGCAATCAATGCTGATTCCACTTCCCGACTACTTTTTTCGGCTTGATTAATAAGTTGATGGGGACTCAAACGGGTTTTTGTATTTTTACCGGGAGTCAGAAGCGCACCCTCAGCAATATTCTCCAACATGACGATGGAGTTATCGACGACAATCCCCACACCCAAAGCCAAACCACCCAAACTAAACACGTTGAGAGATAAGCCAAATATTCCCATCAAAATAATTGCAGCCAGAGTAGCCAAGGGAATTGCCAGCACGATAATAATCGTTTGACGGATCGAACCAAGAAATAATAAAACAGCGATCGCAGCGAGCAAGGTGCCAATTAAACCAGAAGTTGCAACGTTTGATATTGAGTTACTGATAAATTTTGATTCATCCGAAGTAGTTGTAATTACTGTTGCTTCTGGAACTACACCGGATTGTTTTAGCTGTTCTAAACGCTTTTTAACATCATCTACAACGTTAATTGTATTGGCATCCGGTTGTTTCTGGACGCTGAGTTTTACTGCTTCTTTACCATTGAGCAAAACGAACACTCGCTGTTCTTCAGCACCATCTATAACTTGGGCAAAATCTCGCAGGTAAACTCGTTGAGTTGGTGATGTGGTATCGGGAGAAGAAACTTCAAAGGAAAGATTTTTAAGTTCTTCAGCATCTTTAAAACGTCCTACGGTACGGATTAATGGTTCGGAATTTTCACCGAATATTCTTCCACCGGAAATGTCTTGGTTGCGGTTTCTCAGTTCATCAAGTACGTCATTTAAACCTACACCTAAAGCTTGCAGTCTATTTAAATCAATATTTACCCTAATTTCTTCTTGAAGACCTCCCGATACATCTACCCCGGCAACCCCTGGAACTACACTGAGTTCGCGAGCGAGTTCTTCTTCGGCAAATACACGCAAATCAACCCCTTTTAAGGAAGGTGAAGTTAAGGCAAATTCGTAAATAGGTAGCCCAGAAGGGTCAAATTTGAATATACGCGGTGCTTCAAGAGTATCTGGTAGACGGCTTCTGGCTCTGTTATATGCAGCAGTCGCATCGTTGAGAGCTTGGTCAATATTCCCCCCAGGCTTAAAGTATAAATCTACACTTATTCTTCCTTCACGAGTTTGAGAAAATACCTGAATCACACCTTCTGTAGCTGCAAAAGCTTCTTCTAATGGTCTGGTAATTTCATCAACTCCTACTTGTGGAGAAATTCCCGGTGCTTCCAAACGTGCGCCAATTCGGGGATAGGTAATTGATGGCAGTAAATCAACTGGTAATCTCAGTATGAAAAAGACACCTAAAATCACTACCGTCAGCGTCAGCATCAGCGTACCAATATGCTGGCGGATCGAAATACCGCTTATACTAAATCCACTTTTTTGTTTGACTTCCTGCATATTACCAGTTATCAGTTATCAGTGAACAGTTATCAGTTATTCATTTTTTGGAGTTGGTTTTTCTTTTTCTGAAAGAATTGAAAGACGTACAGATGCACCATCTTTCAACGGCTCTCCGCTACGAGCCACAAATTTCTCCCCAGGTTGCAATCCAGATAAAATTTCTACTTTGCCATCAACCTTTTTTCCGATTTTTACTTCTCTAGCTGACACTGTAGGTTTTTCATCCGAATTTAAAACGAATATTTTACCTTGATTATTTGGCTGGGAATTTTCTTCGCTACTACTTGTTCTATCTTTTTGTAAGGCTGATTCAGGTATTACTATATTTGCTTGTTCCCTAGATGTGAAATTAACTCGTGCTAATAAACCACTACCAATCTGCCCATTTTGATTAGCAATAATTACTTCTACTGGTACAAGTCGAGCAGTTGGATCGGCGGCTGGGGAAATACGGGAAACTGTTCCAGAGTATGTTTGGTTGGGGAAAGCATCTAAACGCACTTGTACGGATTGCCCAACTCGGATTTTTGCTAATTCTAATTCCGAGACTTGTACTTCTACTTTTACGCGATTGAAGTCACCTATTTTTAATAGTTCATTCCCTGGTTGGAGAAGATTACCTGGTTCTGTTACTCTTACCAAAATCACCCCAGAAATCGGTGATATTAATCTTGCATAAGAGCGTCTTTCTACAACTTCTGCAACTACCGCTTGTTGAGCTACAACTCTACCTTGAGCCGCAGCAAGGGATTGCTGTTCTACTCGAACGCTTTCTTGGGCAGCACGAAGTACTTGAGCGGCAGTTTGCGCTTCTGTACGGGCTTGTTCGGCTGTTTGTTTGGCGATCGCCCCTTGCTGTGCGAGTTTCTGCTGTCTTTGGGAATCTGCTTGTTGTTGTTGGAGTTGCAGTCTTGTCCTTTCTACTTCTACACGAGCATTGCTTATTTGAGCGTTGATGCGTGCGACTTCCGATTTAAGAGATGCTAATTCTGCTTCTGCTTGATTTATTGCCGTTTTCAATAGAACATCATCTATTTGCCCAATGATTTGCCCTTTGTTAACCGTATCTCCTATATCAACATTTAATGCTAAAAGTCTTCCTTCAACTTGCGAACGTAATGAGACTGTACGAAATGGTGTAGTAGTACCTGTTAGTGATTGTTCTTGTTGTAATGAACCCGTGCGAGCGATAGCTACATCCACAGCGGTTGCACCACCTTTTCTCCCTCCCCTACCTTTTTGCCTCGATTGAGCATCGGCTGATTCCTTGGGAAGCGAGCCGCAACTTGTACTTAAAATTCCTAAGCTTAAAATGATTACAATCAATCCCCTAGATGAAGCAAGGAAGCGATACGCATTGAATAAACAATTATTATTCTTTTGTCTATTTGTCTCCTTTTTGTACGGCATATTTTTGTTTGTATTTTGTCTAATATCGTTTATTTACAATGACTATAAATAGATATATAAATCAGTTTTTATTTCGATTTTCTTCAATGAAAATTCAAATAGATTACCCTTGATTCACGGGATATTTTTTTTAAATACAAA
Source organism: Rivularia sp. (in: cyanobacteria) (assembly GCA_049649675.1). Taxonomy (GTDB): domain Bacteria; phylum Cyanobacteriota; class Cyanobacteriia; order Cyanobacteriales; family Nostocaceae; genus Rivularia. Next base: position 2,747 of record JBARZF010000238.1, on the reverse strand, counting down.
CTTTTAATACAAGTTAAGTAGGACTAAATAAAAGTTCAAAGTCTGTGCAACTTTAATTTTTAGAACAATTTTATCCCAAGCTCCTTTTATACAATTGTCTAATTTTGTAGCAAATAAAGTTTATTGTACGGGCACAAACACTCATATTTAAGTCTATGCAATTACTAAGTATTATAAATCTTGTTAAATTATCTTTACTATACCGCAAGTCATAAATTCTACCGATCAAACCGTGACTTTTTTCACTTCTTTTTTTTTAAGTAGTAAGTTTTAGTCTCTTCCGTACTTGTTATGCAGCATTACACAGTAGGAAAAGAGGGAACGGGGAATGGGGAACTGCGAACAGTTAAAACCGTATTAATACTTGTGCAAGCTTGCAACAAAAATAACTTTATTTTACAAAAGATTGCGTTTTTTTGAAAGCAGTAGAAAAAGCTAAGGCTGAAAGTCTTATTTCTACATTGAAAAAAAACCTTTACGAATTGCGAATTACGAATTATAGTTACCCTCTTCAGCCGTACTCAAGTAATTTTTTATTCAGTTTTCCTTTGTTTCCGAAAGAATTGATAGACGTACATTTTCGCCATCTTTTAAAGGTTTGCTACTCCTTACTACATAAGATTCCCCCGATTTTAAACCCGATACAATTTCTACTTTTCCGTCAGCTTTTTCCCCTAAAATTACCCTTCTTGCCCGTACTTTATTTGCTTTATCGTTTTCTACAACAATAAATACCGTACCTCGAATATTTGTATTTAATTGATAAGATTTTATTTTTACCTCTGCTTCTGTTTGAATTGCTCTGAATGGTACTACAACTTTCTGTGCAGTTGTATTCTGAAAATTGACTCGCGCTAATAAGCCGCTACCAATTTTGCCGTCAATATTCGGAATTACTACTTCTACGGGTATTAAACGAGCCGTTGTATTTGCTGCTGGTGAAATGCGTTTTAAAGTACCGATGTATTCTTGATTGGGAAAAGCATCTAATAAAATCTTTACGGATTGTCCTATTTCAAGTTTTCCTAGTTCTAATTCTGAAACTTGAACTTCTATTTTTACTCTACTAAAATCGCCGATTTTTAATATTTCATTGCCGGGTTGTATTAAGTTACCCGGCTCGATTAACTTTTCTAAAACTACACCCGTAATGGGAGATGTTAATTTGGCGTAGCTCTTACGCTCTTTTGCTTGAGCAACTACTGCTTGCTGTGCGACTACTCTTCTTTTTGCTGCAATGACGGCTTGTTGTTCTATTTGTACTTGCTTTTGTGCTGCCTCAACTGAAGAGGCTGCTGTTTGGGCTGCGGTGCGCGTTTGCTCCGCTATTGCGCGGGCGATCGCACCTTCAGATAACAATTTTTCCTGTCTAGTCGCATCCGCTTCTTTTTGCTGTAATTCTAATCGCGCTCTTTCTACTTCTGTTAAAGCGTTACCCACTCGACTATTCGCTCTTGCTACTTCTGACTTAAGAGCGGCAAGCTCTGCTTGTGCTTGATTCAACGAGGTTTTGAGTAAAGTATCATCAATTAATCCAACAACATACCCTTTGGTAACTTTATCCCCTAGATCCACATTCAGCGCTAACAGCTGCCCAACAAGGCGCGATCGCACTGAAATTTTCCGAAATGGTATGGTAGTTCCGGTATAAAATAATTCTTTATTTAACTGCCCTTTTCTAGCAATAGCTGCATCTACAGTAGTTGCACCTCCCCGACGTTTCGATGTGGCTCTCGCTTGTTCTTTTGGTGGTGAATTACAACTTGTATTCAGTAAACCAATAACCAAAAATGCAAATAAAATCGAACTAGAGCGCAATAAATTACTCTTTAAATTACTCTTGATTTTTATAGATAGCTGATTTACAGGTAAAATTTTCTGAAAGCATTTATTTATTGCCTTTTTTCCTACATTGAAATGCTGTCGTTGATTGTACATTCTTCCCTAATTTTTAATATGACTCAACTTGCATTCCTTGTTCCTAAAAGCTTGTAAAAAACACGGTAGTAGGAGAAGGGAAAATTTATCTTTTTATCTAATCTAAAAAGCTAACCATACATGAATTCTTCGCCATCGCAAAAACATTTTTAAACAAGTATTAGGAAATACTTGACAATAAAACCTCTTTGCTCATAGCTACACAACTGATTTTATACACCAGGTGTCATTATAAACCGAGCGTTTACAAGTAAATCTTTCTTTGAGCTTAGAATCTGTCTAAAGATATAAAAATTTTTGTTTTGCAATTTTCTCTTCTAATTAGCACTGCATAACTAAGTAGTTCTTAATACTATTTACTCTGAAGACAATTTAGATGCGTTATATTGTATCGAACATATCAGTATTTTACAAAATATGTAGTTACCCTTAAGATATGTTACACAATCTGGTATTTGCAGGGTAGATAGTGTATATAGTCTCAATTTAATGAGGAAACAACCAGTGACATCTCCAAATAAAGTCTTACAAGTAGCTGAAAAATCTTTGATTGCAGAATTTTTTCGAGAATCAGTTGGGAAATGGAATTCGGAAAGACGTTACTACACTTTACCGGATGGAAAAACTAAGGAAGTTGCGAGTATCATTAGCATTCGGTTTTTAGAAGCGGGATGTGATGAATTGCTTTCCCTGGCACAGATGCACGAATTGGATGAGTCTACGGTTTTAAGTTGTGGTGCTGAAGTTTCTTGGCAAAGTACCAACGCCGTAACTCAAGCAAAAGAATCCAATGGTTTAACATTATTCGG
>JBARZF010000237.1:0-1568 GCA_049649675.1 Rivularia sp. (in: cyanobacteria) | reverse complement strand
GCAAAATTCATGGCGCGACTAAGACAGTTTTTCTTAATGTTCCTGAAATTGATGCATTTGGATTTCCATACGTAGATTTATCCTAGTCAACAAATACTAGAATCAAATGCCCGTGCTATAGCCTCTAATACTCAGGCGATATCCGCAACTCAACAACTTGCAGCAGCTAATACTCAGGCGATCGCCAACGTTCAACTTGCGATCGCGAATCTTACTCAAAATGTAAATCAATTAACTGATGACGCAACCCGAATACTTGCCCGTGATGCGTTTTTGAATGAGATGTTGCTGGAAATGCGAGCAGATAATAAAACTGAAGAGATTATGGAGAAGTTAGACCAAATACTTCAGAAGTTAAACGGCAGTTAACAATATTCTTAATCAGAGTTTGTAAAATGTTTTGCGAATCACTAACCGTCAAATACCGCCAAATCATATCATGACTGATGGCGGTATTTGGCGGGATTGATTTATGAACAAGAAACAAGCAGCAGAATACCTGGGCGTAAGCGTTCGCGCTTTAGAGCGTTATGTACAACAAGGTCGGTTAACCGTTCGCTACGAAAAAGGTAAAACCAGACCTACTGCTAATTTTAACCAAAGCGAATTTTGTTTTCAGTATCTCTAACTTAATTCATTCGATTTCTCTACATTTGTTGAAATTTTTGCAGCTAATTACTTTAAGTTTATCTTGGTAGGATTCATATGGAAATGATATTGAGTTACTCTACAAAAACACTCGATTCAATCCAACCTACCTGATAAATAATCTTTCGGTGAAAAGATAGTTAACAAGTAAAAATACTGAGGTGTCAAGCTAGTAACTTGATTTAAACTAATTTATAAAGAAACACCTTCTCGTTCTTTGGAACATACTTAGATTATTTTTAATGTGAGAATTTAAAATGGAAAATATTATTGTTTTAATGGCTGGAACTGTAGATCCAATTTGTCACAACTCAACAAAAAAATATGGATCTTACTCTTATAATCATAGTGAGGGAAATTATTACTGGGAAGATAGTCATGAACTGATTAAACTACTAGAAAACTTAGCCGATAAAGATGAGCATATACACTTTTTTAATGAACACGGATGGAGTGGAAAAAATATAAAAGAAAACCGCGAAACTGCTGGTCGATACTTAGCCAACCGATTGTGCGGTGGTAATAATGTGGAAAATGGAGCATATTACCCAAAATTCCTTAATAAAAATGTTGCCTTTCATTTAATCGGTCATTCTCATGGCGGCAATCTAATAAATGAATTTACAGAGCAAGCAGCTACAACAAAAGAGTGGTCGGAACAATGGAAAATTAAAAGCATTACTTACCTCTCTACACCTTTCTTTAATAAAAAACATCGAGTTAATACTAAGGTGCTAGCACCAGATTGTAAAATCATAAATGTATTCAACCAGTTTGATTTGACCCAAAATATTCTTGCAAGTTTTTCGATGTACGATCTATTTTCTGCAATAGAAGTAGTTGGAAAAAATAATAAAAATTTAGAAAAAACAATTAATAAAATTAAACAAAATCCTTTACAAAATGAAATAGAAGAAATT
>JBARZF010000236.1:0-6519 GCA_049649675.1 Rivularia sp. (in: cyanobacteria) | reverse complement strand
TATTCTCCACTAGCGATGACAATACAGAAAACGGAACCATTCAAATTGAAGCTGGTTCCTTCATTGCATCTCTAATTATTGCTGATAACAACTTAGAAGCAGCACAAAACGGTGATGCAACTGTTTACTTCTCCTTCCCCGGAGCAAGTAATGATGGCTTCGATCATATTCAACAAATTGGTAATAACACCTTCGGTTTTGAAGATTTACCCGGCGGTGGTGACGAAGATTTCAACGATATCGTGATTACGATTAATAAATTGAGCGTGTAGTCAAAGTTTGAAACTGTTGCATTTAACGTTGAATAAAGTTTGATTTAACTACATTTAACCGGCTTCTTTGAGAAGTCGGTTTTTTTTTGGCTATAGTCGTACTTAGTATAGGGAATAGGGACTTATTTTTTGATTGTTTTTTAATTCTCCGATTGCTGGTAACTTATTTATTAGGTCAAATCATAAAATTGTGCGTTATGAATAGCGATACAAGTAAGCAACAAAAAATAGCTATTATCGGTGCTGGTTTGGGAGGTTTGGCAAGTGCGATCGCGCTGCACAAAAAAGGCTATAACGTACAGGTTTACGAGAAAGCACTAGATTTTCGTCCTGTAGGTGCTGGTTTGGGTTTGCTACCAAATGGTTTGAAGAGTTTGGAGAATATACAACCAGGGATAGTTGAAGAAATTAAAAATTCTGGGTGTAAGGTGAAAAATATGGTTTTCAAAAATACCCAGGGTGAAACTATTCGCACAAATCCAGCTAATAGATTTGATAAATATGGCTTTCCTTTAATAACAGTTTGGTGGTGGCGATTGCAGCAAGTTCTGGTATCAAAATTACCTAGAAATATTATTCATCTCAATCATCGCTGTACTGGTTTTTCTCAAGACGATAAAGGTGTAAATATATATTTTGAGAATCAAGAAAAAGTTCGCGCCGATTTGTTGATTGGTGCAGATGGAATCAAATCTGTTGTCAGGGCAAATTTAATTGCAGATGGCGAACCCAATTACTTAAATAGTGTGGCTCGGAGTGGTGTGATTAAATGTAAGCAACAAGTATTAAATTCTGGCGAATTCGGTTTTGTTAGGGGACATAGAGAATTGATGTACTTATTAGATGTTGGTGATGGAGATATTGCTTGGGTTTATCGTCATCCATCATTAGATTTTTCCCTTTCTACAAACAAAGATGCAGCGAAATCTTTCGTTTTGGATAAAATAGCACAATGGGGAAAACCATTACGTTCTTTAGTAGAAGCGACTCTATCTGAGAGAATTTTGGAAAGAGCAATTTGCGATCGCTTGCCCTTAGATTGCTGGAGTCAAGGTAGAGCCACTTTATTAGGTGATGCAGCACATCCAATGTCTCCATCTTTAGGGCAAGGAGCAAACAGTAGTTTTGAAGATGCATGGGTATTAGGAGAGTGCTTATCAAATGTATCTGATATCGGTGAAGCTTTAGCTAATTACGAACAGCGTCGTATTCCCCGCTTGAAAACTATTCAAACCCTCAGCAGAGAAGGAGAAATGTGCTACTACGAAACCCAAAGCGAAAAATCAGCTAGAGAAAAGCAAAAGCAGTCACAGGAGATGAGTAGAGAAGAATTTTCGGATTGGTTGCATAACTCTCAACTTTGAACGGTTATCAGTTATCAGTTATTAGGGTAAGATACTCGTTATTACGCTGCGAATAAAATAGCCGGAATGGGTACACTTTTTGATAGATTTCAAGGCTGGTTTCTCGAAAATCGTAAAACGTTGCTGTCTAGGTTTTCGACTGATGAGCAAGAAACGCAAGAGCCGGAGAAGTCTTTAATTGAACTGCCACCGCATTTTGCAGCTAAATTAGTTGCAGCTGTCGATGAGTTACCTACCGATAATCCGGATATGGAAGCGATTAACTCAAAGTTAAATGAAGCTTTCGAGAAATGGCGCAGCAATCCTCAAGCGGCTGATAATTCTGTGGTTATTTTGAGTTCTCCCGTAACAACTGTATCGCGTACTTTGAATGAAAGTTTACAAGATTGGGCATCGGAACGAGAAATACCGCTGCGACCTTTACAATGGATCGGTAGACCAGAAAAAGCTGAAGATATTCCAACAAAATTACGGCAGCAATTAGGTAGAGGATTGGTAACAACAGAATCACAACAGCCGGAAATTGTAGTTATTTCTAATTTAAGCTGGTGTTTTTTACGCTGCATTGATGGTTTGGAAGGAATTGATTATTTACAAGATGTGCTGCTTCAAGATGATTCTCGGTTTTGGGTAATTGGTGCTGGTAAAGTAAGTTGGGAATACCTAAATCATGTTTCTCATTTTAAAGCTTACTGTGGTGAATATTTAGAGTTACCCAGACTTACTGCCGAACAACTACAAGAGTGGTTTGAACCGATTGTTTCTAAATTTGATATTCATTTTGCTAAACCGAATATAGAGTTTTCTAATTCAGAAGAAAATGAAAGTTATCAAAGTAGATATTTTAAAAAATTAGCGGATCTAAGTCAAGGTGTAAATATCGTAGCCGTACAAATATTTTTAAGTTCAATACGCTATGAAGACAAAGAGACAGACAACGAAGACAACGAGAAAACTGAAGGAATTTTGGAAGCACAATATCCAGAATTACCTAACTTACCGCGTTTAAATCCAGACGAACACTATATATTATATTCTTTATTGTTACACGGAGATTTAAGTTTATCTGCACTCAGCGAAAGTTTGGGAGACGAAAAGAATTTAGTTAAAGGTCAAGTACAAATGTTGCGTCGTAAGGGTTTGGTAGAGCAAAAACGTGGAATACTAACTATTAATCCGATTCATTATCCCCGACTAAAAAGTGAATTAGCAAATAACAACTTTATTATTTATGAATCAGATTAATTTTTATAGTTTTAACTTCTACTTTGAGTTGAAATCTTTATCCCATTTGATTTTAGCTCAATCTGCCAATGATGCAGCGAAAGAAACCGCCGAACAAACCAAAGAACTGATCGCTAAAATTACAACTTGGAAAATTGGTCAAGGGCTGATTATTGTAGCAATTTCCTATATTACTATCAAAGTTGTTGACAAATTAGTAATTTGGTTATCCGAACAAGTTGCTAAAGAATGGCGATTGCGAGTAAAGCAATTTTTGCCTTTTTTTAGAATGATGGTTTTAACTTTCACCATCATATTATTAATGAACTTATTCTTAAACTTATCCCGAGATAACCTAGTTGCAGTTACGGGTACCGTCGCTGTTGCATTGGGTTTTGCTTTTAAAGACTACGCAAGTTCCATTATCGCCGGAATCATCGGTTTATTTGAAGCACCCTATCGAGTTGGCGATCGCATTCAAATTGAAGATTTTTACGGCGAGGTGGTTGGTTACGGACTTAGAGGTATTCGCTTACAAACCCCAGAAGATAACGTTGTTACCATACCTCATAATAAAATCTGGACAAATGCGATATCTAATGCCAATATGGGCGAGTTGGAAGCCCAAGTAATTACTGAGTTTTACTTTGCTCACGATGTAGAGACTGAATTAGTTATAAAAACATTATATAGAGTGGCGTACACCAGTAAATACACGTACTTAAAACTACCTATTTTAGTAATTGTAGAAGAAAAACCTTGGGGAACCTTGTTTCAACTTAAAAGTTATCCCCTAGATGCAAGAGATGAATTTATTTACAAAACAGATTTGACAAGAAGAGCCAAACGAGTATTCGCAAAACACGATTTACCTTATCCTCGCTTGATGAATAGGTCAGACGGAGAGTGAGGAGATGGGGAGATGGGGGATGGGGATGGGGATAAGGAGAGAGGGGGAGAGAATTCGTAATTTCTAACTCCTAACTTTTAACTATGCCCAATGCGAGGGGCGCAATTCCCAATTCCCTATTTAATTACGAATTACGAATGAATACATTACAATTCGCATCGGGAAGTAATAACATATCATCTGATAAACAGCGTAACCGGGGGAAGTCCTAAATGCTTTGGATCCAAGTCATTATATGTATAGCGCTAGTGATAGCAGTAAGTTCAAAACTTTCGCAAAGCGCCGATATGGTGGCTGAGAAGAGTGGTTTAGGACGTAATTGGGTAGGTGCAATTTTGCTGGCTGGAAGTACTTCGTTGCCGGAATTGGCTACTGGTGTAAGTGCGGTTAATTATCTGGATGCGCCAGATTTAGCGGCAGGAGGTATTTTTGGTAGCTGTTTGTTTAATTTAGTGATTCTGGCGATATTAGATATTATTACCGGAGGTGGCCCGCTTTTCCAACAAGCGCAGGTTAGTCACGGTATGGCGGCTGGTTTGGGATCTTTGATGTTGGGTGTTGCTGCGACTGGGATATTTTTAGCGGGTAAAGGTTTACATCCGATGTTGGGTTGGGTTGGTATTCCCACCATTGTGTTAATCGTAATTTATTTAATTAGCGCTCGTTTGATTGCCAAGTTTGAAACGAGACGGCGCAATCAAGTATTAGAACAAGAAAGTGAAGCTTATGAATACGCACACGTTAAAGCGCGAACAGCGTATTTAACATTTGCTTTATGTTCGTTAGCGATAGTAGTACTTGGAGTATGGTTGGCTTGGTTGGGAGACAAAGTAGTCCAAGCGACGGGGTTAGAAGAAAGTTTTATTGGTTCGTTGTTAATCGCAATCACCACATCGCTTCCCGAAGTTGCTGCTGGAATCGCTGCGGTACGATTGGATGCTGTGGATTTAGCAATTTCCAACGTTTTTGGTTCCAATATTTTTAATATGGCAATTTTAGGAGTTTTCGATATTGTCTATATCAAAGGTGATTTATGGACAAAAATCGGCAGCGTACATATTTTCACCGCGATAATTGCAATGATGATGACTTCCCTAGCGATTGTAGGATTAATTTATCGCGCAACACGTCCATCAAGGTTATATCTTACCTATGATGTTTTAGGATTAATTGTTTTATATATCGGCGGTATGTATATTATTTATTTGGGGTGAGTCAGTTATCAATGTTAGCGGAGCGTGTCCCGGAGGGACATACAATTATCAATTATCAATATTTTGTCGGGTGTGTGACGGCTACTGTTGACTTTGCGGCTTTTTAGAAAGTAAAAAATCATGCAAAAAACCTGTTCGCACTATGATGACATGTAGCCCTCTCCCCCTTCCCCTCTCCCAAGTTTGGGAGAGGGGTGCCCTTTAGGGCGGGGTGAGGGATGAAGGTATGAACGAAAAGCGTATAAATTTTGTCAAAGTTTGTAGGTTGGGTTAGACACGTTTACCAAATTTGACTTTTGAAGAGCATTTATATATCGTGTCGTAACCCAACATCTTAAAAATAGCTTGTAAAGCAACTAATAGTCTAACGCACCACGATCGGAAGTTGGTGCGTGACGGCAATATTAATTTATGAAGGTTGGGATTTATAATTTATCGCAGCCCTCACACACCCTACATATTGTTAATTGTTAATTGATAATTGTTCATTGTTTTGGTGCGTGACGGCAATATTAATTTATGAAGGTTGGGATTTATAATTGATAGCAGCCATCACACACCTTACTAATTGATAATTGTTAATTGTTCATTCTTCATTGTTAACTGTTTTTCTACATTTTTAACTAAATTATATGCAGATGATTCGGCAGAGGGAATCATACTGGCAACTCCGAAAGTAATTTTTAACAGTTCATTTTGTATTTCTAATGATTCTATAGAATTTTGAATATTTTTTACTACATCTGCTGCTTCTTCAGATTGAGTATTACCTAAAATCATCACAAATTCTTCATCGCTGTAGCGAGCAATGAAATCGGTTGAGCGCTTTTTACATTTACGCATCGTATCAGCGATGTGACATAAATACTCATCCTTGCCTTGATAATCTATTTGTGCAAAATCAATTTTACATAGAATTAAAGATAGAGGTAATTCGTACTTTTGCAATCGTTTCCACTCTCGGTGTAAGTACTCGTTAAAATAGGAACGACTGGCGACTTTAGTTAAAACATCGCTAGAAGAAAGACTTTGCAATTCTCGATTTGCTGTTTCTAAACCTACTGTCAATCGACATTCGCGTTCGATTTGGCGACGAGTTTCTAATATTGCCCAACCAGATGTTAATAAGCGATTTACTCTTTGTGCAAGTACATCCCAATTAATAGGTTTTGTAATGTAATCGCTTGCTCCTACCTGTAAAGCTCGTTCCACTGATTTTTGGTCGTCGAGAACTGTTACCATCAAAATTGGTGGACAGCGATCGCCCATGAGTGTTTGCAACTTGGTACAGCAAGTAAAGCCATCCATTGCGGGCATCATGGCATCGAGTAAAATCATATCTGGGGTTTGTTTTTGACAGATATCTAAACAATGTTGTCCGTTGCAGGCTTCTATTACCCGATATCCTTGCTTTTCTATTGCTTTACGCAGAACTAATCGTAAAGTTTTTTGGTCATCTACTATAAGAATTTGGGTTGGATTTTTCTGGTAATCGAGATTAATCATGATGCTCTCCTGGTAGGATAGTGTAATTG
>JBARZF010000235.1:0-1529 GCA_049649675.1 Rivularia sp. (in: cyanobacteria) | reverse complement strand
TCTTGTAGGTTTGCAAATCAATCGAGACTTTCTGGTACTAACACAACGAGATTTAGAAACACTCCGACGTGACAAGGCTTCCATTGCTATCGGAATTGGTTTGGGAGTTGTGGTAGTTGCAGCATTTGATTTGCTACCGATTCTGATAAGTTCTCTGATTGGTGTGGTGTTGATGGTTTTAACTGGCTGTCTCAAACCCAGAGAAATATACAGCGCAGTACGTTGGGACATTATTTTTCTACTAGTACAAGTCGGCGTAAATAAGGCAACCATTAAAAATGGCTGAAAAGCTTAGAAAATCACACTTCTTACTTATTACTTCTTACTTCTTACTTCCGCCAAGCGGTACTAGCTGGTTTAATACCTTTGGGTATAGCAATGGAAAAGTCTGGTGCAACTCAATGGTTAGCTAATAACTTAATCGCAATCGGGGGAAACCTTTCTGGTTATTGGATACTGACATTTTTCTTTATCATTACTTCGATATTCACAGAAATGATTTCCAACAATGCCGCAGTAGTTTTGATGCTACCAGTTGCAGTCAATGTAGCTGAGAAACTAAATTTTAGTCCTTTCGCTTTCATGCTTACTGTCATCTTTGCAGCATCTAACAGCTTTATCACACCAATTGGATATCAGACAAATACCATGGTTTACGGAGCAGGAGGTTATAAATTCACCGATTTCATCCGAGTCGGTACACCACTCAATCTCTTGATGACAATAATTGTTCCCCCATTAATTATCCTCTTCTACGGACTTTGAAACAGTTAGCAGTTAACAGTGAGCAGTTAACAGTGAGCAGTGAGCAGTGAATGATTTTAGATTTTACTCCCCGCTCTCCCCCTTTTTTACTATTCCCTATTCCCTATTTCCAATTACCCATTCCCCATTACCAAAACAATGTCTCAAATCAAAAGCTTAATTCAACCCCACGGTGGAAAACTCATCAACTGTTTCTTATCTGAAAAAGAAAGTAAACAAACCATTACCAAAGCCTAAATTTACCTCGTCTAACTCTATCTGACCGTAATATTGCTGACTTAGAATGTATTGCTACTGGTGTTTACAGTCCTTTAGAAGGATTTGTCAACGAGCAAGAATATAACTCCATCGTCAAAGATATGCGTTTAACTAGCGGTATTGCTTGGAGTATTCCCGTTACTTTACAGGTTGCTGAATCTGTAGCAAAACAATATCAATTAGATTCTGAAATTGCTTTAACTCATCCTAATGGTGAAATACTTGCAATAATCACCGTTACTAGTAAGTTTAAACCAGATCAAAGTTTTGAAGCAGAACAAGTTTATCGTACTGCCCAAGAAGCACACCCCGGTGTGAAAGCAATGCTTCAAGAAGGAAATATTTATCTTGGTGGTGCGATTAAACTTATCAATTCAATTCCTTATCAAAACTTTCTCGATGATCGTTTAACTCCAGAAGCTACCAGAACTGAATTTTCTAAACGTGAGTGGAATACGGTTGTAGCATTTCAAACTAGAAATCCCATTCACCGTGCCCACGAATAC
>JBARZF010000234.1:0-1838 GCA_049649675.1 Rivularia sp. (in: cyanobacteria) | reverse complement strand
CCAAAACTTCAAACTGGGGTGTTTCTCCGGTCAAATTCTTAGTAGAAGCTTGTAACTCTGCATTAAGTAAAGCCCGTCCTTCTTGAGCTTCGGGAAAATGTTCCGTGCGACAAGTTAAAATGACTTTTGAACCAGGAACCACAACCTTAGCCAGTTCCCAGAAATTATTAATCATCTGCTGACGGTCAACTTTTGCAGCCATTTCATCAAAACCGTCAAAAATTAACAGCAGTTTCCCCATGCGGTTCAACTGGTCAAAGACATCGCTATTTATGCGGATATTATGCTGAGTAAAAAAGAACCCTGCTAAAACATTTTCTACATTCAAAGCTTTAGCAAAATCCCGCAAAGTAATTACTACAGGTAAACGGGGACGCTCTAAGCCTCTTTTTTGAGCATCTTTGTAACGTTGTAGTGCAGTCCAAGCATAGTGGAAAGCAAACCAAGTTTTACCAGTACCGAATTCTCCCAGTATAGAAATATGCTCCTTTGCGGGGTCATCCAACCATAAATCAATGTAGCCATCAATCCAGCCGTCTTCTTCCTCATAACGGCTGACACCTATGCGTCGTTTAGTAACTGGGTCAAGTTCTTCCTTGGTACAGGCTAAAGGTACATACTTAGTATCAACTTTTCGGCATTGAATTTCCGCTTCCAACCAATTAACATAACCGCTAAAATCAGCATCAAGGTCAATCAGCTCGTCAAAAGTATAGCAGTCAAGAAAACGGTTTTCTTCCTTCTTGACTTCATCACGCGCAGCTCTAGAAATTCGACGAGTAGTTACCAACCAACCTTCATCAGTTTTTTGCTCCTGCACCGAAGAACGTAAAGCCATTACATCGCTAAGTCCGATTTCTCCAGCAATTCCACGTACTAGAATGCGGTCAAAACTCCGCCTTACAGGAATATTAATGATAAATTCAAAATACTCTTCTGCCCAAACTTCATGATTTTCAAAGCTATAACCCAAAGTTTCAAACCAACCGCGCATTTGTTGAGCTAATGCGATCGCCCTACATTTATTTTCATCTTGCAAAGACGTTGTATACAACGTCTCTACATTATTTTCTGGTAATGCGGGATAACTTTGTGCTGCTAACCGCGCAATTTCTGTACGGATACCTTCGAGAGTAGGTATTCTATCAAGTTGTTCTTGAATATTTTTTATGCTTGTATGTAAAGAACCAATTTGCTGGCTCATCATCGTCGAAGCTGGATTGCGGGTAAGTTTCGCGACTTGCGAAAACACGATGTAAAACGCTGCAATCTCCCGCTTGATATCAATTCTCAAATTTTTGATTTCATCACCCAAAGCATAAGCGTCAACAAAAGCATCTACCTCAGACAGCAATATTGAAGGGTTGTTGTGGTCAAATGCTTTGCGAAACGCTGCTTTAATTTCTTGCTGACGAAACAACTCAAGAATGGGCTTCGGTTTCCCAACACCATACTCTACCAGAGTGTAAGCGTATACTCCACTAAAATCCGCTGGTGGATGCTCTGGGTCAATTTTAAACTGCTTGAGTAACTTAATTACAGTCTCATTACGCTGAACCTTTTCTTTAATCACAGGTTGAGCGATGCCACTAATTGCTTTAAACAGCAAATCCAGATTAATTAGGCTCATGGAAGGAGATTGCGGTAAACAAGGGATGTTCTAACTGACAGCAGTTATTACCATTAAAAATTATACACCGCAATACCTGAATCTAACTTTATACTTTCTCAATTATTATTTTCGGTAGGTAAAGATTTAGACCTTTCTATTGTCTCTCGATCGCTCAATGTCATACTACTATTTTCGTTTATTCCTCTTCCGTTTGGGTTTAGTAAAC
>JBARZF010000233.1:0-3733 GCA_049649675.1 Rivularia sp. (in: cyanobacteria) | reverse complement strand
GGATTTATAATTATCTTGCTCGCTGGATTTATAATTATCTTGCTCGCTGGATTTATAATTATCTTGCTCGCTGGATTTATAATTATCTTGCTCGCTGGATTTATAATTATCTTGCTCGCTGGATTTATAATTATCTTGCTCGCTAGATTTATAATTATCTTGCTCGCTAGATTTATAATTATCTTGCTCGCTTAATTTATCAAATGTGCTTTGCTCGCTAGATTTAAAATTACTTTGCTCCCTAGATTTAAAATTACTTTGCCCGCTTAATTTAAATTTATTTTGCTCGCTGGATTTATCAAATGTGCTTTGCTCGCTGGATTTAAAATTGCTTTGCTCGCTAGATTTAGAATTACCTTCCTCGCTAGATTTAAAATTACTTTGCTCGCTTAATTGATCGGAATTACCTTGCTCGCTGGATTTATTTGTAGTGCGAGCATCTTGCTCGCTAGATTTATTAAAATTACCTTGCTCGCTAGATTTATTTGTAGTGCGAGCATCTTGCTCGCTAGATTTATTTGTGGTGCGAGCATCTTGCTCGCTAGATTTATTAGAATTATCTTGCTGGTTGCGGGAAATCCCCACGGGTTGTGCTTTGCGTCTCAAATTATTTGTAAACGCCACCATAAAGATGATGTAGGGAAAAAGCCCCACGCTTAATAATGCCCAGGGATTATCTTGAGAATTAGTGAATTGAGTAGCAGTTGTAATAATTGCAGAATGAAAATCATCTGGTAATAATCGCCAACCCAACAACATTGATTGCAATCCAATTGCAAAGAAAGCAGTTAAATCCCTTTTTGAACTATATAAATGTAAGCGACTGTGGAAAAACCATAACCCCAAACCGCTGACAGCAATGGCTTGTGAAGGGTTGCTCCAGACAGCCACAAACCAACCGAGGAATAATAGGATTCTGCCGATTGCTTGGGAAGGGAAGGTGGGGAGATTGGGGGATTGGGGAGAGGGGGTAGAAGTTTTTTTATATTTTTGTCCCCTTGTCTCCTTGTCTCCTTGTCTCCTTTTTTCATTCTCTTCGCGCTGCGCTAACCAAGCTATTAACCATCCGCAAATACCAATAGCTAAACCTAATTGAGCAACGTTTATTCCAGCACCAATAATTGCTCTTATTAATAAGATTATCGAGGAATAAATAATTACTACAGCAGGTACATTTTTTCCCCAGGAGAATTGAGATTTATTTTTTTCTACCTTCTCTTCCTTCTCTTCCTTCTCTACCTTCTCTTCCCCCTCTCTCCTCGCAGATTGAAGATTTTGAAAAACGGTAATTATAGCTGTTCCAATAAAAGCTAAATAAACTGCAATTAAGGGGAATCCGGAAAACTTCCAGCCCCAATGCAGGTAACTTAATCCGAGAATATTTATAAGAGATAATTTACTAACTGGAACACTTCCGGCAAATATTGACTGCTTGGAGAGTAATACAGTTATTCCCGTTAAGATAATTGAAGCAATACCAACTAAAACCAAGTTTATCGGATTCTGCCACAAACCGAAGCTATCCATTGCCCAAAAGTTGATTGGAATGAGTAGCATTGTGACAATATGCAAAGCGCCACTCGTCAACCGTAAATTTGCTTGTATACTAGTCCAAAAACTTAGCCCAAAGAACAATACGGTATAAGCAAATAAAACCCCATACTGTAAAAGAGGCGTAAATCTTTCCCACTGACTTGCAGCAAGCGCACCAGAAGAAACTACTACAGTGAACATTCCCAAAAAGAGCAACCAACGGACACTAAATTCAGCCCGCAGCGATCGCCACATGGTACTGACTAAGTTGGGTGTTGCAGCTACTTTGGGCTTCTCCGCAGATTTACCAGGTTCGGTAACTGCCGTTTCAGTTTGCCTTTGGGGTACAAATTGAGGCTCTAGAATTACCCTACAACTAAGATATTCCCAGCATAATTGCTTAACTTGAGTGTCGGATATCAAACCCAAGCGCAACCATTGATCAAGCCCTTCTAATAAATGCGGATGATCGGAAGGAAGCTTTATTTCAAATTTAAGCGGGCGATTAAAGTTGGATGACATAATGTAACTCACCCTAATAAGACAATATATACATCATTCCTTGGATGTATATCTTGGTGTGAGTTGTTTATGACACTTCGTGGGTTGAATCAAATATTTATGCTTGGTAGTAATTAAACGTAGAATTAGGACACAAGAATGAATGTGGGATTTAACGCAGAGGAACACAAAGGTAAGCGCGGAGGAACAATGAGAGTATTATTAAACGCAAAGGGGCACGGAGGGAAGCGCAAAGAAACGCAGAGTGAGATTAATTTTTTTTGGCATCTGGCACAATGAAGGTACAGATGCCTTAATTCTGTTTAAATTCTATTTACCCTAATGTTGCAATTTTCTGTTTCTCATTCTTATACATCTCCTTAAACATTTTCTGCTGCTTTTTATGCTCGACAATTGGCTCGGGATAACCAACAGCTTGACGTTCTAAAGGTGTAATTTTTCCTGTTACTAAATACTCGGCATCCATCGAACTTAATTCTGGCACCCATTGCCGAATATATTCACCTTCACAATCAAATTTTTGTGCTTGAGATGCAGGGTTGAAAATTCTTACTGGTTTGGGATCCATTCCACTGGAAGCGCTCCATTGCCAACCACCATTATTAGAAGATAAATCCCCATCAATTAATCTTTGCATAAAGTATTTTTCGCCTAATTGGGGATTAAGTAATAAGTCTTTCGTCAAAAAACTAGCAACAATCATCCGACAGCGATTATGCATCCAACCAATTTCATTTAATTGTCGCATCGCTGCATCAACAATCGGATATCCGGTTTTTCCTTCACACCAAGCTTGAAAATGTTCATCATTATCTTGCCAAGGAAAGTTTTTGAAAGCATCGCGATAAGCACCCGATGCTAATTCCGGAAAATTATACATTGCGTGTTGATAAAATTCTCGCCATGCTATTTCTTTTTGCCAAGTACGAATATTATTTTCTAACTCGTCGCTGCGGCTGTTTTCCAAAGCGTCTTCGGTAGCTTTCCAAACAGTACGAATTCCTATTACACCAAATTTCAAAGCTGCACTTAATCTTGATGTACCATCAATTGCAGGAAAGTTTCTTTGTTCTTGATATTCATTAATATTGCTATAACAAAATTCTTCTAACCTCAGCAACGCTGCTTCTTCCCCAGGTTCAATAATTAATTCTCCATCCCAAATAAATCCTAAATCTTTCGCCGAAGGTAATTCAACTGCTCCCGCTTTAATTGTCGTTTCTTCTTCTTCTGCCGTTAACCCTTCAAATTTATCGGCAATTTCCACGGGAGAATCTTTAGGTTTACTAATCCAATTTTTCCAAAAAGGAGTGTAAACGGTGTAAGGAGTATCAGAACCTGTACGTATTTCTTCTGGTGTATTTAATAATTGATCCCAATTTTTTTCTAAATACTCAATACCTTGTTCTTGAAGCGCATCGATAACCTCTGCATCTCGCTGTTGAGAATATGGCTCCACATCCCAATTCCAAAATACAGCTTTAGCCTGTAAAGCAGTTGCCAATTTAGGAATAGCTTTCACTGGATTATCCCAAAGTATTAATAACTGGCTACCCATTTGAGCGTATCTTTCTTGCAGTTTCTGCAAACAGCCAATCATATAAGTTACCCTAACAGATGCAACATCATCCCCCTTGAGAATATTAGGATCGAGACAGAAAACACCCACTACCTTACG
>JBARZF010000232.1:0-4302 GCA_049649675.1 Rivularia sp. (in: cyanobacteria) | reverse complement strand
TTACCCAAACGTTGGGCTGCGATCGCGAATTCTTTACCTAGCTCTCCCGAACCGAGGAGCATAATTTTTTGTGGTAATTTCGGGGATGTTTTCATTAATTTGATTAGATTTTTTAATCATAGAGTAGGTAATTAATCCTAGTTAAATATCATCTGACTAATGCTTTCGTTTTCTACCGCCAATTTGTAAATCTTTACGTTTTAGACCAATTCACGTTGCAAAAAATAGTTTAGTATTTTAAATCACAACCATCTTCATCAAAAGTTGGCTAAGATTACATAGAAAGTTTGCAAAACTAAGTTACAAATTAACTTAAATTTTGCTAGTCATTCTGATGAAGGGTGAAAAAAGGCTGCTTCTACCAAATCGCAAATAAATCTACCATTATCAAGGTGTCAAATGTTATTTTTCTCTCGTTGAAGGGAATTATAAGTAGAGGTTTATTCTGTTGTACTTTGGAGAAAATAGAAATGTTGAAGAATACTCGGCTAAAGGCGAATTTGAGAAAAGTGTTCCCAGCCCTTGGAGGAGTTGTTTTGGCAACAGCAGCAATATTCGGTGGTACGGAATTTATCCAGCTTTCAAGCAATACCAATAGTGTCTCCAATTCTCCCATTGCATTAAGTTCAAAATCTGTAAATGCAGCCTCGGATGTTGCTGCAATAGAGAAATCGGTGCATCGGCAAATTAATCAATACCGCAAAGAGAAAGGCTTACCACCGCTAAAACTCAACGGTGAGATAAGTAAAATTGCCAGACAACACAGTAAACAAATGGCTGATAAACAGGTTCCTTTCGGACATAGTGGTTCAAGTTCCCGCTACAACAAGATTTCTAAGGTAGTTCCCTGGCGTGGTGTAGCGGAAAACGTTGCTTACAATATGGGTTATCAGAATCCCGGTAAAAATGCTGTTGAGGGTTGGATTAAAAGTCCAGGTCATAATCGAAATATGGTAGGTAAATATCAGGTAACTGGTATTGGTGTTGCAAAAAATTCTAAAGGTGAATATTATTTCACGCAGCTTTTTGTTAGTCAGCAGTAGTTAATCAAACTTTAAATAAGCCCCCCTTTTTAAGGGGGGTTGGGGGGATCTAAATGTGTGAAATACCGCGAAATTATTGTTATCAATCGACATATAGGGAGACGGGGCGCAGTGCGGAGTTCTCTACATTTTTAATATTTTTTGCCGCAATTTTTCTACAACAGCTTTCTCTTCCTCAGATAAATTTTCATCAAATAAAAGCTGATATATCAAGGGTAATCCTAAATCTAACTGTTCTAAAAGTTCTCCTTGAGCAAATATATAATCGGGTTTACCCTCAATAATTAGCTGTCCTTTATCCATGACAAATATCCAGTCAGCCCAGCGGTAAACTAAATCTAAGTCGTGGGTGGACATTAATAATGTTGTACCGTTTTGATGAATTTTTTCAAGAGTTTTAATTAGTTGACGGGTATGTTTAATATCTAAATATGCAGTAGGTTCGTCTAATAATAATAATTTAGGTCGGAGTACCATCACGTCTGCGATGGAAACTCGCTTTTTTTGCCCCAAGCTGAGATGATGTACTGGTCTTTGTGCTAATTCTTCTAAACTAAGTTCTGCTAATATTTCCTCGACTCTGGCTTGAATTTCTTTAACAGGTAAATTCAAATTACATAAGCCATAGGAAATATCTTCTTCTATTGTAGATGCAACTAATTGCTGTTCTGGATCTTGAAATATTAACCCGACTTCCTGACGTAAATTACTTAAATATTTGCGGTCGTAACGTAATGGTTTACCGTGCCAACGGACAATTCCGCTACTTGGCTTATATAAACCATTTGCTAATAAAAATAATGTGGTTTTTCCGCACCCATTCTGACCGATGAGCGCACATTTTTTACCTGATGGAATATTTAATGTTAAACCGTTAAGAGAAGATTCTCTAGCACCGGGATAAGTGTAATCAACCCGATCGAATTCAAGTAAATATTCCTGCATTCAGCCACCACTCTAAACTAATTAAGATTACACAACCGATTACTGCTTCTAATATGTAGCGTTTTGATGGACGATAGCGACGGGGAGCATAAACTCGGAATTCGTAATTAGTTCCTCGCGCTTCTAATCCGAGAGAAAACTGACTGTATTTTTGTAAGGTTCTTTTTAAAAGTTGTCCGACTAATAATGCTAGACTTTTGATGCTGGTACGAAAATCACGGTAGCCAAGACGAGATTTTTGAGCAATTGATAATTCGGTTGCCGTATTCCACAAAATAAATATAAACCGATACATTAATAATAGTAATTCAATTAACAGCGATGGAAACTTGAATCGGCGCAGAGTTTGCAATACTTCCGTAAACGGAACGGTTAACATTAAAAAATATAGACAAGAAACAGAAGCAAAAGCTCTACTAAAAATTGTCAGTGCTTGATAAAAACCACTACGACTAATATATATATAATAAAATCCTAAATTTAAACCTTCCCAAGAATCATTTTGTACCTGGGAAATATCCGCAACAGAAACACCGTTAATAATTAAAGCCGGTAAACTAGTCAGCCAAAAAAAACTAGCAACTGCCAATATTTTGATATAAACACCAGCAGGAATTTTCGCATAAACAACCGTCCAAATACCCATCCACAAAGCCAGCAAAATTTGTACTGGTGGATGGGTAGAAAGAGAAATCAACAAAGTAGCAATTGCGAAAACAAATTTGTGTTCTGGTGGCAATCCTCGCAATTGATTAGTGTAAGCTAAAGTATCGAGTTTTAAGCTCATTCTAGAAGCATACCGATTTTTCAAAAATATATGGTAGTGCGAGCAAGATGCTCATGTGTATCAAGCGAGCAAGATGCTCGCACTACAAAAGAAATGCTTCCCTTATTCTTCACGTTTTTGCTTTTCACTACGCCCGCGATACAAACCAATTGAGTAACCAATTAAACCCGCACCAAAAGCAGATTGAGCGCAAAACAATAAAGTTTCAATTTCACCGCTGGGTGGTGTAAAGACAGGTGAAAACCAAGGTTTATATTCCGGTTGAACTTCAGTAATTGCTTCTTCAGCTTCACCATCAGCACCACCAAATTCTGCACCACGTAAAAAGATTAATGGTGCAATTGTTAAACCCACAACTGCCGATATCAACAGCCAATTATTCCATCCGTTATTAGATTGACTTGATTGTTTCATTGCGTTGAGGCTCCCTTTTAATTAATTTCAATAGTTCTAATTCTTGTGGATTGTAAGATTGCAGCCAATTCCACACCAATACTGTCAATAAACCTTCAGTAATTGCCAAAGGTATTTGAGTTATAGCAAAAATGCCCGCAAATTTAGTAAACGAAGCCATCACACCACCAACTTCTGCGGGGAAAGCCAAAGCTAACTGAGCGGAAGTTATAACATAAGTCAATAAATTTGCTAAAGCTGCGGCTAAAAATATCGCTAACCTTTGTTGCCCAGATATTTTCATCGTTAACCGATAAATCCAAAACGCTGCAAATGGCCCGGCGATCGCCATCGAAAAAGCATTAGCGCCTAATGTTGTCAAGCCGCCGTGTGCCAGTAATAGAGCCTGAAACAGCAGCACCAAAGTTCCCAAAACCGACATAGCCAAAGGACCAAATAATACCGCACCCAATCCCGTACCCGTAGGGTGAGAACAGCTACCAGTAACCGAAGGAATTTTTAAAGCCGAAAGTACAAAAGCAAAAGCACCAGCTAAACCCAAAAGCAGTTTAAGTTGTGGTTTTTCTTTGGTGATGCGAGTTAAAGATATAAAACCTAAAATCATGAAAGGTAAAGAAACAGCCCACCAAAAAGCAGCCCAGCCAAACGGAAGAAAACCCTCCATTATATGCATTGCATAAGCTGGTTTTGGTACACCAATGACCAAATACAAGCTTATTAACGATATTCCTAGTAAATTTAGCCGTTTGAGATTTTTTTGGATTCCCATAAAAGATGTGATAGTGCTTCTTAGCTATTTGAAAAATATTAAAAACAATATTCTCGATTAGAAAGTCAATAACAGAAAATTTTTAATCAATAAATAATAAATATTTGCGCCTATTCGATAAAGCATAAACTGTAAAATTAGTTGCTATTCTCTGCGAGAAAGTTCTCCCGGTGAGGTTTAGCATGAAAATTTTTATTCATACTAGCACGGTAATTTAGTTTTCAATATTAACAAAGATACGTTTTATTGTACGAGTATATTTGTAATTTTAATTAATCAATAATATTGGTTAAAAGCTTAACAATGACATTAACAATAACGCTGACATTGACATTAACATTGTC
>JBARZF010000231.1:0-5831 GCA_049649675.1 Rivularia sp. (in: cyanobacteria) | reverse complement strand
CACGTGCGGGTGGTTCAATTACTGCATCTTTGTTTTTGAAGCAATTTGTTAAAGATACCCCTGCTTGGGCGCATTTAGACGTTGCAGGGCCAGTTTGGACGGATAAGGACAACGGTTATAATCCTTCCGGTGCAACTGGTTTCGGCGTGCGAACTTTGGTTAATTGGGTTCTTAGCTAATTGTTTAATTAGTTTTTGTGGTGGGCATTTATTTGTCCACCGTTGATTTGATTTGAAAATTGCTTGAGTAAGTAAATGTCTCGAAATAGCTTGCTTTGTGAAATTCCCGGAGAAAATGCTCGAAAATCACTTTTTCTTCGACCGATTTTTTCTACGAGATTCTTGCTGCATTTTTTTCTTGTTACTTACTTTAGCTTTAGATTTCTTTGGTGAGTTAGAAAATCCTTCTACCTTAGTTAAAGTATTGCGAGTTTGTGGAAATAAACTCACAAAAAAATCAGAATTTATCTCAAAAATAGCATCTTCAATCAAAGAATAAAGAATATCATTACGAAGTTCGCTCAAAGTCGCTTCCGAACCTATTTCTAATAGTTCGTTAAACTCTTGTCGCTCGAAATAAAACGGTTCAATTAAATCTTCATCAAAAGTTCGTTCAATATATTGCTGGAGTTCTACGGGAGCAAGCATGGAACTTTTACTTGCTAAGGCAGTCCAGATATTATAATCATGTTTTTCTTTAACTTTAGGTACATAACATTTATTTGCAAAAAGATTTGAAAAAAGTTCTTTATAATACTCGATAATTTGCTCTCTAGAAATAATTCCTTGAACAACTAAAATAATCAAGGAATTAAGAGCAGAGGCTCTTACCCATTCATTAACTTCTTGATTTTCTATCAACTGTTTGATAGGTTCAATATTTCCATGACAAACAGAAGCAAGTATTCTAGCTAAGCCTCCCCCAACTAAATCGCCCGTTGCATCAACTGGCATATCTCCTGGAATTGAGAAAAAATCGATGATAACTGGATAAGCTTGAGGTTCTCTAAATTGTGCCAGTAGGTAAAATGCACAAATATGTAGAATATAGTCAGGTTTATTTGATAGCTCCTCAAGGTTGTTTTTACAATTCGATAAAATATCTAACAATAAAGGAGTAATTGCTTCCCTTTCTTCGATGGCTCTTTCTAAAGCTTGGCGGGGTAATTTACCATTATTATTTTCTAATTCTGATATAATTTCTGGCAATTCCATATTAAAAAATCCCCCTTTTACGAAAAAACTTTAGGCTTTTAGACGAGGCAGAGCCTTCTAAAACAGCATTTCCAGCCCGGAGGCTGGGAACGAGGAGTCAAACAATAAAAATTATGTGCTTTTTGCTAAAGATTATTCCTTAGCCCGTGCAGACGGGCTTTGTTTGTATAGCCCCAGGTTACCAACCTGTGGGCATTTGCAATTTATTCGCAATCCCCAATCCCCAATCCCCCATGCCCAAACTTACTTCCTTTCCGGATGTTTGGTATCTTCAACCGAAGGATGTCCCATTTGGTTAATCGTTGCAATCATCTGATACAATCTTCCCAAATCCTTTTGATTGAAGTACAGCAGCAAGCGAGGAAGTCCAACAGCTTCGTCAGTTGCTTCTTGTGATAAAGCCTGACTTTTCTCAATTTTTCCTTTCACCAGAATGCTGCTGAATTCACTATTTAGTTTGTCTACTTCAGCATCAGATAATTCTGACTTCAAGCGAATTACTAGGCGATCGCTCACATAGCGACTGGAATGATAAACTTTGAAAAATTGAGTTATAGCATCACAAGCAACCTGTAAGTTGTCTGTAACGGTATATAAGCTGGGATCTTCAGGACTTACTAAACCTTTTGCAACTAACTGTTTATCAATATATTCGCTCCAAGACTTCCAGTAATCGCCACCGGGATGATCGATTAAAATCAACGGTACTGGGCCAAATTTACCAGTTTGACTCAAAGTCATGCACTCGAATGCTTCGTCTTGAGTGCCAAAACCACCGGGAAATAAAGCTACTGCATCGCTTTCTTTAAGCAAAAATAGCTTGCGAGTAAAGAAATATTTAAAGTGAATTAATTTCTCATCACCCTCAATAATTGGATTTGCCTCTTGTTCAAACGGCAATTCGATATTTAAACCAAAGGAATTTTCCCTTCCGGCACCTTCATGTCCGGCGTGCATTATGCCACCACCACCACCAGTAATTACCATGAATCCTAGCTCAGACACGCAGCGCCCAAAGTCTCTTGCCATCTTGTAATCCGGCGTTTCTGGCGATAAACGTGCCGAACCAAATATGGTAACTTTGCGAACGTGACGGTAGTTATGAAACAACTGGAAGCCCCGTTCCATATCTGCCAGAGATGACGATAATATTTTCCAATCTAGCCGGTCGATTTCTTCTTCTTGGGAAAGCCGTAATACAGTATTTAAAGCCTGCTCGATGTATTTCCGATTTTTTAACTTCGGTAATTTTTCTATTAACTCAACGATATCCGCTTGAAGATGCTCTGATGTATAAAAATCATTGGAGGTCATGACAGTTGATGCCAAAATAACATTATAATTTACGCGCACTTTGATGTAGAGTCTGTTTACCGCCCTAAACGGGGGTTTATAGTCCACAATCTATTATTTTGAACTTGATCGATCCATAAAGGGGATGGTAATTCTACTTATTAATTGATAATCGGCAACATTAAAGCTATAAGAATAAGCGCACAATTAAATTAATAGACCTGAATTTGTGTCGAAAAAAGAAAGTAGGATTACTTTTTAACATAAAAAAGCACCTCTGGTTAATAAAACCAAGGTTATGACGATTGCCGTCGTCAACTTTTGCCAGTGGAGTAATATGCTTATTGATATAGATTTTTATTTAAAATATAAAACTGACGTATATTGGTACGTCTGTATCTATAAAAATATTTAATAGCTCCAAAAGTTGCATTTTAAACTTAACTTACTTTGTATCACCCATGCAAGCAAAACAAAAGTTTGATTGAAAGCCGCCTAAAATTCACTTGATTATTGGTGCTCGAGCTAAAGCGATAATCCTCGTCCAAGAAAGGGCGAGGAGCATTCAACGAGATCGCAACTAAATTTTAAATACTTAATCAGTTTCAGGAAAAACTTGTACTTTACCATTAGGGTTCAAAACTGCACGAAGTCTTACATTCTGTCCGTTACGACTAGAAGAAACGAAAGGTTCACCAATTTTGGGAATACCGGCTGTATCAACGTAATCTCTTGCAGCTTTTCCTAAAGGAAGAAGTTGTTCAAGGGCACCATCAACACCTACTGTCATACTGTATTCCAAAGGCTGTTTTAAACCGCTAGGTGGATTCCAGCGTTTGCTGAGATAATCTCTTACTTCTACAACTTTATTGGTATCAAATAATGTTTCGCTATTGGCTGCGGCAGTTGTTGTAGGATTATTTTCTCTTGATTCTGTTGGGATGCTGTTAGATTTAGGCAAATTTGTCAGCAAATTTTTTTGACTATTTCCACTTTGAGGAATTGCATCTGCTTGTTTTGAGGGAATTATGGGTGTAGATGGATTAGTCAGTGACGGCAAACTAGTTTTACTTGTAGGAGTTGATGCAGAAAGATTTCCTCCAAGATTGGGTTTAGATCCAGGAGAATTAGGAGTTAGAGAAAAAGGTTCTTTTCCTAACTGGGGTTTTGTCGCTGCGCTACTACCAAAACTATCACTACCTAATGGCGGTAAAGGAATGTTTCCCAAACTACTTGACGGGTTTGTAGAGGCTGAAGGAAATATTGTACCAGGTTTTTGAGTTGCTGATAACGTTGGAAGGGGAGATGCTCCCGGCGCTGGTGAAGAGGCACTAGGAAGATTTAAACCCGTACCTAAAGTTGGTAATGGCGATAAATTTGGTAAAGGGGTAAGCGAACTCTGTGGTGTTGGTAATGGAGTAAAGGGCGTAGAAGCAGGATCGTTTCCAAGTTCTTTATTTGCCGTTGCCACAGTTTCAGCCGTCTTATTTTCTTCTCGAAGACGGTTAGCATATTGATAAGTAAGTGGCATCAAACCCAAACCTAATACCAGCACGGCGGCAACAGGTGCCCAAGCAGGTATTGCAAAACTATTGCTACTAGGCTGTTGAGTTTCGTTGGGTAAAGCAACAACATCAGCCATATACTCATCTAAAGCTGTTGCTAAATCAAATAATTGCAGCAAACCTAATTGAATTGAAGCACCGCTAACCTGGTTCGCTAGGGAACCAAGAAACAGTTGATGAGTCAAATTGCTGCTTGGCTGTAAATAAATATTGGAACTATAAGCAAATTCGTTTCTAGAATTAGAAATATCTTGTTCCAAGTTAGAAACATCTTCTACTGGTGTTGGCTCAGATGTTTTACTGGCTGAATGTGCTTCAACTCTCGAAGCCCAGAAATTTTCTGGTGACTGTTGTAAGATTTCCTGTACGTAACCTGAGACTGCCGTAGATAAAGCTTCTAACCGATCCCGGTCGCCTTGGATAACAACAAGTTCCTTTTCAGGTTGTCGCGGATCGTCAAAACGAAGGTTAAATCTGACCTGCTTGAGAACCGATTTACCCATCCAACGTGACAAAGGAGAACTTTGCGCCAAAACTTCTAACGTGCAGGTAGGCGGCGTATACCGACGAATCACTGGATTTGATAGAGGCATGGCAGTAAATGCGTCTTGGACATTTCAAAATTTGGTTGAACGGTCTATAAGTGCTAGCCAGAGACGGCGGTGTCCACCGGGACCACTGTAAAATACTAAATCTATCAGTAGTTTGAGTGCCAAATTGGTGAGTATATCAGTGGATATTTTCTCATCCTCTTCCATCCGCTCTTGATAAGTGTTGCAGAAAGCATCGATGTAATCTCCCAATAAGGCAGAGTAATGAGGTTCGCGGTTATTTTGAGCATTTTGTTCTAACAAGTCAACAGCACGACGAATTAATTCTTGGTGCTGCTTGGCAAGATAGCAAGTAATCAAAACTAACGATCGCGCTTCTTCTACATCTAATTTCTTTCTGCCTCCCTGACCTTTACGTATGGGGTTAGATTGGCGCAGTCTCCATAGCGCCACCCGGTCTGGCACTCTTGATTCTAAATTAAGATTAATTGCCGCAGAGAGCATTGCCTCGGAACCGATGCCAGTCAAAGCTTCTAGCGCCAAAAGCACCAAGTCAATTTGGGCCTTTATATCGTCCCATTGAATGGATCTTGGGGCGGCAATATTAGTTAAATCCTCCCACTGGGAACTAATAGTGGGTGAATCGCCAGCAGATTGCATAACTTTAAGCATAGGTGATCGGGCCTTTTGGGACTGTTGCTGTTACCCATTTTGAAACCAGACTCTCAACATTTTATATTGGGTTGGGCAAGCTATAGCAAAAAGTTCGCAATTTGGCAAGCTTTATACCTGATTTCAGTCAACAGCAATTTGTCTTTTATCTACTTTAGATTCAATCTCTGTTTTGTCAAAGGGAAATTTTAGAATTGGGAATTGGGAATTGGGAATTGGGCCGAAGGGAAGAGTTAAGAGTATTGAGTTAAAAATTCACTGGTAACTGTTCACTGGTAACTGCTAACTGGTAACTGTTCACTGGTAACTGTTCACTGGTAACTGCTAACAGTTAACTGTTCACTGTTAACTGTTCACTGTTAACTGTTAATGTACGCAATCGTAACTCCAGTTCCACCATCATTTTGCGGTGCTGCTTCGTAATTGCTAATTCTAGGATGCTGTTTTAAAAATGCGTGAACTCCTTGACGCAGTTTTCCGGTTCCATGTCCGTGAATTATCCATATTGCTCTTTCTGTTTCTGAAATCGCTTTATC
>JBARZF010000230.1:0-5477 GCA_049649675.1 Rivularia sp. (in: cyanobacteria) | reverse complement strand
GTAATCTTCAGAATTAGACATAATAATGCACCTTGCCGCGCTTCATCCTTCATAATTAAGAAAATGCTGCTTAATTTATCTTCACTCTCCCGAAAAGCAAGCATGAGCAAATATTTGATTCACAATATTTGGTTAAAATAACTAAACTTAGGGGTGAGTGCAACAAGAGTCTAAAGGGAGAATTACTGATTCATGGCATTAATGGAAACTCGCACCGAACCGATGGTGCTGAACATGGGACCGCACCATCCTTCGATGCACGGCGTTTTACGTCTAATTATGACGTTAGACGGTGAAGACGTAGTAGATTGCGAACCCGTTATCGGCTACCTGCACCGGGGAATGGAAAAAATCGCCGAAAACCGTACTAATATCATGTACGTTCCCTACGTGAGTCGGTGGGATTACGCAGCGGGAATGTTCAACGAAGCCGTTACCGTCAACGCACCGGAAAAATTAGCGGATATCGAAGTTCCCAAACGTGCCAGCTACATCCGCGTCATCATGCTGGAATTGAACCGCATCGCCAACCACTTATTGTGGTGGGGGCCATTCATGGCTGACGTAGGCGCACAAACTCCATTTTTCTACCAGTTTCGCGAACGCGAAATGATTTACGATTTATGGGAAGCCGCTACAGGTTATCGCATGGTAAACAACAACTACTTCCGCATTGGTGGTGTAGCGGTTGATTTACCTTACGGTTGGGTAGATAAATGTATGGAATTTTGCGAATACTTTTTACCCAAAGTAGACGAATACGAGCGCTTAGTTACGAAAAATCCCATATTCCGCCGTCGTGTAGAAGGATTGGGCGTAATTACTCGCGAACAAGCCATAAATTGGGGATTATCTGGCCCAATGTTACGCGCTTCTGGGGTGCAGTGGGATTTACGCAAAGTTGACCACTACGAATGTTACGACGATTTTGACTGGGATGTGCAGTGGGACACCGTTGGAGACTGTCTCGCTCGCTATACAGTAAGATTGCGGGAAATGCGCGAATCGGTCAAAATCCTCAAGCAAGCTCTTAAAGGACTTCCTGGCGGCCCTTACGAGAACCTTGAAGCAAAGCGGATGCAGGAAGGTAAAAAGTCCAAGTGGAACGACTTTGAATATCAGTATATTGCTAAAAAAGTTGCTCCAACCTTCAAGATTCCTAATGGTGAAATCTATTCCCGCGTAGAAAGCGGTAAAGGTGAATTAGGAATTTATTTAGTTGGAGAAAATAACGTCTTTCCTTGGCGTTGGAAAATCCGTCCAGCAGACTTTAATAACCTGCAAATTTTACCCGAGCTATTAAAAGGCGTAAAAGTAGCAGATATTGTTGTGATATTAGGTAGCATCGACGTAATTATGGGTTCCGTTGACAGATAAACCCAATTTTGGATTTTGCGGAAAGTTGAGCCACTCTCGTGCGCGGGTTCCCCGCGTTGAGAGAAGTGGCGTTGAGGGTGTAGATGTTCTTCCCCTCAAACTTTCCTGCACCAGATTTTAGATTTTGGATTGTATTTGATAATTCAAAATCTAGAATCTTTTTTTATTTTCTTAGGGAATGGGAGGAGGAAGAGGGGGAAGAGAGGGAAGAGGGGGTAGAGAGGATATAACTTGAGGTTGTTGCCAGGGAGCAAGATGCTCCCACTACATTCACAACTCCTAACCTTTAACCTTTGGCCTTTGACCTTTAACCTTTAACCTTTAACCTAAATCCTGTGATTTCTCAAATTATATTTTTACTGTTCTTTCCTGGTTGTCTGGGGATATTAAGACAAGTTATCTGGGCTTCGGAATTAACGCATCAATTATTAGCGTTTGGAATATTTTTATTTTGTATAGAACAAGCCAATATGGCAAATCAGGATTTACAAAAAGTTGCTAATGCTAAAACCAAAGTGAAAGATGCTCGTTTAGATATTTTTCATCATATTACTATTATTACAATCATTATAGAATTAATAGGATTTTATTTATCCTCAATAGACTTAGGATGGGGTTCGTTTATTATTTTAATCGGCTTAATTTGGTTTAATATATTTGCTAATATAAAAATTAATCTCTCAGCTAAACATATAATTCAACCTTGGCATATTACCGAACGTCTACCAGTTTTAATTGCCGATTTAGTTGGATTGATTTTAGTTAATCTGTGGGTGTTAAAAATTGCCGATATTTGGATATCCTGGGGACTTTTCGCAATGGCTGTAGCTTTCTGTGGTATTAAATTGTTTTTATATTTTAAGTCTTTGAATTTTACTTGGGAAAGATGAAAATATAGTGGTTTTCAGTTGAGTATAATAAATTATTGTGAGATAGGCGAGCATTCCTGTTCGTGCGATTTTCACCAGCTTTATTTGTATTGCACCCAAGTGAAAAGCACTATATATTAGAATTTTAGAACATTACATAAGGAAAAAAAACACCATTTATGTAGACGATGGTAAATACTAATAAATTGAATTATAAGATTACTGGATAGAAATTCGACCTTGTATAATTCCTGCTATACGCTTGCGAAGAGAATCTCCATCATATCGATCTTGATAATACTTAGTAGATGTAACGACTACAAAAGACGAGCCTAATGGGTGTTTAGCACATTGAATAAAAACCGATGTTGATGATGTAGTACCTATCGTAAAAAACACACCATTAACTTCCGCTGGCTTTTGAACTTTGGTTAATAATAGATTAGCTGCTTTAGTAGCTCTAGCTTTACAATCATTGTAACTGGACGACATACTTGATGATTGTGTATAGATGGAAGGGTTAGCCAATGCTTTACTTGCTGGGAGCATCATTAAGAAAACGGAAACTCCTAGTATTAACCGAACACATGATTTAGGGGCAAACTTAACTAAATTTAAATTGTGACTAAGATTACTTTTCATTTATAAGAAAAAATTCGGACGACTTAAGCAGTATACAAAGAAACTTGATAACTAGCTATGTAGAAAAATGCAATTTGTGTTATACAAGCAAAGATTTAATCTGTAAGTATTACTACGTTCTATGACTAAAATTATTTATCAATATTGTCTTTTTACTCTTTTCCCCGTTCCCTGCTCTGTTTTTTAAACTATTTAATTAGCATAATAAGTACGCAAAAACCATAATTATTAAATTATTTCAATCTACTCAACATGGAATATAACCCCCAACTCTACCAAGAAATTACCAACCGCATCACCACAAGCCCTCTGCAACGCATCACCTTCGCGGAATATATGGATTTAGCACTATATCATCCCGAATACGGTTACTATTCTCAAAAAGCCACAAACTTAGGAAAAGAAGGTGATTTTTTTACTTCCGTACATCTTGGGAGTGATATAGGTGAAATGTTGGCAGTTCAATTTGCCGAAATGTGGTCAATATTAGGTCAACCAGTAGAGTTTACTTTAATAGAAATGGGTGCTGGACAAGGATATTTAGCAGCAGATATTCTCAACTATATTAAACAAGAATATCCAGATTTCTTCAAAGCTTTAAAATATACAATTATCGAAAAATCACCAGGATTAAAACAACTTCAACAACAACACTTAAAAGAATTTGAAGTTAGCTGGTGCGACTTAGAAGAAATACCAAATAATTCCGTCACCGGGTGCTTTTTCTCAAATGAATTAGTAGACGCTTTCCCAGTGCATCAATTCAAAATAGAAAACGGAGAATTACAGGAAATTTACGTTACGAATGTAGAAAATTCTACCCCCTCTCCCCCCTCTAATCTTTTCACCGAAATAACAGACAAACCCTCCACATCGGAACTTGTTGATTATTTTAAATTGTTAGAAATTGACATTACTAAATATCCCGACGGATATCGAAGCGAGATTAATTTAGCAGCTTTGGAATGGTTAAGTGTAATAGCAAACCGTTTGCAGCGCGGGTATGTGCTAACAATTGATTATGGATATATTAAAAACCGTTATTACAACCCCAGACGCGATCGAGGCAGCTTACAGTGCTACACTCAACATCATCGCCATAACGACCCGTATATTAACATTGGACAGCAAGATATCACCGCTCATGTTGACTTTACAGCCTTAGAAAAAAATGGCGATCGCCTCGGTTTGCACAAAATTGGTTTAACGCAACAGGGATTATTTTTGATGGCTTTAGGATTGGGGGAGCGTGTCGCAAGTTTATCTCAATCCAAGCAACCTTTATCTACCATACTGCAACGCCGCGATTCATTACATCAACTTTTAGATCCAATGGGGCTTGGTGGTTTCCACGTTTTAGCTCAAGCCAAAGGATTAAAAGAAACAGAAAAATCTCAGCAACTCAAAGGTTTTACTCAGCCATATTAAGAATTTATCTCAAAATCGCAAAAGTTAAAATTTTATTCGTCTTACATCAATTACCACTGATAGTTGTTCTAACATAGTAGCGATCGCAATGCTATATAAACACAACACAGGTAATAATTATGTCTACTCACGATTTATTAATGTTAATTGGATTACTTACCCCCGGCATCTTACTTTCAGTCATAATTATGGTGACATTCGCCGCTGGAGGATGATTTAAGAAAGTTAGGAGTTAGGAGTTAGAAGTTAGGAGTAGGGAGTTAGGAATTTAGAAATCTGTTGCAATTAATTTTCGTAGTGGGAGCATCTTGCTCCCTGGCAGCAACCTCAGATGCTTCCCCTGCCTACGGAGGCTTCCTCTGCCTCCCCTGCTGTCTCCCCTTCTCCCTCTCTCATTTCAAATAATCATTTAAAGACTAAATATAAGAAAAGGAATTAAAACATGAAGGTGGCATTTCTGGGTACTGGATTAATGGGACAACCTATGGCACAAAGGTTGTTAGAACAAGGTGTAGAGTTAATTGCTTATAATCGTACCCCAGAAAAATTAGAACCGATTATAGCAGCAGGTGCCGAAGTTGTAGAAAATCCCCATCAGGCGATCGCCGCTGCTGATTATGTAGTTTTGATGCTTACCAACACGGCAGCTATTTACACCGTCTTGCTTTCGGATATGTCTTCTCGGAGTGTTAAAGGAAAACAAGTTATCCAAATGGGGACAATTACCCCTACAG
This sequence comes from Rivularia sp. (in: cyanobacteria), assembly GCA_049649675.1. Classification (GTDB taxonomy): domain Bacteria; phylum Cyanobacteriota; class Cyanobacteriia; order Cyanobacteriales; family Nostocaceae; genus Rivularia. The sequence continues at coordinate 427 of JBARZF010000230.1, read as the reverse complement.
AAAGCAGAGAAATTAGAGATGCAGTAGTTTCCGCTGGCGGCGATTATATAGAAGCACCGGTACTTGGCAGCAGACCAGAAGCCAAAGAAGGTAAACTAATTGTCATGGTAGGCGCACAAAAAGATCAGTACAGACACAGCCTAGAATTATTAAAGCATTTTGGCCCCGAACCCATATTAGTAGGTTCCGTAGGCAGTGCAGCAGCATTAAAATTAGCTTTAAATCAACTAATAGCATCCTTAACCTCAGCCTTTGGTTTAAGTCTCGGATTTATCCAAAGACAGGGTATTAAACCAGACGTATTTATGCAGATTTTGCGTGAAAGTGCGGTTTATGCACCAACCTTTGATAAAAAATTGCAACGCATGGTGGATGGAAATTACGCCAATCCCAACTTCCCCGTAAAACATTTGGTTAAAGATACAGA
>JBARZF010000229.1:0-1510 GCA_049649675.1 Rivularia sp. (in: cyanobacteria) | reverse complement strand
TAGGAGGTACCGTAGGCGCAATTTTGACAGGTATCTTTGCCAGTAGAGCCATCAACCCAGCCGGGAGAAACGGTTTATTATTCGGCAATCCCGACGAACTGCTTTTAGAACTTGCCGCAATTGTAGTTACTTACTTGATCGCCGGATTTGGTACCTGGATTATTTTGAAAGTAGTTGAAAGTACCGTTGGATTGCGAGTACACGAAAACGCCGAATTACAAGGAATGGACATCAGCGAACACGGCGAAGAAGCTTACAATTCAGAATACACAGATAAAATTAATCTTGGCAGAAAGTAATATTTAGGGATTGGGGATTGGGGATTGGGGATTGGGCATAGGGCACGGGGAATTGGTAATTGGTAATTGGTAATTGTTATACAGCTAGGGAGCAAGATGCTCCCACTACATACAGATTAATTCTCCCCTTGTCCCCCCCTCTCCCCCTCTCCCCATCTCCCATTCCAATTACCCGAAAAAGCGAAGCGTAGACTACAATCATATCCAAATAGATAATTGATGTACTTCGCTACCCGTGTCTAGTTCTATTAAAACTTTTCCTGCTTGGGCATTTTTCTCTTTATTAAGTAACGTCATACTTTTACTAGCGGTAATCTTGCTGATTGGCAAACAGCAGGATGTTACTGCTTTTTTGGCTAATGTTCTTTCTCCAAGTGCTGAACCTACTCCTAAGACTCAAACACAGCAAGCCGTTGCCCCTCAATTGGGTAAACGTCATAAATTAGACTATCAAAAGTGGGTGAATATTCTCCAACAGGAAGCTGAAGTTGCAGCAGAGAAGAAACCCCGGAATTTAACTGTGATGGCTGGAGATTCTCTAAGTTTATGGTTTCCCTCGGAGTTGTTGCCGGATAATAAGACGTGGTTAAATCAAGGAATCTCTGGGGAAAAAACTGCTGGTTTATTAAAAAGATTAAATTTATTTGACAAAACCACACCGGAAACCATTTTTGTGATGATAGGCATCAACGATTTGATTGCTGGTGTGAATGATGAAACAATTTTAGATAATCAACGGCAGATATTAACTTATTTACGTAAAAAGCATCCCAAAGCGCAAATAGTAGTACAGTCGATTTTGCCCCATCAAGGCGAACAAGCAACTTGGGAAGGAAAAGAAAAGCTTTTAGCTATTCCTAATAGTCGCATTCGCAACTTAAATCAACAGTTGCGAACCATAGCAGCAGAAGAAAGCGTAAAATACTTAAACCTATATCCTTTATTTGCCGATAAACAAGGAAATCTCAAATCCAACTTTACAACTGATGGATTACACCTTAATCCAAATGGTTATTTAGTCTGGAGTTCCGCTTTACAGTTAACAGTCAACAGTGAACAGTGAGCAATAAATAACTGGTAACTGATAACTGATAACTGATAACTGATAACTGATAACTGATAACTGATAACTGATTTCTTATGGATACAAAAGCTTTTAAACGCTCATTACAACATTCGGAAAATTACCATCGTCGGGGATTTGGACATAA
>JBARZF010000228.1:0-13450 GCA_049649675.1 Rivularia sp. (in: cyanobacteria) | reverse complement strand
TTGTCTCCCCATCCCCAATGCCCCATGCCCAATCCAGAATCTAAAATCCCGTCAACGGATCTGGTTCGGAAAGTTCTATTTGCGTGGGGATAGATTCTAAATGTTGGAGAAAATCAAGTAATTCATCTTCGGTAAGTAAAGTACGTCCTCGTTTACCGTAAGTGTTGATTAAATATTCCCTTCCTTGCTGGGGAGTCCAACTTAGACGCTCCATTTCAACGTCAGTTTTGGCAATTATGTCAGATAAATCAATGGGTTCTGTCTTCTTCTTTCTTTTAGTTGTTTTTTTGGTAGTTCTTCCATTACTGCTTTTGCTTGCGGAGGTAGCATTACTCGAAGCTGGTTCTTCATCTCGATCGTCGAATGCCATATCCGTATTTTCTACTGGTATATCAAGCTCCGGCTCGTCATATGTTGGTAGCGGTAATGGCTTATCAAATTCTTGGCTGTAAATATCGCTGTCATCTTCTACTGATAAAACCTCGGTAACGGGCGATACATCATCTGAAGTTTGTATTTCTTCGGGATCTGCTGGTGGAGCAATTGAAACGGGAGTTTCTGCTACTTCAGTAGAGTTTACTGGTGGAGCAATTGAAACGGGAGTTTCTGTTACTCCAGTAGATTCAACCTTAGTCGGGCGTTCCTCTAGTCCGGCTTTTTCGGTAGTTAAGGAACGATTTGAAAGTAGCTCTAGACTTGGTTTTTGAGAAGCTGCAACTTCTTGATGCTGTACTTTTGGTTGCGATTTTTCATCCTTCATAGCTAAAACCATTAATGCTCTAGCTCTAGATCTATCTTCTGCTTCTTCGATTGTGTCAGCGGCAGCCATACCCGTAGCGCGGGTTACGCCTTCAATTTGCACGCTGGAACGAACGATATATTTACCGTGGTGAATCTCTAGTAATTCAGTGGTAAGACTACCTGTAGGATACAAGCTCTGAAATTGAGCCAACATAATATTGCTACCAATTTAAGTCTGCTTTACGTGGATGAATGGTTGTTGTTAGGATTTTAAGTTTTTATCTAAACCACAACCACAAAACTGAAAATTATTTGTCAATTTAACAATTAAATATGAATCAAAAATTTTAATTTACGGTCATTTTTCCTTTTTAATGTATCGAAGATTGTGTATCGCAAAACTTGTTACAAGCTTTTGATGTGTTATGGTGTTTACCGAAGGTGCCTTCTTAAGCTGCAATAAATTATTTTTCTTTGCCGAAAAATAGTTCGGTACTACACCGCAAGATAACCCTAACACACGCTCGGTTACAGTGGGAGTGGTTTTTTAGATGTTTGGAGTCAGGCTAACTACCCCCGTTGCATAGCGGCGTAGTAAACTACTGTATAACCGTACTTCTATTAACCGAGAAAGGCATCTGAAAAATCAGTTGATTGCTGAACTTAATTTTAACCACCACATGCGTTAAAGTTATTACCATTCTAAAAGCTAGATTCGTCTGGCGCGGCATGGGGGCATTTGAGACAAAGGCTTGCCATAAATAGAATGCGACATATACGCTTATGGGTGTTAGTTTAGCTTGTTCGTTGGAACAAAAATAGTGGCTTGTGTTCTTTTCTAATTAAACAAGAATTTTTCTCAAAAATCTTGTGTAAAAGTTCCACTATTAAATTTAAGCCTTCTTTGATAAGTGGGTTAAATGTTCCGATTGTAGGAAAAGGTGGAGTCAATAAAGCAATTTCTTGGCTGAGTAGTGAGTAATTTTTAGTAGTATTGCTATCGATGCTATACTAAATACCCAAATTGCTATCTAGAACTATTTTCTGGAAGTACCCTCCTTATCTACAATATAAAGTAATGGTTCCACCTCCCGAGGCGGTTTAGCTGCTATCGTAATTGTTACCAATTCTACGTAGGGGCAGTTCGGTTTGTCAGCAGTTTCTCCGAGTACATTTTCAGAGTTTGATGGTGTCAAAGTCGCCAAACGTGTAGAACAATTGAACGCGGACTAGTTTACCGCAGTTGATAAACGGCCTGCCTAGTAATTCAATTTGTTCCCATGTTGCCAATATTTAAACTTCGTTGCTAGTAATTACAACGGCGAAGTAATAATAATTTCAGGCGTGCTTTGTCAGATTGGTGATGATGTTGGCTCAAATAGGCCGAAAGCAAATCTTGTTAATTGTGTAATACCCTCTATGGGGGCGGGTAATTCGTTTCTAGATGACCGAACCAACTTTAGATTTTAAGGACATTTGCTCATGGGGTTTCCCCCACTCGCGGCTGTCCGGGATGTCGGGGTGATGGTTTCTGTTCAAGGCAATTTTAGTCTTACGGAACTTATCGCCTGCTTGTCATTCTAATTTCCGAGGGCTTACTAGAATCTTTTAAACCTACGGAAAATCTGGGGTTTCAATCCAAAATCTGTTGTAGGAAAGTTTACTGGGACAGAAACGGAACCCAGCTATTTTTCGCAAATTCAAAATCCAAAATTGATTGACTTCTTTGCCTCTTCTGAGGGTATACGCAAGAAGACTAACCAATTAAAAAAAAAGATGTTTTAACCTCTATGTCGGTTCAGCGCATGGAATTTTCAATCGCTACACTTCTTGCCAATTTCACTGATGATAAATTGGTAGCTCGCAAACTTCTCGAGAAAAAACTTGGTTGTGAAGATGATGACAGTATACAAAAACTGGAAATTGCCTTAGATGTTTTAGAAAAAATCGGAATTTTGGCGAAAGAACGAGGCAAGTACCGTCGTCTTTCAGAAGATTCTTTAATTGAAGCTAAACTCCGGTGTTCTTCTAAGGGCTTTTGCTTTGCAATTCAAGATATAGAAGCTGCTGAAGATATTTATATTCGAGAAAGCCATTTAAGTAATGCTTGGAATGGCGATCGCGTTTTAGTTAGAGTTCTTAAAGAAGGTAGTCGCCGACGTTCTCCTGAAGGTGAGGTTAAGCTGGTTTTAGAACGTTCTAACCACACTTTGTTAGCTCGAATCAAGCAGATAGAAGGAGGTTTCCGCGCGGTACCTTTGGACGATCGGCTGTTGTTTGAACTCAAGTTACGGCAAAATGGCGTTACTTTAGACAACGCGATCGACCATCTCGCCCACGTTCAGGTGCTGCGCTATCCTTTGGCTCAGTACCCACCATTGGGTAAGGTGGTGCAAATTCTTGGTAGCGATGCGGAAGCCGCTGCTGATATTGATTTAGTCACCTGCAAACACGATCTTTCCCGTACTTTCTCGGACTCGGTAGAAGATGTAGCTGCTAAATTGCCCAAAAGGATACTTAAAGCAGACCGCAAAAGTAGACTGGACTTAACAGATAAGTTTACCCTAACCATTTGCGCTAACGCGGATTCTTCGAAAGTTAGAGAAAATGCCATCTCCCTGGAAGAAACTGAAGAAGGAAACTGGTTGCTAGGTTTCCATATCGCTGACGTTTCTCATTACGTAAAGCCAGATGAAGCTTTGGATCGAGAAGCTTTGAAACGCGGAAGAAGCGTTTATCTAGGAAAACTTGTCTTGTCTATGCTACCGGATGCTGTAGCTGCAAGAAGTTCATTAGTTACCGGAAGCGATCGTTTGGCAATTTCTTTTCTGACTACCCTAGATGGGGAAACAGGAGAAGTTCTCGATTGGGAAATTCAGCCGAGCATAGTTAACGTTGATACGGATTTAAACCAAAAGCAAACTTTGGGAGTTCTTGCGGCTGAAACAAAAGAAACTCCCGAAGTAGTAGAAATGCTGCAACAGTTGCAAGCCTTGGCAATAGTTCTTAAGGAGCAACGTTTAGCAAGAGGTAGCTTACAGTTAAATCTGCCCATCCTACAAAACCCCTTCTTTGATGAAGGTGCAAGCGGCTGCGTTACCCAAACAGATTCGCCAGTTAGTACTTTGTTAACGGAATTAGTACTGTTAACAAATCAATTAATGGCAATTCATTTGAATGCTTTGGGCGTTCCTGCTATTTGGCGAGTTCAAGGGGCACCAGACCCAGATGACGTTCAAGAAATGCTCAAACTAGCAATTAATTTGGGTGTGGAACTTGCGCTACCTGATGATATTGAGATTCAACCTTTAGATTATCAACACTTAACTAAAGTGTTTGCACAATCTGCTTCCGAACAAGTTCTGACCTATTTATTGCAAGACACCCTGAAACCACCTACTTATACTACCAATCAAGGAGGACACTTCGGTTTAGCCTTACCAGACGGTTACCTTCACTGCACCTCTCCCTTGCGACGCTATCCCGATTTACTGATGCAAAGGGTATATTATGCCTTAATCGAAAACGGACGCGATCGCCGCAATACTCGGGTGAAGGAACGGGTGAATTTACGTTCTAGTAATAGCCACGGTGAAATCAACTGGAACGTGTTACCTCCGGAGCTACAGCAAGAACTACAAACCGATCTAACAAGGGTAATTACCCAAGTTAACGATCGAGAAAAGGAAGTCCAAGAAGCTGAAGCGGATTTAGAAGGGCTTAAAAGAGCCGCTTTAATGAAGCAGCGAATTAGCGAAGTTTTCAGTGGCGTAATTACTGGCGTTCAATCATACGGATTCTTCGTAGAAATTGAAGTACCGGCACAAGAAACTGAAGAAATTAGCAGCATACCTTTGCGGGTAGAAGGGCTAGTACACGTCAGTTCTCTTAAAGACGATTGGTATGAATATCGCGCTCGCCAGCAAGCATTGTTCGGTCGTAAAAATCGGGCATCTTATCGACTGGGCGACCGTGTAGCCGTACAGGTCAAGAGTGTCGATTATTACCGTCAGCAAATTGACTTAGTGACTGTAGGTAACGATGAAGCAGGAGGCGATCGCGATTCGGATTCTCCCGGCTACTATATGCCGCATCAATACGAGTCAGACGATTTAGAATTTCAAGAAGAGTAACGCGAGTGGGGAGTGAGGAGTTAGGAATTAATCGTAAAAAGTAGTGAATAGTTAAGAATTCTCTCCCCCGAACCCCTTCTCCCCATCTCCCCATTCCCCATCCCCCCATCCCCCATTTCCCGCAAACAAGTGTCCAATAACGCCAAGCCTTTAATACTGGGTGTCTCAGGTGCATCAGGTCTTATTTATGCCGTTCGCGCTCTTACATTTTTGTTAGAAGCGGAATATGCTATCGAATTAGTAGCATCCAAATCCAGCTTTATGGTTTGGCAATCCGAAAATAGTACCCCTATGCCAGCCGAACCAAAGGCGCAAGAGCAATTTTGGCGAGAGCAAGCTGGTGTTAAGTCGAGCGGTAAACTGCGCTGTCATCCTTGGGCTGATGTGGGAGCTAACATTGCTAGCGGTTCTTTTCGTACTTTGGGGATGATAATTATGCCTTGCAGTATGAGTACTGTAGCTAAGTTAGCTGGTGGTTTAAGTTCGGATTTGTTAGAAAGGGCTGCCGACGTTCAACTTAAAGAAGGACGAAAGCTGATTGTTGTACCCCGCGAAACTCCTTTGAGTTTGATTCATCTGCGTAATTTAGTCAGTTTAGCCGAAGCAGGAGCCAGAATAGTTCCTGCAATTCCTGCTTGGTACCACAATCCCCAAACTGTAGAGGATCTAGTTGATTTTGTTGTAGCTCGTAGTTTAGATCAACTTGATATTGATTGTGTCCCTATTAAACGCTGGCAAGGTCGTTAATAGATAATTGATTGTAAAGTATGAGGTAACGTTTAATTAAAGTAATAATAAATTTTTATTCTTTATCTTTGATGCTTTTTCCATACTTCTTTTAATTCCTATGGCTGTAATTCGCTCTCTGCTCTTAGTCGCAGTATTGGGAGGACTTATGCTATTGCTAGCGCAAAATTTCTCCCCTGCAATACCTTTAGTCTTTTTGGGCTTGCGAACCCAACCACTTTCTTTGGCTATGTGGATGTTGTTAAGCACTGCTGCTGGTGCGTTCACTTCTTTATTAATTAGCAGCTTGGTTCAATTCTCAAGCCGTGGTGTTAAGCAACAGCGTCAAACCTCATCATACGAGCCATTCGATTCACCCCGCGTGAATAAAAGAACTCCACAGGAAAAAGCTCCCAAGCAAAAAGAATTCAAAGAGAGAATATCTACTCCCCCACCACCTTCATCACAGCCATCAGATCGGTTTGAGGATTCTTATGACGATGATTGGGATTTAGATAGAAATGTTAACGATGATTGGGATTCTGAAGAAAGAGAATATTTTGAAGAAAAAGAATATATTACATCTAATCCTCGTTCTAACTATACAAAAGTTCAAGCTCCAGACAGGGATTACGAGGATTTTCGAGAGCCAGAAAATGATTATGACTCCGCTGCCGATTCTTACTCGTATGACAAAAGCGATTTAAAGGATCTTAGGGTTGGAAAAACAGAATCTGTATACGATGCCGATTATCGCGTGATTGTACCTCCTAGCAGTCAACCAACAACTCCAGACACCTCAGATAATTCGGACAACAAGAAAGATGATGACGACTGGGATTTTTTGGAAGAGGAATTTTCAGAAGATAAACCGCCACGTTAATTTATCAATACTAAATATTAAATACTAAATATTAAATACTAAATACTTGTATCAATATTCGCCCCTTGATTCTACTTAATTCCACAACGTTCGCGGGATTCTTGTTTGACTCTACCATTCATGGCTGCTTCTTGGAGAACCACGAAAGCGCTAAAATCTTCCGAGTCATAACGGGTTGTTAGCAATCGACGCAGGTGATTTTCTGCCTCTACACTTAAATAACCAGTTGTTAAAGCTTGTTGAACTACATCACGAATTCTAGTCATTTTTTTAACCTCTGCTCTACTACATTGTTTTGTTCGAGCTTTCTTAGATAAAATATGCAACCGTCATTTCAGTTATCAGTTATCAGTTATCAGTTATCAGTTATCAGTTACCAGTTACCCCATCGATATTTCGAGGGGCTTGGAATAAGGAACATATTTTTTCTTTCCACGGATGAATACGGGGGCTTGTATCCGTTTTAGTGTTTGGTCAAAACTTTTGCGAATACTGGCATAAATAGAACCATTTTTCTGAGACAATAGAAAATCCTTCTCATTTAAAACTCCATAAAATGCTAACCATAAAATTTATGTAAATAATTATTAACAATTTGAATATTTAAGCATAATTTATGGTAATTGACAAAGCTTTAAGTTTGAGTAAAATTACTACTCTTTAACTTGCTTTACTAGACTCTGCATTATTGACTTATATCTATTGAATAAAGTTTCAAAGAATTTTTATTAAGTTTCCGTTAAGCTCAAAGATACCGAAGTCAACACTAAGAAGTCACCTAACGGCTGTTATTAAATTCGTTATAAATTCATTTTTGTTTATTCTTGCTTTAAATAAAAATACCTAGAAACTGGTTAAAATGAACCGTATTCGAGTTTAAACAAATCAGTAAAAATAATGAGTCCAAGTAGTCGTCATAAGATAGAAGAGGAATTTATAGAAGCTAAAAACAATTGGGACTTAGAAAAGTTATATATTGATTTAGCATCTGCAAAAGGAAAAGGTTTAACACCTGTCGAAAAAAAGTTTCTCCGAGGTTTGCTATGCGGTTTTAGTCCGGCAGAAATTGCAAGCAAGGTTTATAAAACTCGTAGTAGCAGCACCGTTAGGGTTTATCTTTCTAATGGATTATATAAATATATAGAAGAAATGTTGAGCAAGCAAGCCGACTACTCTATAAAGGTGAAAAATTGGAGTCGCGTAACTCAATTATTGGAAAAAGCGGGTTACAAGAAAGCTTGGATACAATTTGAATCCGTTAATAACGCAAATTCTATCAAAAAGAAAGCAGCAGAAATTGCCAATATGACCAATATGACATCTACTTCTATGCAAGATTGGGGAGAAGCTATAGATGCAAGCATTTTTTATGGAAGAGCGAGTGAGTTAACTCAAGTAAAAAAGTGGATTTTGCAAGAGCAAGTACGTTTAGTAGTACTTTTAGGCATGGGTGGGATTGGTAAAACTACTTTTTCGGTAAAGTTAGCTTCCGAAGTTAAAGATAATTTCGATTTTATTATCTGGCGTTCTTTGCGTTTTGCTCCATCTCCACAAGTTATTTTTGAACAGTTTTTAGAAGTTTTATCCCCACAAACCCTGACAAAGGGACAAAGCATTTCTAGCAGTATTTCTAAATTGATAAGCTGTTTGCGTTCTTCTCGAACTTTGATTGTTTTAGACCATATCGATTCAATTTTATACAGTTATAATAACGAGAATACTGAAGATTATTCAGGGGTATTATCAAGCAATAGCAGTATAATTGGTAATTCAAGTATAGATATGCCCTCTATTCAATATCTTCGGGGTTATGAAGCCTTTGGGGAATTTATTCAACGCTTGGGAGAGTCTCAACATCAAAGTTGTTTGCTGTTAACGAGTAGAGAGAAACCCCAAGAAATAGCTGCTCTCGAAGGAGAAAATTTACCCGTTCGCTCTCTAAAACTAACGGGATTAAACAAGCTAGAAACCTCATCTATACTTGAATCTAAGGGATTCGCGGACTTAAAAGAAGAAGAATCCGAACAAATAATGCAGCGCTACGCGGGAAATCCTTTATTTATCAAATTAGTTGCTACGGCTATTGTGGAATTGTTTGCTGGAAATATAAAAGAATTTCTGCAACAGGAGACAGTCGTCTTTGGAGATATTCGTGCTTTGTTGGATGAGCAATTTAACCGCTTATCTGTCTTAGAAAAGCAGATTATGTACTTGCTAGCTCTCAATGATGATTTTGACTTACAAAAACTGCAAAAAGAACTGATATTGAGAGTGTCGCAGCGATTAACCCTCGAAGCCGTTGAATTATTACAAAGGCGATCGCTAATCGAACGACTGCCTGAAGGTTTTTCCCTAACCCCGGTGTTACGGGAGTATTTGATTGAAAAGCTGATTGAGGATAATTTGAAATTTAGCCAAGATGAAGCGAGTTCGCTATTGTTTGCGAGAACCATTTTTGAGAAGCAATTAAAAAACCATCTGAAAGTCAATCGCTTAAATGCCTAACTTTAAAGTAGAGTAATAAGTTAGGAACTGATTCTTACAAGAGCGTGAACAACTTATTACAAGGGATTAACCTCTACTTAATCGGCATGATGGGTGCTGGTAAAACGACTGTCGGACGTTTACTCGCAAGCGAACTCGGATATGGGTTTCTAGATACCGATGAAGTCATCACTGCATCTGCGAAAAAAAGTATCAATCAAATATTTGCTCAAGAGGGAGAAACTGAATTTCGCCAATTAGAAAGTGATGTTCTCTCCCAAGTTAGCGCTTATACAAAGTTAACTGTAGCGACTGGCGGAGGGATTATATTAAAGCGGGAAAACTGGAGCTACCTGCATCACGGTTTAATTGTCTGGTTGGATGCAACACCCGAATTATTATATAACCGTTTAAAAGAAGATGCTACAAGACCATTGTTACAAGATAGTAATCCTTTATTAAAATTAAAAAATATTTTAAAGGAACGAGAATCACTTTATGCTTTAGCCGATTTACGAATAACCCTTCAAGAAGGAGAAACCCCCGAAGAAATTGCCAACCGAGTACTTGCACAGATTCCCAGGGTTTTAAAAAATCCGGGAGTAGCAAGTAGGGAGTAGATTAGCTTCACGCCGCATTAAAATGTATGGTTTTTCACAAATAATTAATCGCGATCGCCCCCTTCCCAACATTGCATTGTCTATATGCAGGTAATACAACGCCGGGAAAGGCAAAAATAATATTGATTTATTCCTAATGGTAATATTGGGTTTGTAGTAGAGCCGTACTCGCCTCATGATTCGGGATTCGGAGTGCGAGCATCTTGCTCGCTCGTTACAACCAGCGAGCAAGATGCTCGCACTCGCAAAAAAGCGTAAAACTTATGTGGCGGAACGGAATACTAGTATTTTGGCAAGTCAACTTTGCGGGATGTTGTATCGTACAAACAGAAAGTTTTTTTCTCCCCCCTCTTCCCCCTCTCCCCTCTCCCCCTCACCCAGCAATTTTAGCTGCTTCTTGGTAAGAAGAAAAACATTTAGAGGTAGCTATTGTAGAGCAACACCAAATTCTTTTAAACTAACATGATTCGCATTTGACAATAAAATGTTGCTTATGATGGTTAACGATAGTGAGTATATTCAACAGGATGCAGCTACTCGGGTAAAGGTGTTGAGTGAAGCACTACCCTATATACAAAAATTTGCCGGTAGAACCGTAGTAGTCAAATATGGCGGTGCCGCGATGAAGGATAGCAGCCTCAAAGATAAAGTTATCCGCGATGTTGTTTTCTTATCCTGCGTAGGCTTGCGACCGATTTTAGTGCATGGTGGTGGCCCAGAAATCAATACTTGGCTTAATAAAATAGGAATTGAACCGCAGTTTAAAGATGGTTTGCGCGTGACCGATGCTGCGACAATGGATGTGGTAGAAATGGTATTGGTGGGTCGTGTTAATAAAGAAATTGTTGCTAAAATCAACCAAGCCGGTGGAAAAGCGGTAGGTTTGTGCGGTAAGGATGGTAACTTAATTAAAGCTCGTCACCAAGGTCAAAATGATATTGGTTTTGTGGGAGAAGTAAGTTCTGTAAATACCGAAATTTTAGGAACTTTGGTAGAAAGTGGTTATATTCCGGTAGTTTCTAGCGTCGCTGCCGATGATACGGGACAAGCTTATAACATTAATGCCGATACAGTAGCTGGAGAGATTGCTGCTGCATTAGGTGCAGAAAAGTTAATTTTGCTTACCGATACGCGGGGTATTTTAGAAAATTATAAAGATCCTTCTACATTGATTGCGAAAGTAGACATTTCTGAAGCTCGCGGCTTGATTTCAAAGGGTATTGTTGCTGGAGGGATGATACCCAAAGTAACCTGTTGCGTGCGTTCTCTCGCTCAAGGAGTACGTGCAGCGCATATCATCGATGGTCGCATTCCCCATGCTCTTTTGCTAGAAATATTTACCGATGGTGGTATCGGAACAATGATTCTTGGCTCTCAGTTTGGGTGAAGTGTTGCAATCGGGGTTTTTTAACTTTTGTAGGTTGGGTTAGACACGAAAATCAACTTGAGCTTTTAACAAAAAATGTATATTAATCGTGTCGTAACCCAACATCAGTATTTTATTGGGAGATAATATTTTTTGTTGCTATCTAAATGTTGAAGTTATTTGTTAAACATGACGTTGGGTTACGGCGGAATTCAATTGTGTGCATTTATGCTCGATATTGATTATCCGCCTAACCCAACCTACTCGCTGTCTAAATATGTGAAGTTAAATATGATGTTGGGTTACGGCGGAATTCAATTGTGTGCATTTATGCTAGTAGGTTGATTGCCCGCCTAACCCAACCTACTCGCTTATCCGTTAAAGCTAAATGTGTGAAGTTAAATATGATGTTGGGTTACGGCGGAATTCAATTATGTGCATTTATGCTAGTAGGTTGATTATCCGCCTAACCCAACCTACTAGCTGTCTATATGTGTGAAGTTAAATATGTGAAGTTATTTGTTGAAAATAATGTTGGGTTACGGCAGAATTTAATTCTGTGCATTTAGGTTCGATATTGATTGTCTGCCTAACCCAACCTACTAGCTACTAACTTTATTCTTCCAGGTTTACCAAGGAGAATTAATTAAAATCCGCGAAGCTGGTTGACGATAACCTCTTCGTCGCGAATTGCGATAACGTCTTTGATTTCGAGGACTTTTGATAATTGTTGGGTTGACTAAAACTGGATTAATAAAGGTCGAATTATAAATTGTTCTCGATCTGCGGGGTTTGGAAAAAGAACTTTGTGTAGGTATATGTCCCGTTGTTGGATTCACGGGTACGGGTGTGGGAATGGGACTACCATAAATGAAATTACCTACAGTCGGACTATGGCTTCTTCCGTGGTAGGGAGTATTGCCATTAATGATGATTATAGACTGAGCGGAGGCTGGTGCAGCTACAGCACCTATTAAAGCAGCGGCTCCAAAACCCAGAAAATACGGTTGCAAATTTGTATTCTTAAACATAATATTTGTCCTAACTAGCCACGAAGGGCTATAAGATCGGCGAATCTACCTATATTTAAATTTTAGATAAATTTTAGAGTTTTTCTCAAAGAAAATACTTAGCTTTACAAAATATTCTCAAAAAGTTGCATTAAAACGGCAAAATAAAGGCTGATGGTTATTTATATTTTTCAACGTGAGTTCCGAAAGTTTAGAAATTGCTAGACAGCGCTACCGTAATGGTAAGGCTGCTTTTGAAAATGGTAAATATCGCCAAGCTGTTGAGGAGTTGAAAAAAGCTTGTGCTTTATTGGAGCGCAATACTCGTCTTGGTGGTGAGGTGCAAATTTGGTTGGCAACAGCTTATGAAGCAGCCGGACAAAATCAAGAAGCCATAGAGCTTTGCGAACAGCTTAAGCGTCATCCTTACCCAGAAACCAGTAAAGATGCCAAGCGATTGCAATATATTTTTAAAGCTCCTAAATTGGAACGTCCAAAAGAATGGATGACTGAAATACCCGATTTAGCAACATTGTCCGATAAAAGTAAAATTCGCGTGGCTGCATCTCGTAAAAAAGCTCCCGTAGCTAAACAAGTTGAGGAAGTAGAGTTTATCGATCTAAGTCAGGTCAATACTCAAGACAATCGCTTTATCTGGCTAGCATTAATTGTTATTGCTGTGACTTTAGGTAGCTTATTTTGGTTAAGTTTTTAAACAATTATCGGCTATAGTGCCACGAACAAGAACAAAATCTGATAATCGATTAAATTTTGTAATTATGTCACAATTTCGCTATAAAAGGAATTCTTCCCGTATTTCGACGCGATTAGTTAAAAGCCTTTTTAAACGAATACGGCTTGTATGTATTTTACTGTTAGCATCGCTGTTACTTTCTGGGTGTGTGGATTACGATTTAGGAGTAAATTTCAACAATGCTAATTACGGTAAATTCGTACAGCATATTAAATTAGAGGAAAAACTTACGAGTTTTAGCGGCGATGCCGTTTATGAATGGTTGGATAGCATTGAAAGACGCGCTCGCGAACTAGACGGAAAAGCAAAAAGAATTTCTCCCGAAGAAGTAATTGTAACTATTCCTTTCAGTAATGGTAGGGAACTGCAAAGAAAATACAACACATTTTTTAACTCTAGAAATGATTCCAAATCTGGCTCTAAAAAAAGGGAGTCGGAATCAGAACTACCGAAAATAGATTCAAATTTACTTTTAAAGCAGAGTAATTTTTTACTGTTAGTACGCAACCAGTTAATTTACGATTTAGTCTTGCGTTCTTTAGGTTTAATTTCCAGTAAAGGTAACGCTTTAACTAACACTGGTTCAATTATTGATTTAGAGTTCAATTTGAACACTCCTTGGGGTGCTTCCAGTATTGAAGAAACTGAAGATGCTATCGAACCGCTTAAAAGCAACAAGCAGCTTTCATGGAAACTCAAATCCGGACAGGTAAATCACATTGAAGCGGTTTTC
>JBARZF010000227.1:0-2057 GCA_049649675.1 Rivularia sp. (in: cyanobacteria) | reverse complement strand
GTTTAATTTAGCAATTCGATAGCATTGAGCTAATAAAGGTGCAGCAAAATCTCGATTTAATTGATTAAGTAGCGTATCTAATGGCTGGGGAGATTTAATATTTTGTTCGATTGCTTCTAAAGATTGATAACTAAGGTTTAATGCTTGTAACTGTGGCTGTATTTCTGACCAAGTTTGTTCTGGATGACTCGCAAGAATCATATGTACCAAAATTTGATCCATTACCGCTTCTTGAGTAATAGCAGTTTCTAGATAATTTTCGCTTTGTTGCTGTAATTTTGCGATTGTTTCTTCGCTGCTTAAAGATTCTGATGCATCCAGTTTCGTTTCATAAAAACGACAAGCAGCATATCCCAAAGAAAAAATCATCGTCGCATTAGCGCTCGCACCAATTACAGCACCGGCAAAAGGTATATTTCGCAGTAAACTTAGCCCTGCTGTTTTTAAAAGACGACCACCTCCCAATCCTAAGCCAAAAATTGCTAATACTTCACCTTTGCGGGCTGAGTCTTGCAAATCTAACCCATAGATAGATGCAATCTGATAAACCATTTCTGACTGTAATTCTGTTGTTGCGGCAAAATCAACTGCTAGTAATGCCGCAGCAGCACCCGGTAAAATACTCGTGGTTAAACCAATTCCACCGGCTTTAACTGCTTTGTCTACCATGATGCGGTGAGCAAGTTGGCTTGGCGATTCAGTAGGGTGCTTTTGTTTTAAATGCTTAACTGCGGCTTCTGCTTTTACGAAGTCAATATTGTCGCTAGCACCTACAAGCCAATTTAAATTAACAACTCCAGCTAATCTGTGAATTAACCAGTTATCAGAAATATGACTGACTACGTTTCCAGCGGTTTCGGTGGCTTGTTCGATAATTTTGTGACTTTGTTTAGCCGCAACTTCTCCTACAGAGGATACAGTAGAAACGACTGCCGAACCTACTTCTAAAGCGCTGCCACCAACAATAGCTCCTACTCCTAATGCTGTATTGGTAATTGTTCCACCTACTTCACCTACCGTTTTAGCCAAGGATTCTAAAGGGGATGTTTTTGAATCTTCTTGTATTGGTATTTCAAGTTCTTTTTTTGGAGCTTGAGGTTGAATATTAACCTCTGTTTGTGAAGCTGAAGGAGTTGGTTGAGATGATTCTTGTCCGGTTTTATCTGACATTTAAAGATACCTGCGGATGTACATAAAATTATTTCTTATCTAAGATATAGCCGAGCAACTCTAACCTTTACATCCATCTAAAAGCGCAATTCTACTGCGACTAAATGAATAAAAATCATGGTTGGAGCTTTACTTCCTAAGTCAATTTTATGTCAAGTAAAACGTTTCCAAGAGCGAACGTAAAATAGTAGAAAGAAATTTTCCAATAATAAATGATTTGAGTCAAAAAATATATTTTGTGTCATGCTGTGGAGCTTTTACTCGCAAAGCTAGCATGACTTTTACTATAACAAAAGTCGTATTAGTATATTTAAAATTATTTTTATTCTTGTATAAAAAAGCAATTGATAATTATAGAATCATGATTGATTAAAAACTTACAAATCGGGACAGAGTATAAGGCATTATTTATTTACATCGGCTATATCCAATTGAGTTTGATATGCCTGGTCTAATTTAAATCTTAATATGTATCCGCATATACTTGTATTTTTATAAACTTTAATAACTAGCGCTTTATATGAATTTTTGTTGAAAAGATAAAAATATGCTGGTTGAGTATTCGGATAACGAAATTTATGCCATGAATATTAAAACTGTAGATGCACCATGATAGGACTCTGACTTCAAATCAGGGTCTTTTTTTTTGCTACTAATTTGAAATATTTTATAGTTTTGTTGGGGTTATTAGCTTGCTGTTTGAGATATTTACTAGCAACCCATCCAACCGAATCTTGATATTCTATGAGATACCATTCGATTCCATCTCGATCGAATCTTTGCTTTTTATCTTTAATTCCAGTTGCATTACATGGAATTAAAGTAATTATTTCTGTATTTAAACCTGCTTGTTTACGCATATTAAGACCATCAACATTCTGCGGACA
>JBARZF010000226.1:0-1635 GCA_049649675.1 Rivularia sp. (in: cyanobacteria) | reverse complement strand
GCCAAGGAAACTCTCCCAGCCAATGGGCTGCCATGCTTCCGCCCACCAATGTAATCAAGGTTCCTAAGGTTACGAGCAATTGCAAGCTAGTAGAAACCTTACCTAATTCCCGCAATTCTAAGTCTAGTCCGCCTTCAAACAGAATTATTGCCGTTGCTAGAGCAACAATTACTTCTAATCCAATGCCTAACAAATGGGGATGTAATAACCCAATGCCATCCGATCCAAAAAAGATACCAAACAGCAGTAAAAAAACGATGCTAGGGACTTTAATGTAGGCAGCCAGCACTTGGGCACTGATGCCTGCAACGACAGCAATCACCATTTGCAGGGTGATGTCAAAAGATGCTTCCATATTGGAGATTTTGAGCCGTGTATTTCAAAATCTGTTGATAAGAATAGTAAATATTAAATTTGATTGACGAAAGGTTCGTGCCCCTCACTCCGAATGTTAAATTAATAGTTTTTCCTAGATTGGTTATATTACAGTATTTTCTTAGTCTTTGTACAATAACGGCGAAATGGCTTCGCGTTTATTCAAGAAGACCAGCGGGAATTGTTGCCTTCATTATTGAATTAGAATAGCCCATTACCCATGTTACTTTCCACCACTTTAACCGACCGATCGCAATATGGGGCAGTCGGGCAAGCGTTAATATTTTTTTTGAAGACAGGTATTGACAAATTTCGAGAAACTCGCTAAATTTATAAAAGTGAAGAACACAGGCCCCCATCGTCTAGAGGCCTAGGACACCTCCCTTTCACGGAGGCGACAGGGATTCGAATTCCCTTGGGGGTATTAATCATCTAGATATTCTAGAATTAATTTGAAAATAAAAAGGGTAGCACTTATTAATAATAAGGCTACCCTTTTTATTTTTCTGCCAACTCTTCCACACGTTCGCGAATGGCTAAAAGATTTGACTGCATATCTTGAGAAAGACGAGGTTCGATAATTCTTATCGGCATGGTTAGCTTAGGCCAAACTTTTACCGTGTAGCAAAGTAAGGTACCCGTCTTATCGTCTAAGACGCAGTTATTTAAACCCCAGCTACCCGAGAAATCTTTAAAATCTCCCTCCACCATTTGAAAGCTAATCAAATCGGGAAAAGATTCTTCTAAATCTAGAACCACTCGTGCCGAAAAATTTAGCTTGAGCAACCGTTGCGAACCGATTTGTTCCAAGCGGATACCTCCACTGGGATGTTCTAATTTCTTAGAAGAAGCTAGGCTGGGAACAAAATCAGATAAAGCTTGATAATCGGTTAGCACCTGCCAAACTTTTTCTACCGGATGAGGAATTTGAATTTTAGCCGTAATTTGTCGTTGACGTTCTGTTACTTTCTCGACTTCGACAGTTACGGCTTGTAAATTCGGATTTTTGCTGTTATTTCCCGTGGAATTTAAATCTTCTTGGGGAAAGTTCTGTTGTTTAATCATGAAGGCTCCGAGGCTTCGCTATCATCAGAAAATTGGGGCAAAGTTAAAGTGAATCTTATTAGGCTTAACTCAGAATCTTCAATAGAAGTACTTTCTACGCTTATTTCTCCATTGAGATGCTGTATTAAAGACTTAACCAAAGCTAATCCCAAGCCAGTACCGGGAGTCCATCTACCTTTACCTCGACGGAATTTG
>JBARZF010000225.1:0-5588 GCA_049649675.1 Rivularia sp. (in: cyanobacteria) | reverse complement strand
ACCGAATGTAGGTAAAGTCTTTACTTATGTGCTTCCACTGCAAACCTACAGCTTCAGATGGTCTACAACCCGTGATAAAAAGAAATTCTACTAGTGGCGCGTAATGGGCATAATAACGATTTTCTTTGAATGCTTGGATAATGCGATCGCGTTCTTCAACACTGAAAGGATTAATATCCGTTTCCTGAGAATCTCCCTTGGGTAGCTTAATATCGCTCGCCATACCTTCAAACGGATTGTCATCAATTAATTGGGACTTCACAGCCCAATTACAACAAGCACAAAACTGAGTAAGGATTTTTTTGGCAGATAACGGGCTTCTATTTGCAATTAACCAATCACGAATCGCCACAGCTTTATCCAGAGTCTTCACGGGGAGATGCACGTTAATACAGCGATAAATTTTCTTATAATCCTTCGCCAAAGTACTAGGGGATAAACTTGACTTTTTATATTCGGTGTAACTGTCCCACAAGTCAGCCAAAGAAACACTACTTTCTGAAGAAGCTTCTTCACCTGGGGAACCTTCTTTCTTTGCCGATGGTGTAAAAATATCTTGCTGAGACTGCGGCTTGTACCTTCCCAAAGTGATATCGAAATTGTTGCAGAGTATATCCAACTCAATCTGTTTGGCTTTCATCTCCGCTAGCTTGCGGTTGGCTTTGGTATCGGTAAAACCCGTTGATAAATAATGACGTTTACCCCCAAAACTAAAAACTAGCTGTAAACGCTCATTTGAAGTTTTGATTTGGACAGTACCCTTGCTTGCTTTCTTGTTAGATTTTTGGGAACCCACAATTGACTCCTGGACTTATAAACGAAGACAAAGAGAAATTGCTAGCTTATTTCTCCATTGCCTTGCTGGACTTGGAATCAGCGCGCTCTGATTTACCCCAACTTTACCCCAATAAATTGTCCAAACCCGTCTAAAAATGTCCAACGTGGGGGTAAATTTACACCCAACTTACACCCCTCGAATCGCTGAAACGGGGTTTTTACTGCATTAAAAAACCCCCAGAAGCGTTAGCTGCTAGGGGTTTCATCTTGTATGCCAGGAACGAGACTTGAACTCGTGACACGAGGATTTTCAGTCCTCTGCTCTACCAACTGAGCTATCCCGGCAGAATTTATTTGACCCACGATTAAAGAATATAGCAAACTTATCTTTGTTTTGCAATAGTTTTGCTAAAAAATCTTTTTATATGGATTTAGTTGACAATTTGACCGAAATAAAAATATAGAAAAACGACTACGTTTATAAGAACTAGATAAAAAGCCTAAGTCAGGTTAAACGGTGCTGTTAATCAAAAGAAAACGTTATTGCTTAACTTAGAGAAAATCACTTACATCTCCTTAAAACGTTAATTTGATGGATTAAGCGTAAATAGTGAAGATTTTTAGATTTCTTGTGAAAAAAACACCTGAATACTGATATATTATTGATAATTATTTTTGATAATAGCAGGCGTTGGGTACCAAATAATTATTGCGGAGTGTGAGGAAACAGAATGAACAAAGTATTACAAGCTCTGCTGACAAGCCCAATTTTTGGTGCAATAATATTTGTCGGTAGCAATGCTATGGCAGCAGAGACATCTGTCGATTTAAAAAGCAACGAAGCTTTCGCAGATGCAACAGTACAGTTAAGAGATGAAATTTATAGTCAAGAGAAGCTGATAGCACAAGTGACTTCGGTGTCTCAGCTATCCGATGTACAGCCTACTGATTGGGCATTCCAGGCTCTGCAATCTTTGGTAGAACGTTATGGATGTATTGCTGGATATCCGAATCAAACCTATCGCGGTAATCGAGCATTAACTCGGTATGAATTTGCTGCTGGTTTGAATGCTTGTTTGGATAGAGTTAACGAATTAATTGCTACTGCTACTGCCGATATTGTTACAAGGGAAGATTTAACTACACTGCAAAAGCTACAAGAAGAATTTTCAGCCGAACTTGCTACGTTACGTGGAAGAGTAGATGCGGTAGAAGCACGAACTGCTCAATTAGAAGCAAATCAGTTTTCTACAACTTCTAAATTTGAAGGTGAAGTTGTAACGGCAGTAGTTGATGCTTTGGAAGGGGAGACGAACGAAGACAATACGACTTTCGGAGCTAGAGCGCGGATAAATTTCGTTACTAGCTTCACTGGAAAAGACACTCTATACACTCGTATTCAGACTAATAATATTGTCAGTCCAGATATTGGTACACCTGAAGGTAATCTTGCTTTTGGTGAAACCAGTGATGATGCTAGTACTGATGCCGCGCTTGATGCATTATGGTATAGCTTTCCTTTGACTGATAAAACCAGCGTTATTGCGATCGCGAATGCAGGTGCAGCCGATGACGTTGTAGATACTGTGAACCAATTTGATGGTGATGGTACTGAAGGTGCGATATCTGCTTTTGGTACTCGCAACCCGATTTACTATAATATGGATGGTTCGGGATTGGGAATCACCCAAGAATTTGGCAGTAGCATGTCATTGAGTTTAGCTTATTTAGGTAGTTCCCCTAACGATCCTTCCTCGGATAGCGGTATATTTAATGGTCCCTATGGTGCGCTTGCACAGTTAACCTTTGAACCAAGCGAACGCTTTAAAATTGGTTTGACCTATATTAATGCTTACAATCAGGAATTAGGTACTGGTAGCCAACGTGCCAATCCCATATCTTTTCTGCAAGGTGAAATTTCACCTCCCCCTGCCGAACCTGGAGAACCCGAACCTGAAGAGGTAGAGGTGCCATTTTCTAGCAATTCCTACGGTATACAAGCTTCTTTGGGCATCAGCGACAATATCGTTTTAGGAGGTTGGGTTGGATACACAAATGCTAGTAACTTATCTACTAAGGGAGGAATAATAGACCGTGGAAACCTTGATATATGGAATTGGGCGGTAACTTTAGGTTTTCCAGATTTGGGTAAAAAAGGGAACTTGGCAGGTATTATTGTAGGTATGGAGCCAAAGGTAACGGATTCGAGTATTGATGAGATAGATAAAGATAGAGATACTTCCTATCATATCGAAGCATTTTACCAATATCGAATAAACGATAATATTTCTATCACACCTGGAGTTATCTGGTTAACCGCACCAGATCATAACGATAGTAATGACGATGTTGTAATTGGTGCCCTTAGAACTACTTTTACTTTTTAAATCCTCGTATTCAGTTAAAAAAACCGGGAATATTTAATTCGAGCAATTTAAAAACATTAGTTGTTCGTTAAAATCCCGGTTTTTTTTGCCTTTGATTTTAAATGGTTAAATTGGACTTCTCCACTGAATTATATTCAATCAAAAGCCTTGCCAAATATGGCACTAAAGGATTTTATACACGATATTTTTTTTATGATATAATCAAAATAGAAATTAAGTATATTCACTAATGTTAAAGCAAATTCGTGGGTTACCTTTGTTTGCAGCTATGTAAATTAATGGTAATTGGTTAAAAGAACATAGAAATAAATTGCAATTACTATGCCTTCCTGAGAATTGTTTATCTCTAGAGCAAGATTGTAATAAATGTTTACAACAAAAAGACCAGCTTCCCACAGCTGGTCTGTAATATTTGTATTCGTGTTGTCTTCTCAGTAAAGTCAAACCCAAACTTTCGCGTTCCCAAAACGCCTCGGGTAATCTTTCTTTACAATATTGTAACAGGCAGTACAGAATTTTCCTGAAAATTTATCAAAAAAAGATATTTACATAAATATTGAGCCAAAATCTTTAAGCATAATTCAATATCCATAGTAATTGATAGGCATCGAAGGAGAAAAGGGGACAAGGAGGTGGGAAGTTGGGGAGATTAGGGGAAGCAATTTGCTCGTTTTTCTTCCTCAGCTTTCTCCGCTCTCTTAAATTACAAAACCTTTTAGCTTGATTTTATCTTTAGCGTTTAGTCCAGATCGATTCCACCGTTTCTGGTGGTGCTGATGGTGAAATTCGTTTATGGCAAGTTGCTGATAGTAAGCAAATTCTCAGCTTTAGAGGGCATAATGATTGGGTTAGTTCAGTTGCTTATAGTCCTGATGGTAAAATTATTGCAAGTTGCAGTCACAAAGAGTGCTGTGAAATTGTGGGATTCCAGAACTGGAGAGTGCTTGAGAATTTTAAGAGGACATACTAATAAAGCACGCGAAATATCTTTTAGCTCGAATGGTAATATTCTTGCAAGTTGCAGCGATGACAACACAATCAAACTTTGGGAGGTTAGTAGTGGAGAATGTGTTAAAACCTTACAAGGACATACCGGGAGTATATGGACAGTAGCAATAGCTCCTAATAGTCAAATTTTAGCTAGCGGTAGTTTTGATTATTCTGTAAAACTTTGGGATATTTCTAGTGGAGCTTGTCTAAAAACTTTACAAGAACATAAGATGGTGTTATTTCATTAGCATTTAGTCATGATAGTAAAATACTTGCTACTAGCGGTAGTGAAAATGACCAAACAATAAAACTTTGGGATATTAACACTGGAAAATGTATAAAAAATCTTCTCGGACATAGTGATTCAATCCGTTCTCTAGCTTTTAGTAAAGATAATAAAACTATTATCAGTGCAAGCATTGATAATACAATTAAAATCTGGTCAATTAATGATGGGAAATGTTTGCAAACAATAAAAGAACATAACGATAAAGTCTGGGCAATTACTTTAAACTCAAATGATAAAGTACTTGCTAGCTGTGGCTATGACCAAACGAGAAAACTTTGGGATAATAACAGTGAGAAATGCTTACAGACTTTACAAGGATGTAGCCACTGGGTGCATTCTATAACTGTTAGTTCTGATGGTAAAACTATTATTAGCGGCAACGATGACAACACAATAAAACTTTGGAATATCAATACTGGGGATTGTTTGAAAACTTTTAGGGGACATGACAGATGGATAACTTCAGTAACCATAAGCCCTAACTGTAAAATAATTGCAAGTGGTAGTGGCGATTACCTTCGGCTTTGGCTTCGCTTAACACACTGTAAAAATCTGGGATCTTAAAACTGAGAAGTGTGTAAAAACCTTAAATGGGCATTATAGCGCAACATCAAACGTCATCTTTAGTCCTGATGGTTTAACTCTTGCTAGTGCTAGTTTGGACAAAAATGTTAAATTGTGGGAAGTTTATAGTGGAAAATGTTTACAAATTTTTCAGGGACATACTTCTTGGGTAAACTCAATTGCTTTCATTTCAGATGGCAAAATTATAGTAAGTGGTAGTAGCGATCTGCTTGCCTTTCTCGCTTCGCTATCGCACAATAAAATTGTGCGATATTGATACAGGAGACTGTTTCAGAAGCTTAGAAGGACATGATGCTGCTATATGGTCAGTTGCTATAGCTCCTAATGGCAAAAGTGTAGCAAGTGGTAGTAGGGATGGTAGCGTTAAAATATGGAATATTCAAAGTGGAAAATGCCTGAAAACTTTGCAAGATAGTCATTGTCGAATAGAGTCATTGAGTACTCCCGTGGCTGAAAGCCTACGGGATTCTAAGAGGTTACTACGCAACGGGTTGAAACCTCGTTGCTCCGTTTTTTCTTAGCTGTCACCCAGAGATTTATCCGGGTGGGACGACTCAAAA
>JBARZF010000224.1:0-5218 GCA_049649675.1 Rivularia sp. (in: cyanobacteria) | reverse complement strand
AAGGGAACGAGGAATAATTTATTTTGAGGGATAAAAATAACTCTAGCGCTAGGGTTTTTGGGTAAGAAATCGGCTATGGGTTGGATTAATACTTGGTGGAGTTTCTTAAATTCAATACTGATAGATTTATTTGGAGAAGGTTTTTCTATTGAAATTCCTCCTTTAATACCGTAATTCCCCGAATTTATTTTACTTTGAGTTTTTGTAATTAATTCTGCCAGCGAAGACTTCTCTTTTTGTTGCCAAGCTTTTAAATCAACTCGACGCATGGTAACTTCACCTGTAGGTTTGATCACCCAAATAGCTAATTCTGATTCTTGTGTTTTATCATTCAAAAGGGAATATTGAACTAATGTGGCATTTTGATTTTTAGCAACTTGTTTAATTTGCTCGGTTGATATTGAATTAGTTGTAGTTTGTGATAATAAAGAATTACTTTTTAAATTCGTTCGTGATTTTTCTAAACCAACTGCGTTATTCAAAGGTAATGCAGAACAGGTAAGAATACTGATAAAAACTAGCGCTATTTTAGGAATTAATTTTGAGAAGTTCATTTTTTAATTTTAATTTTACTTTTGTTTTAGAATCAGAACCCCCATTCCCTCGTAGGGAAGGGGGGCAGGGGGGTTAGGTTTCCAAGATTTTAAAGTTAATCCTCAAGCATTACGCAATCGCTTAATTACATCACGAGAAGTTTGAGCAAATTCTGTGTCTCCATCTTTGTCAAACAACTTGGCTGCTGTTTCTAAATCTGTAATTGCGTCTTTTCTATTACCTAATGCACTATTAGAAACTCCTCGGAAGAAGTAAGCGAAAGCTATTGTAGAATCGAGTTCTATTGATTTATCTAAATCTGTCTTTGCTTGCTGATATTGCTTCAATTGAAAATAGGAAATTCCTCTACCGAAATAACCATATTGATTGTTTGGCTGGATTTTGATAAGTTCGTTGAAAGCCTTGATTGCTTCGGGATAGTTTTTCTTTTGAAAAAGATCGAATCCTTGTTTTAAGTAATTTACCGGTTTCCCACTATCTTGATTTTGATTTGATTCAACTTGCAATTTCTCAACTTGTGGTTTGACGCTGGTGTCGGGCAATGTTTGAGCGTTTACTCTGGGAGTAATTACCATGAAGCTGAGTAATGCGATGGCGGATGTTAATTTTAAACCTTTCATTTGCGTTCCTCTTGTTGTAATGATTAATAAATTATCGGGATAGTAGATGCACCCTTGGTGTGGTGTTCTATTTATTTATATATCTGGGTGCTTTGGGGGTTATGCAGTTTTTGGAAGTTGAATAATCAAATAATTAATTAAATTCAATTTCGCCTTCCTGTTTTTTTATATATCTGGCTGATGTGGGGGGTATGCAAAAATGGGAAAAGAAAAACCTAACCCCCGTGACCCCCCTTCCCTGCAAGGGAATGGGGAAAATTAAAGCCTCTCTCCTTGCAGGAGAGAGGTTTGGAGAGAGGTCAAAATTACAATTTATTTCAATTCACACAACTGCAAAGGAATATCTTTGATTATCTGCGACAATTCCGGTGATGGATTAGGCACGGAATAGGCTTGCTGTAATGCATCTGAGAATAATCCTTTTTCTGCGAAGTACTTAGCTTTGGAAAAGGCGATGGCTTCTGTACCTTTGTTTTTCTGCCATTTTTCCAAAAGCGTTAATTCTGCTGCTATCCGGTTTCTTTGCGGTGCTTCCATTATTTTGAAGGGAACCAACATAGTTGGAGAAGCACTTTCACCTTCACTTAAGAAGATTGATAATCTATATGTTTTACCAGATTCTAAAGCTTCACCTGTATAATTTACACTTTGATTCCCGGTGACGATTTGAGTTTTGAAATATTCTTTATTATTTGGAATTCCTACTGCTATTTTTTTTATATCACCTTTCCAGAGAAAGAATGGTTTGGTATTGTAAACTAATGTTGGAGTAATAACTTTTGCACGTTCGGGAGATTCAGGGGAGATTAAGCATATACTGTTTAATGGACGCGATATTGGCTTTCTCCTTTTGCGACGAAATATTTTTTTGAGATATTGCCAGTAATTTATTTGTGCTGTCTGGGCTGATGTAGTTTCTTCCACTATTAATAATGTCGAACAAAACAATATTGATGCAATACTAGTTAATAGTAAAGAACGAAAGCGTGTAGAATTATCTATCATTTATTTTCTCTGATTAATATGTAAAACCAAAACACTGCTGACGGTAAAAATAACGGTAGTAATATGCTTCCCGAAATGTACAGTTGCATTGCGATTAATCCGTAAGCGATGTTTCCACCCCCAAACGAACCAAATAATACAAGTTCATCGCGTCTGCTCAACTGTCGTTTAGCCAACAATATCCGCGTACCTTTACCAACTAATGCTGCAATTGCGATCGCCCATAAATTGGGTATCGGTTTGACAAGATGCTGTTTTAGTAGATGGTGAATCATATATGCATTGATTTCAACTCCGGTAATTGTGGGTATATAGTTTTTAGTAGTATTTTGCAGTCTCCAATAAGCGACTCCTTTAGGAATCGGAAAATTATCGGGTTCATTACGCGCTAATCCAGCATCGCCATATCCACCTGCACCAATTAATACTACTTGTTGCTTTTTATGTAGATTAAGGGAATCACTCTTTTGTTTCAAGAAATCACTGGCACTAATTAATTGATAAACTTTATTTGGTGGTATGGAGAAATCAATAATTGGATATAACCAAGTTTGTCCAAGATATTCAGAGTTAGTAGTAAGTTGATTTAAACGCAATTTATTTAAATACTGTGTCTGAGTTGAAATATCTGAATTACTATTAATAGTGTTCGCTAGTTTTTGACGTAAATCACCATTTTCTGATATTTGTAAAGATAAATTAGATTGTTCTTTGGCAAACGAATGGGTTAACGCCAAAATATAAGTAAAAGGGCAAATGTTTGAGCATTCACTATTTGCATCTAATATAGAAAGATGTCCCGGTATTTTATCGACATATCCCTGTAGAACTTGATTAGAACTAGCAATACTATCGCGTATACCTTGTTCTTGGTTTTGACTATTTAAAATGCTACCAAAAACGAATAGAGTATTATTTTTTTGCCGAGAATCTTGTATAGATTTAGTTAATATTTTATCATCATCTGTTACTCGGTCTAATAAATAATCTATTCCCACGACTTGAGCATTCACATCAGTTAATTTATCAATGATTTTTGCTAAATAGCTTCTATCAATAGGATTAAATTTATAAGCACTGGTTTCAGCATCATTCAGCGATTTTTCATCAACATGAATCAATAGAATAGGTGGAGTTGAATTTGCTGAAGGTATTTGACGGGTTGCATGACGATAAACTGATTGTACCCCAATTCGCCAATCGCGTATAGTATCTTGAACTATTGGTAAACAGCTTAAAATAGCTAAGGTTCCAATCGTAACTATTTCATGGCGATTGGGAAACCACTGTTTAATTTGATGACGAAATCCAGAAGGTTCGATACGAAATAAATCTGCTGCTGGATGACGAAATAATGAAGGGATTAAATAAGAGCTTGGATAAATATAGTTTTTTTGCTGTAAATATTCGCTAGCTTCAAGTAAAGATTGATGAACGTCTTTATATTCAGCTAAAGCTTGAGAAAATTGGATAAAAAACTCAATTGCAACCTGATTGTGAATTGGTTCTCTCATAATTGCAACTTGAGAGAATCCTAAATCAATCAGTTTATTAGCAATGCTAAGTCCGCTACAGGAATTAAAAATTGCTACCTGCAAACCATTCTCTTTGGCAATAGTTAAAGGTGTTTGTATTTCATTAAGATATAAAGCAGTATTCGGAGCAATAACAATTTCTCCACCAGTCAAATTCGTTTCATTACTGTGCCCCGCAAAAAATAAAATATCCCAACCAATATTATTAGCAAGTTCGTCTACAATCTCCTGTTTTAATTGATTAATATCTTTTCCCGGTTCCCAGCCAATAAATTTGACATCAACAACTTTTTTTAATGATTCTAAAGCCTTTTTTTCATCTGCAAATCCCAAACCAGTATCATCACCCAAGATTGCTAAAATTCTTGCTTTGCGGTGACGAATAGGAATTGTATTCGGTTTAGTAATATTTATCGGTTTACGAACAATGCGAATATCGGAAGTAACAGCAAATTCATTACCAATATTCCAAGCTTCCCAAGGTAAACGTTCTAATTCTATGGAATTGCAAGTTATGAAAACATTAGTTTGGGTAATTGGTAATTGGTAATTGGTAATTGGTAATTGATAATTGGTAATTGTAGAGCGGATTTGATATAATTCTGCACTACGCAACCAGTGACGAAATTCAGATAAAAACTTTGTTTCTGCTTCGACTAATTTAGCGCGTAAATCAACAGGAGGTGCTGCTATTGTTCCAATGTCGGCTACTTTTCCTCTAAATGAAGTTTTATAAAATTTTAGATAAGATTGCTGCCATTGATGATATAGATTAGCGATACTTTGAGGATAAGTTAAGGTTGCGTTAAGTTGTTGCCCTTCACCCCAAGCAAGTTCAAATAAACAAGTGTTTTCGATTAATTGGATTTTGAGATTGAAATTGGGCATTGGGAATTGAGAATGGGTAATGGGTAATGGGTAATTGGTAATTGGTAATTGTTAGCCTAATTGTATAATCTAAATTAATGATATATTTTACGAGATTTTTTAGAAAACTTTACAAGCTATTTCTGTTCACAGATTTTTTAAATAATAATGATGTTATCTTCTAGTCCATTTTAATGGACTTATGCTATTAGCCTGGGGTTTGCAACCCCAGGTGTTTGTGAGTTATCAACAGAAATATTACAACCCATTCCCAATCAAAACAAAAGGTGCCCAATAATAAGGATGAGCAAAAGTTTGTGATTCAGACTTTTTCCCCGATGATGGTGATGTTTCTTCTATAACCAAACCCCCCGCCCTTTTAATATCATCTACAGTCACATCTTTGTCATAAAGCAACTGCAACTGAGCCAATCTCATCGCTTCCGATTTAGTAATCTTTTGTTTGTTTTTAGCGAGGTTATTGTAGAAGTTTTGCATTAAAGTACTGGTGCTGCTATCTGCAACTTGCCATAATGAAGCAATCACGGATTTTACTTGATTTTTTAAAAAGTGATGGGCAAAAGCATTAATTTCTACACCATCTTGACGGGGACTAGCTAATGCTGTTTGACAAGC
>JBARZF010000223.1:0-2491 GCA_049649675.1 Rivularia sp. (in: cyanobacteria) | reverse complement strand
CTCATGCAGTCCGGTGCTTTATGCGGACAAGCCGACAACCGGAAAAAATTCATCGCTTCAATACTCCGAGAAGCACTCAGATAACCCATGATGGGAATACCAGCTTCCCGTAAATCCTTCCAAGACTCCAAAATCGGCGGTAAAATATGTTCCCTGGCATCGTAAGGTAACTGATCTAGAAACCAGTAAATTAGCGAACCATCTACCATTGCTAATGTAGGTATTCTTTCTGAGGTTGTAAGAGAAGGGGAAGAGGGGGAAGAGGGGGAAGAGGGGGAAGAGGGGGAAGAGGGGGTAGAAATTTCTTCTACCTTGTCTCCTTTTTCCTTCCCCATTGCTGCGATCGCTAATTCCGACAACACCACAGCTTCACTCGCAGTACGTCGGTAACTCATCCACTCTTCGGTTCTAATTCCCCATTGGCGAGACATATATAAATCTTCAGGGCGGTAGAATATCTCCGGGATACTATCTAGAATAGGGTGTTTTTTTTGTCCGTAATGCAGTACTACTCTACCGATATTTAGCAGATAACAATAAGCAATTTCGTGGTGATTGGGGGCAATTTGGGAACCGTCGGTAGCGATTACAGTATGAATTTTAGGAGGAACCATGATATCAATACAGGTGTGTAGCGGTTCCACCGGAGTGGCATTCGCAAATAAAATGCGATCGCGCCATTTTTGTTGAATTTGAACTAACTCCGGAAGATTATCAAAAGCATACTCAAGATGCTTCATCCCCAATTGCAAACGTTCACGATTCGCTTCAGCTTCAGCCGTCAAATGTTGACTCAAACCACGCATTTGTCCGGCAAGTTTACTTAAATCAAGCATAATCAGTTATCAGTTATCAGTTATCAGTTATCAGTGAGCAGTGAACAGTTATCAATGTTAGGTGAATATTCTTTGAATCTTTTATGATTATTGAAATAGCTTAGTAATTTTTTACAATCAAATATAAAATGTTATACAGAATATTATTTTTACAATCAAATATAAAATGTCATACAGAATATTATAGAGCCAATCACTTTTAATATATTAGGGAGCAAGATGCTCCCACTACTTATAAAACAATAATTAACTATTATCTACTACAAAAAGCACGATTATCAATAAATAATTCCTCACTGCTCACTGCTCACTGCTCACTGTTAACTGTTAACTGTTAACTGATTATTGCCATTTATCAAAGTCTTGGGTAAATTGAGCCAGCGATATTAAGTTAATTCGCATATCTTTTTGGGCGTTTTCTCTTTCTGTGGCAGTGTTATAACCCCAGTCGCAAATAAATAATTCTACGTCTGCTAAATCTTCTTGCTGTTTAACTTTTTGTAACGTTTTGATTCGATCTTCTACAAACCATAAACTGACTGCTGAATGATTGGATTCTTGCTTTAATTCTCGTAATATTTCATACTTTGGACGCTTTTCTTCTTTGCCAAAAATAGCTTCTCTGGGTAAATCAAAGCCTGCTTTTTGTAATAGTTCTTTGACAAAACGTCCTTCTTTAGTTGTAACTATATATAGTGCAGTTTGAGTATGATAGATATTTTTAATTCTTTCGACTACTCCCGGATAAAATTTATGCATATTTAGCCAGCCATTCTTATCTGTGGCTATCCATTCATCGCGCTGTTTATCTAATGTATCGGCAATTTCCTGGGCTGAAAAATCATGTTGACGAATAATTTTTTGGGATATATCGCTCCATTCATGGAGAATTTTATCTTCTTCAAATCCTTCTAATAATGCTTTAATTAAAACCGGCATTTCCCAGCCAGTTTCAATTACCGGACGAAGACGATAAAATTGATTAGCTATTTCTTCTGTTTGACTTTGATTCTCACAAGACCAAAATTTGCAGTGAGTACGCCAAGCTACTTGAAAGTATTCTATCAAGCCGTTACAGATTACACCATCGAAGTCGAGAGCTAAAATTGTCGGGCTAATTGCGGTCATTTTCTGAGTTTGTGAAACTGCTTTTGTAAGCTTATCTAATTTGCGAGGATTCTGTACCTTTTTTCTTTAAATATTACTACCAGCAAAGAAGTTAGAATTGAATTTTGTAGGGTGCTGTGACGGTTACGATAAATAATCACATATAACCTTAGAATTTAACTTCACCGTCACGCACCACAGACGTAGATTATAGATTATCGGTAACTACTTTCTTTTTATTGTAGGGTGTGTGACTAGTACGCCACGGCGGAAAGGGCGCATCCATTTAAAAAGGTTAAAATTCTTACTAGCTCTACTTTTTACTTTTTACTTCTTACTTCTTACTTCCGCGCAGCGGTACTAGGCTGTTAACTTTGACAAAATTTATACGCTTTTCGTTCATACCTTCATCCCTCACCGAGTAATTTTTTTAGGTTTGAAGCCCCCGGATTTATCCGTGGATCATACCAACCATAGAAGCCCCTAAATTTTATTTATGGGGATATTAATTACGAATTACGAATTACGAATTACGAATTATACTCACC
>JBARZF010000222.1:0-6804 GCA_049649675.1 Rivularia sp. (in: cyanobacteria) | reverse complement strand
CATTATTGATATTTTTCTCTACAGCTGCGATCGCCGCACCATTATTTGAAGAATTTTTATTTCGTGGATTTTTGCTTCCTTCTCTAACTCGGTACTTACCAGTATGGGGATCGATACTTGTTTCCAGTTTCTTGTTTGCTGCCGTTCATCTGAGCTTATCAGAAGTTCTACCCCTTACAGTACTGGGGATCGTGCTTGGAGTGGTTTATACGCGATCGCGCAATCTTCTTGCTCCCATACTTGTCCACAGTCTTTGGAATAGTGGCACGTTACTAAGTCTATTCCTCTTAGGTAGTAGTACTAATTGACACTCTTTTGTACTGTTGTCAGAATTAAAAATATCTGCATTAATTATGTGTAACAATTTTTCAATCAGTATTCACTATAGTGGGTGTAGATAATTTTTAATTGAAAGCATAAATGCTTAACACGATATCGAACTTAAAGGTTATGTTAGATATATAACTGATTATTTAAGTAAGTATATAATAATTATTGATTAGTTTCAGCCCTTGTAGGGATGCTGACTATTTTCGATTATTTTAAGATTGAAAATATTATGGGGCATTTCTACGTAAATCAATAGTATTTCAGAGCGAGAATGCACAATATGCTCAGTTCAGTTTCTTCGCATCCACTTGTACGAGTGATTTCACTTGTAAAAGCTGCGAGGATACAGTATCTGTGTAGTTGTAGCGCTCTGAATTAGTCCGGAATTTCTCAATTCGGACTTGTAAAACTGAATATTGCATAATTATCAATCAGAGATTGTCTGTCATGAAATGACAGAAAACAGCGATTTAAAATTCGCGCTCAATAAATACATACAGAAAAATATTAGTCTCTTAAACCCAGATAAAGCCAAAACATCGTTGGGGCTTTCTGACTTAGCGGTTTATTGACTTTAGGCAACAGTAATTTTACTCGTTAGCAGTAGAAGATTATTGACGGATACTGCTAACAAAAATAAGGTTATTAATTTTATATTTTTATTCTTAAGGAGCAGCAATATGGCAAAACTCACTCCCTCTCACGCTACTAAGCAATTACTCGCTGGTTACTGTGCAATTATTTTTGGAGGATTTGGTATTCATAAGTTTATTCTTGGGTATGCCCCAGAAGGTTTAATTACTTTAATTATTTCTGTAGTAGGTGGTTACTTCACCTACGGCTTGAGTTTTTTAATTATGCAGCTTGTAGGTTTAATTGAAGGAATGATTTATCTGAATAAAGGGCACGACGATTTTGTCGGTACTTACTTTATGAACAAACAAGGGTGGTTCTAAAATCATATACAAAGGATCGAAAAGCTTTTATTTTTAAAATATATTAAGGGTGCGTAATTGTCGGAGTTGTAATATTAGCTTTACCTGTATTTTTCTTGGAATCTGAAGTTGAGTTATAAATTCGCTCCTAGCTGTAATTTTATATATTCAATATATAAGCCAAAGTATACAGTTAGGATTTATCAACTATTTGCCAATTCACCGATCTTTATTGTTACAAATAAATAACAAGTCAAAGCATAATTGTATAACTAAATTCTCTTGTTAGAATCTAGATATACTTATCGATAATTTAACAGATAAATCAAATTATTCTTTTAAGTTATCTATCGAATACATCTAAATAAACAACACAATATTTATATCCGGTACGGGCTGATGTTCAAACGTAAAAATATCACATTTATAGTACTTACCTGCTTTGGTATGGGTTACTTCTTGGCAATGTCTAGCTTGTCAATAAATCCGTTCCTAAAAAGTCAAGCTGCGATACTTCCACTACAGTTAAGTTTAGTTATTTACTTTACTTATCTGCGTTGGAATAGACACAAAGAATTCAGTTAAATCTCTAGTTATAAAAAAATTCATCCCAGAGATATTCGGTCATAAGCTCGGATTTCGCTTACCCTCGAAGTAGGGACAAAATAATTTTATGTCCAAGATGGCATTCTTGTTTTTATAGCGAATCCGAACATTTTTCATGCAACTGGTACCGAAGAAAAACAAAACCGATCCAGCAGCAATCAAAAACAAAATTACCCTTGATGTTGAGGGAATGGTATGTGCTGGCTGCGTAAGAGCGGTAGAAAAACAATTGACGCAATTCCCAGGAGTTGATAATGCCTGTGTGAACCTAGCAACTGGGGTAGCAGTGGTAGACTCTGAGGAATTGACTATAGATGTTGATGCTTTAGTTAAGGAATTGACTACAGCAGGATATCCCAGCAAACCCCGTAAGGCATTTGGAGAAAAATATAGCCCTGAAGCTTTAAAAGAAGCTGAAGAGAAGAAGCATCAAGAAATGCAATCCGCCCGCAGGCAGTTGACAATTGCTGTATTGCTGCTGGTGTTTTCAGCAATCGGACATTTGGGTCAGATTAGCGGCTTAACGCTGCCGCTTTTGCAAAATATCTGGTTTCACTTTGGATTGGCGACAATTGCAATATTAATACCTGGTCGCCCCATTTTAATAGATGGTTGGTTGGGCTTGCGTCGAAATGCCCCCAACATGAACACTTTAGTAGCTTTAGGAACGGTTAGTGCATATGTTGCTAGCGTAGTCGCTTTACTATTTCCCCAATTGGGTTGGGAATGTTTCTTTGACGAACCCGTAATGATATTAGGGTTTATCCTGTTAGGGCGTACTTTAGAGAAACGAGCTAGAAATCGCGCTTCTGCTTCATTCCAAGAATTATTATCCCTCAGACCATCGATCGCCCGATTAATAGCCAAGCCCGATCGAAATCACAACAATGCTCAAGCAGCAGAAATTGTTGAAATACCTGCCGAGCAAGTTCATACTGGCGAATGGTTGCAAGTACTTCCAGGAGACAAAATCCCCGTTGATGGGGAACTAGTAGAAGGGAAAACAACCGTTGATGAGTCGATGCTTACCGGAGAATCAGCACCAGTTCTCAAACAACTGGGAGATACCGTAAGTGCGGGAACCATCAATCAGTCGGGAGCAATTATTGTGCAAGCAACCCGTACTGGAAGCGATACAGCAGTAGCAAAAATTGTCGGTTTAGTAGAATCAGCCCAAATTCGTAAAGCACCAGTTCAGAGATTAGCCGATACTGTAGCCGGTTACTTCACCTACGGCGTATTAACTACCGCTTTACTAACATTTGTATTTTGGTATTTTATCGGCACTCATATCTGGCACGATATTGCTGCATCAACAGTTCTTAACTCGTCACCACATTCGCAGCATTTAACCGGCTACCAACACTTACAAACTCCAATTCATTACTCCCCGCTTTTAATTAGTTTAAAGTTGGCGATCGCCGTAATGGTTGTTGCTTGTCCATGTGCTTTAGGACTTGCAACTCCTACAGCAATTTTAGTCGGAACTGCTATTGGTGCGGAACGGGGTTTATTAATTAAAGGAGGCGATGTTTTAGAAAAGGTACATCAATTAAAGACGATAGTCTTTGATAAAACTGGAACCTTAACTACTGGGTTACCTACCGTAACTGACTGTATACCCATATCGGATAAAAGTACAGCTACTTCCTTAATTGTGCTTGCTTCCTCTGTAGAAACCGGCAGCCAACATCCTTTAGCAAAAGCAATTCTAGCCTCAGCAGCGGAACAAAAATTATCTATAAGTGCAGCTACCGATTATCATACAGAACCAGGATTTGGCGTTTCTGCTGTAGTCAAAGGAACTACAGTATTCTTAGGCAGTTGGGAATGGCTAAATTTGAATGGCGTTGATATTAATCAAACCATTCAAGAACAAATTCAAACTTTAGGCAAAGCTGGTAAAACAGTAGTTGGTGTAGCAACTAACGGTACTTTGATCGGATTGATTGCCGTTCGAGATACTATACGAGAAGATGCCCGTTCAACTGTAGAAAAACTTCGTTCTTTAGGCTTACGAATCATCTTACTTAGTGGCGATACCCAAGAAGCCGCTTTAGCTACAGCAGAACAATTAGGATTAAATCCCGATGATGCTATAGCAGGTATTCCTCCAGCAAAAAAAGCAGCAGTTATCGAATCATTGCAAAATAGTCATCCTAAATCTTTAGTAGCAATGGTAGGAGACGGGATCAACGATGCACCAGCTTTATCTCAAGCAGATGTGGGTATTTCCCTGCATTCCGGAACAGATGTAGCGATGGAAGCTGCGGAAATTGTGCTAATGCGAGATCAATTAAAAGATGTTGTAGAAGCCATTGCTTTGAGTCGAGCTACCTTCAATAAAATCCGTCAAAATTTATTTTGGGCATTCGCATATAACATATTCGGGATTCCTTTAGCTGCTGGTGTATTATTACCGAGCCTCGGTTTTATTCTGAATCCCGGAGGCGCTGCTGCTTTAATGGCCTTTAGTTCCGTTAGCGTAGTTACTAACTCTCTTCTATTAAGAAGGTTTGACTTTAATTCCTAAAATCCTCCTTTAGAGGTATTATTTGTTAGCAAAAATATTCGTTTACCTCATCTCAGGTTAAACTAGGTCAGTAGTATTGTGTTACGTTTCTCACATCTATTGTAGAAACGATATCTCAAGCTGCATAAATATTCCAAAGTAAAGCAATAATGCTTTACTCAAGGATCGAAATCGATTTTATAGATCGCAGCTTCTGACCACTGAGGAATGATTCGACAATGGCAACAAACTATACCAAAAAGCGAATCTTGATTGCTGACAGTTCAACCGATTGTAGCAACGATAAGTCTATGGCAGTACAATCGAATGAAACTCATATCTTGATTATAGAAGACGACCAGGGACGTAAAGAATTTATTTTAGATAAATCTCTTTATTCTATTGGAAGAGATCGTGATTGCGATATTCATTTAGTATCGCAATTTGTCTCGCGTCGTCATGCAACGTTAGTTAAACTACCGAGAGATAGTGACAATGACAAGCGATTTTATTATCGTATTGTAGATGGTAATGGTAAAGGCAAAGCTAGTTCCAATGGTTTGATGATTAACGGACGTAGCAAAATACCAGCCCACGATTTAAAAAACGAAGATGAAGTTGTATTCGGACCGCAAGTACGGGCTATTTATTACTTGCTTCAAAGGGATGTGACTCAAACAGGGCAAACAGACGCTAGTGAATATGATATTACATTAATTAATCCCAGTATGACTGAAGATACTGAGGATTAGAAAGTTGCGATTCACTTCTCGGAGGGGAATTTTTTGGGCACTGGTGCTTCTATATTCTCCTCCTAAACAAATTACTGCATTTACAAAAATTTATTGTTAACATAACCCAAAATCGCAGGTTGAAGGAAAGTAGAAACAGAACTTTCTGGTTTTATTTACCGGAATGCGCTATTCGAGGGCAGGGCTAAACAAACCCTTACTTTCTATTCCCTACTCCCTCTTATCGGCGGGACTGCTATTAAAAAAAATAATGGCTATTTGTTGCGACCAATTAAATGTTGTATCCAGCCGCAACCAATGCCTAAACAATCAAAAAAGCTTCTATCCGGCAAGAGTCTCAGTTAAATGCCAGTGACGGCAATCCTGAATTACTTGCTTAATAATTTCAAAAACTTGTCGGCAGTGATTATCAACTTGGAGTGGTAATTCCTCATTTTTAAACACTAAATTCATTTTGGTTTCTGTTTCAGTCGCCGTGCTTTTATCAATTAGTACCTCTATGGTGACAAATTTTGAGAAAGGAACGCTACCGGGTACTTCTCGTGCCAGAATATAATCTGATGTATAATATTGCACATCTAAATTACATTCTTGCAAAAGCTCTATAACCAGCGGTTGCAGATGATCGATGGGAAGAGAAACAATATATGAACAGGTATAGCGAGCCATAGTAGCCCCACGCCTTATAATAATTTGTCCATCTTATAATACCTAAGTACGTAAAATCCAAGTAAATACAATTCATTTACAAGATAAGATGGCAATTTTTCTGACAGTATTACCGATAATTCCTGTGAATCAAATTTTTTCTAGTTTTGCGTTGTTTGATTTTTCTTCCGGGCATTTAGTTTAAGGTTCTCAAACCTTGTAAAATAGTGGTTTGGTGCAGGAAAAAAAACATGAAAGTCGCAATTACTGGAGCAACGGGATTTGTAGGTAGTCGTTTGGTAGAAAGACTGCAAAAGCAAGGTACGAAAATACTGGTACTAACCCGCGATACCGAACGCGCTCGAAAGCTTTTCCCAACCCTAGCTTATCCTGATGTCGAAATTACTGCTTATACACCCACAGTTTCAGGTTCTTGGCTTCAGGAGATAGCTAGTTGTGAAGGTATAGTTAATCTTGCAGGGGCACCTATTAGCGAAGGGCGTTGGACAACCGAACGTAAACGGGAAATTCTTAATAGTCGTAAGCTAACTACGCAAAAAATTGTTGAAGCTATTACCAATAGCCCAACGAAACCAAAGGTATTAGTAAATGCTTCTGCGGTTGGTTATTACGGTACCAGCGGAAGCGCCACTTTTGATGAAAATAGTCCTTCTGGTAGCGATTTTCTGGCTCAAGTTTGTCAGGATTGGGAAGCAGAAGCTCAGAAAGTTACGGATAGCAATGTACGATTGGTAATTTTGCGATTTGGAATTGTGCTGGGAATGGGTGGTGCGCTGGGTAAAATGATTACCCCATTCAAGCTATTTGCAGGTGGTCCTATAGGTAGTGGCGAACAGTGGTTTTCGTGGATTCACGTAGACGATATAGTCAGTTTAATCTTGCAAGCTCTAACTACATCGGAAATGTCAGGGGTATACAATGCCACAGCACCTCATCCCGTTCGCATGGCGGAATTATCTTCAACAATGGGTGAAGTGATGAATCGTCCTTCCTGGCTACC
>JBARZF010000221.1:0-8194 GCA_049649675.1 Rivularia sp. (in: cyanobacteria) | reverse complement strand
ATGTTCCGATCCCGTGACAATTAGAACAAGCACCATAAGGAGAATTAAAAGAAAATAAGCGCGGCGATAATTCTTCCATTACCGCGCCATGTTCCGGACAAGCAAAATTTTCCGAAAATACTAATTCTTGGTCTTTATCTTCTTCTTTATCCCCCTCCTTCTCCAGGGAGGTAGGAGTATACAGAATAACAGCTATTCCGTTAGACTGTTTCAAACACGTAGAGAGAGAATCAACCAAACGCTCTTCAATGCCGGCTTTCTTAATTAAACGGTCGATAACGACTTCTACAGTATGAGTATATTTTTTATTTAATTCTATAGAATCCGAAAGTTCTCGCACCTCACCATTAATGCGAACTCGGACAAAACCTTGAGAAGCAAGACTAGATAATAATTTGGCGTGAGTACCTTTCTTACCGCGAACCACCGGAGCCAGAATTTGAAACTTGGTGCGATCGGGCAACTCCATGATTTTATCAACCATTTCATCAATGGTTTGGGGAGCAATAGAGCGATCGCACACCGGGCAATGGGGTTCGCCAGCCCTACCAAACAACAAACGTAGATAATCGTAAATTTCCGTTACCGTTCCTACAGTCGAACGCGGGTTGTGAGAAGTAGACTTTTGATCGATAGAAATTGCTGGGCTTAAACCTTCAATCGCCTCCACATCCGGCTTATCCATTTGTCCCAAAAACTGACGCGCATAGGAACTAAGGGACTCAACATAACGGCGTTGCCCTTCAGCAAAAATGGTATCAAAAGCCAAAGAAGACTTACCAGAGCCAGAAACTCCAGTAAAAACAATCAGTTGACGCGAAGGAATTTCTAGATCGACATTCTTTAAATTATGCTGCCTAGCACCGCGAATGCGGATTGTATTTTGGTTAGAGTTAGGGAGTTTTCCATTTAAGGATGCAGCTAACTTAGTTTCTGACATATCAGCAAGGTGGGCGGCAAAGAACAATCTTTAATAATACTATCGTTACTGTAGTTATGGTAGAACAATCGTACTTAAATTTTGAGAATTGGGCATGGGCATTGGGGATTGGGCATTGGGGATGGGGCATTGGGGATTGGGCATAGGGCATTGGGCATGGGAAAATAACTATTAATTATTAACTTCCCCTTGTCTCCTTGTCTCCTTGTCTCCCCCTCTACCCCCTCTTCTCGAACAAAAATAAATTCCCCAATTTCCCCCTTCCGACTCGAATTTCCTCATCTAAATAAGATGTTATCCATACTGCTTCGTTGCGGAGAGCTTCCATAACTGGGATTTTTAATTCGGGTAAATTAAATAGTAAGTTAAAAAGTTTTGTTGCTTGAAACGCAAATTCATCAAAGCTAACTAAAGCAGTTTTTTTATCTTCATTACACTTCCAAATACCATTAGCCTGAATTTTCCATTCTCCTAATAAAGGTAATTCGATTTCGGCACAGTTAGAAGTTGTAATTCCGGTGTTACTACAATTCAATTTTTGATATACTTGCTTGATTTTAATTCCCGTCCAATCTGGAATTGTCGCAACTTGACGGGTAACTACTGTTCCGTTAGAGGCATATATTAACTGCCAGTTACCAGATATTAAAGCTTGATTATTTAAATTTAACGGTTGAGGATTTGGGTTAATTTCTTCTAATTCTCCGATGGTTTTATCTATAGCTGGTTCTGGTTGTGGAAATATAGCTTGCTGCGAGGATAAAACTTCTACTCGCTGCATTAGCTGTGTTTTCAGAGATTGTCTGTTAGTATTTTCTGTCATGTTTTGATATTCCACGCAAGAAACCAATAGTAATTGTAAACCTTTAACATGCAGACCTTTTTCATCTCTCTCTCTTTAGCTATAAACGAAAAATTCAGAAGCCAGACTAAAGTTAGTTTACATAATTGACTTTAATCGTTCATACTGCTGACAAACGGGAATTCGTAATTAATCAAGAATGGGTATCAAAACTCACCTGTATAATAATTACGAACTAGAAATTACTATTTACTAATTATTATGCGTTGGGAATTTGGTCGAAGAAGCGACAATGTTGAAGACAGACGCGGCGGTGGAGGTGTTTCTCCGGGCTTAGTTGGTGGTGGTTTGGGTGGTTTGATTCTGACAGTGATTGCGCTTCTTTTAGGTGTAGATCCAGCCATTATTGAGCAGGTTACTCCCAGAGATGGCGGCTCTTCAGCTCCAACTCAAACAACTTCTCAACCTAAAGACGAAATGGGACAATTTGTTTCAGTAGTATTAGCCGATACCGAAGATACCTGGAAACCACTATTTCGGCAAATGGGGAGAAACTATCGAGAACCAAAATTAGTTCTTTTTGAGAATTCAGTACGATCGGCTTGCGGTTATGCTAGTTCTGCCGTCGGTCCTTTTTACTGTCCCCCAGATCAAAAAGTATATTTAGATTTAGGCTTTTTCCGAGATTTAAGAAATAAACTTGGCGCACCCGGAGACTTTGCTCAAGCATATGTAATTGCTCATGAAGTCGGACATCACGTCCAAAATTTGATGGGAATATCTGACGAAGTTAGAAGCGTACAAAATCGAGTTGGGCAAGTACAAGCAAACCAACTTTCCGTCAAACTAGAATTACAAGCCGATTGTTTCGCAGGTATTTGGGCACATCACGCTCAAAGACAGAGACAAATTATCGAGCAAGGAGACATTCAAGAAGCAATGAATGCAGCCGCAAGCATCGGAGACGATAGACTGCAAAAGCAAGCCAAAGGATATGTCGTCCCCGAATCCTTCACCCACGGAAGTTCCGCACAGCGCGTCAAATGGTTTAAACGCGGAATTCAAACAGGTAGTATTGATGCTTGTAATACTTTTAAAAGTTAATTAATTGGTAATTGGGGATTTCTTGTTCCCAGGTTCTACCTGGGAATATACTTTAAGAGGCTCTGCCTCGTAATGGACTGGAGGCAGAGCCTCATGCAATGATTTCCCAGCCTGAGACTGGGAACCAGTTGTAACTAGTTACTCTCCCCCCTCTACCCCATCCACTCAATAATTTCAGGATTCACCTTTGCGGGAACTTCATCATGTGGACAGTGCCCTGCTCCGGGTATTGGAACGATTTTGATGTCTTTACCATTTTCTTTAGCTTGTTCGTAAACTTTGGCACCTGCGATCGGTGTCCAGGGGTCATCTGCACCCCAAATTACCAATAATGGACGCTCTACTTTAGGTAATAATTCCTCTGGGGAATCACCGGGAGGGGCTGTTAATATTGATGCAAATACTTGCTGTGCGCCTTCGTCACAGGATGGCTCGTAAAGCATATCTACTAATTCATCGGTGACGGCATTGCGATCGCGATACACTTGATAAAGCGTGCGTTTAATTTGCGATTTTCTGCGAATATTATTAAATACGAATTTACCCGTTATGGGATGACTGACTAATTTGTTAAAACTCCCCATCACAAAGCGCAACGGTGGGTTTAATTCGTCCGAGCGATGGCTCAATCCTCCCGCAGCATTAATTAAAACAGCGCCGCTAGTAATTTCGGGATGCTCTGCTGCAATAGTCAAACTTATTAACGCACCTACAGAGTTACCGATAAATACGGCTCTGTGCTTGATATGCTCTTCCCAAAAATCTTTGAGCAACTCTACCCATAAATCTACACTGTACTCAATGGGTGCTTTATCCGAGCCACCGAATCCTAATAAATCCAGTGCAAACACTTGATAGCCAGCCTCTGCTAATACGGGTATATTCTTCTTCCAATGTCCGATAGATGCACCGAAACCGTGGATTAATACTAAAGGTTTTCCCGTACCCATGACGGTGTATTGAATTTTGTAACCCTTCCAAATCCAAAAGAGTTTTTCAAAAGTGGTTGTTGTTTGTGGTGTGGTAGTCACGGTTTTTGTGAAGATAAGTAAAGGCTTTCTTCTTATGTTAATAGTCTTTGGGTATTCAGGGGTCAATAAAATAGTTATTTAGTAACCTGAAAATGGTATGTTAGCTAAGGGAAAATAATTTATGCTGGCAACTTCTATTAATTTACAGTTACAACCGGGACAAAAGGTAACGTTACAGCCTGTTTCCTGGGAAGGTTTTGAAGAAATTATCACACAATTAGGGGAATTTCGTACATCCCGAATTGCATATTCTAATGAAATATTAGAAATTATGGCTCCATTACCAGAACATGAAAGGTCAAAAGTATTGCTCGCCGATTTAGTAAAAATACTGTTGAAAATAAAGCGTCTTGCATGGGAACCTTTTGGCTCAAGTACCTTTAAGCGTCAGGGAATGGCAGCAGGTATTGAACCGGATGATTGCTTTTATATTCAAAATTATCAAGCTGTCATTGGCAAGCAAAGAATTGATTTGGATATAGATCCACCACCCGATTTAGCATTGGAAACTGACGTTACTTCCAAAACTGAGGTTGATGCTTACGAAGCTCTAGCAGTACCGGAATTATGGGTTTTCTCTGGTGGTAAATTAAGAATCAATTTGTTGCAGGAAGGAAAGTATATTGAATCTGAGCATAGTTTGATTTTTCCAGATTTGAAATTAATAGATATTATTCCACAATTTATGCAGCGCTCGTTAGTGGTGGGTGTCAGTCAAACTTTAGAAGAATTTGAAGCGTTTGTGAGAGAAAAGTTGTCTTAATGCGGTTAATTAATCGTTAAATTTTGGATTAATAACCCCTGCCTTGGTGTAGCAGAGCCAGTGCGTTGCGTACAAGCGCGTTGTAGCAACGTGCAGTTTTAATCGCCGGATAAATGGCTAATTTACGACGATATCAGCTAATTGAGTAAAAACACAGTGGTTGTTTTCTAGGTAAAAGCATAAATTATTAATTGTGCTTTTACCTACTTTTTATACTTAATTCACATTTTTATTTATGTCATTAGCGCTAATAACGCCTTAGTGATGTAAAAGCTTGTTTCCGCTGGATAAACAAGTAATCATATGTTTTCAACGGTGTACAAGTGGCACCCTAATGAGCGCGATCGCTACATCTGGGTACTAATAAACGCCATTTTGTCATTTAGATCGATCCATTATTTGCTACTAAAATAATCTATTTTCATACGAATAATTACTTACAATGAAACTATCTATTAACAACCAAAATCAATCTTTACCTGTAATCCCTTCTCAAGAAATCATTTTCATCGATAGAGGAGTTTATGATTATCAAAGTTTAGTTAATGGTGTAAAACCGGGA
This sequence comes from Rivularia sp. (in: cyanobacteria), assembly GCA_049649675.1. Lineage (GTDB taxonomy): Bacteria > Cyanobacteriota > Cyanobacteriia > Cyanobacteriales > Nostocaceae > Rivularia. The sequence continues at coordinate 2,992 of JBARZF010000221.1, read as the reverse complement.
ATCGCAGTAGTTATCCTCGACTCCAAGCGCGATGGAATCGAGCAAATTACATACGTATTAGCGCAAAACTCTTTTACTAAAGTTCATATTGTTTCTCACGGCTCCCCCGGTTGTTTGTATTTAGGTAATTCTCAATTAAATCTAGATAATTTAAATAACTATAGTCAGCAACTCAAACAATGGTTTACTTACAATAATCAACAGGCAGAGCCTCAAGCAATGGCTTCCCAGCCAGAGACTGGGAGCCAGAAGCCCCCCTCTCCTCTCTCCCTTCCTCCCTCTCTCCCTTCCTCCCTCTCTCTGCTCCTCTACGGTTGTAATGTGGCAGCAGGTGACGCTGGGGAAGAGTTTATCGACAAGCTGCATGGAATAACTAAAGCGGATATTGCTGCTTCTACAACAGCAATTGGAAACGCTCAAAAAGGTGGTAATTGGGAATTAGATATTAATCGAGGAAAAGTAAATTCTCTGTCTGCTTTCTCTGTAGAGACTATCGTTAATTACACTGGTGTATTAAATACTAACTTCGCTCCCGTTTTAGACAACAGCAAAAATCTTTCTTTTACTACAGTTGATGAAGATGCAGCAGTACCTTCTGGAGTAGTTGGTAATCTGGTTTCTCAGTTAGTTGACTTAAATCCACCAGCAGGAGAGTTAGATAATGTTACAGATACAGATACTGGTGCTGTTACCGGAATTGCTATAACGGCAGCGGATACTACTAATGGAAGTTGGTTTTACAGCATTGACAACGGTAGTAATTGGAATCCTTTGGAAAATGTATCGGATAACAATGCGCGTTTATTAGCAGCAGATACAGATACTCGAATTTATTTCCTGCCTAATACTAACTATAACGGTACTATCAACGACGGTATTACTTTCCGAGCTTGGGATACAACTACTGGAAGTAATGGTGGTATTGCCGATACTACAACAAACGGTGGAAGTACAGCATTTAGTAGTGACATAGAAACTGCTGCAATTACGGTTAATCCTATCAAGGATGCTCCAACAATTTCAAATAGCATTTTAATAATTAATGAAGGTGGAATTGTTACTCTTTCAAATGCAAATCTTTCTGCAACAGACATTGATAACGACGACACAACCTTAACTTTCACCGTCAGCAATGTTACAAACGGTAACTTTGAAGTTGATGGAGTTGCAGCAACTAGCTTTACTCAACAACAAATAACCAATAATTTAGTTAAATTTATCCACAACGGAAGTGAAAATGCTCCCAGCTATAACGTTGAAGTTAGCGACGGTGATTTAACTGATAGCGGTAGCGCAACAGTCAATTTCAGCAACATTAACGACGCTCCCAGCTTTACTGGTGATGCAACTCTTGCAGCAGTAGATGAAGGTGTTGATACTCCGGCAGGGGAAACTATTGCTAATTTATTTAACGGTAAATTCCAAGATATAGATACGGAAGCAAGTTTAAGCGGTGTTGCTGTAGTAGGGAATTCTGTTACTAACGAAGGTAAATGGCAATATTCCACCGACAGTAGTACTTGGAATGATATTGCTGCTACTGTAAATGATACTAATGCTTTTGCATTGAGCGAAAATACTTTAATTCGTTTCCTTCCTGGTGGAAGTTTCAACGGTACACCACCATTACTTACTGTTAGAGCTTTAGATGATAGTTATAGCGGCGGGTTTGCTACTACTATTGATGTGACAACAAACGGTGGTGAAAGTGCAATTTCTGCTAGTACAAATACTATTTCTACTACGGTTAACCCAGTTGTAGGAACTATTTACGTTAACTCTAACGCTACAGGAGATAATAACGGTAGTTTGTGGGCTAATGCTTATACAGATTTACAATCGGCTTTAGCTGCTGCTAATTCTGGTGATCAAATTTGGGTTGCTAAAGGTATTTATAAACCGGGAGCAACTAGCGATGCAAGTTTTGAGTTAAAAGATAATGTTGCTATCTACGGTGGTTTTGCAGGTACCGAAGCTAATTTATCTGATAGAAATATCACAGAAATAAAGAATAATGAAACTATTCTTAGCGGTGACAATACAAGCTATAACGTAGTCAAATTAAGCGATACTGCTACCACAATTCTTGATGGTTTTATAATTCAAGAAGGTAATTCCAACGATGACGGTGGTGGTATTTGGAATCGTGGTAATTTAACTTTAGAAAATATTGTAGTTAGAAATAACCAAGCTGCTGACGATGGTGGTGGTATTCGCAACGACGGTAATTTAACTCTTATTAATAGTACCGTAGCTGGTAATACTGCTTTAAGCGGAAGCTCTCAAACCAGTGGTGGTGGAGGATTAATTAATACTACTGCTGCAACAGTAAATATTATAAATAGCACCTTTAGCGGTAATACAGCTTTAAACGGTGGTGGTATTCGTAATGATGGTACTCTAAATTTAATTAATAGTACTTTAAGTGGTAATACTGCATTACAAAGTGGTGGTGGATTAGTTAATACATTGAATCAAAGTGCCCCTAATAATCCAGCAGCAGGTGGAAATGCAACAATTAGCAACAGCACTATTACCAATAATACAGCAGCTTCTCAACCAGGAGGTGGTATTGCTAACGTCGGTGTTTTAACAGTTAGCAACAGTATTATTGCAGGTAATGCTGGTAATGATGATATATCAAATCAATTTACTGTTACTCTTGGTATTCCTTTTACTTTTACAGGTATTACTAATAGCAATGGAAATAATTTAATTGGTAACGGTGAAGGAACTAGTTTTACAAATGGAGCTAATGGTGATATAGTTGGCGATTCTACAAATCCTATTGATGCCAAACTAGGTACTTTACAAGATAACGGTGGATTAACTCAAACTCATGCATTATTAAACGGTAGCCCTGCAGTTAATGCCGGAAGTAATAGCAGTATTGCTGAAGATACTTTTGATTTAGATGGTGATAGTAATACAACTGATTTACCTTTCGAGCAAAGAGGTGTAGGATTCGAGAGAATTATTGATTCTACAGTTG
>JBARZF010000220.1:0-1632 GCA_049649675.1 Rivularia sp. (in: cyanobacteria) | reverse complement strand
GCTTTTGAAAGCTTTGACAAAGTTGCACCTTCATAACCATGCTTCCTAAATGCTGGAATTAATTTGACTATCGCTTCTTCTCTGGCCATTTACAATTATTTTTGGCTGTATTGACATTTGACACAACAATCGGTACGGTTTTTATCACCTCTAAATCGAGCCTTCGGTACAGTAAATGAGAATAATTGCTTACGAGCATATAGGGATTCGGGTGAGCGATCGCCTTCAAGCTTTAGAATTTTACGAAAAGTTAGGATTTATCTTTATAGAAGTATTTCCCAGAGGAGCAAGCCAGCGAGTTAGTTACAGATGGTGGTGTTTATATTAATTTGATCTTCAATAGAGCAAAACGGGATAAAAATATTCTCATGGATGAACCGATAAAGTATCCAGAAATTACTAATAAGCCTTTATTGTAGATGATTTGGATGTATTGTTAAAGAAATTAGAGCAAGAAAATATTAAAGTTACCGATATAGCCAAAATATCTTGGAGAGCGTCGTCGAGTTTGTTTCATTCGAGATCCAGATGGCAACGTATTAGAATTCGACCAAATTTATCCTTCTATTACACAACAACAAACGATTCGAGATTTCAATTATGAAACTATATGATTTAGAGCTTTCCGGAAATTGCTACAAAGTACGTTTATTTTTATCCTTACTGGATATTAAATGCGAACTTGTACCTGTAGATGTTGTGGCTAAACAGCAAAAATCACCAGAATTTTTACAGTTAAATCCTTTCGGACAAGTCCCAGTATTGGAAGATGGCGATGTAATTTTGAGAGATTCCCAAGCAATTTTAGTTTATCTAGCTAAAAAACATGGTGGAGAAGCGTGGTTTCCTAGCGATGCTGCCGGAATGGCACAGGTAACTCAATGGTTATTAACAGCAGCAAACGAAATTGCTCGCGGCCCTGCTGATGCTAGAGTAGGTACAAAGTTTGGCTTTGGAATTAACGTTGATGCAGCGCAGAAAAAAGCAGAGTCAATTTTAAGTGTTATCGAACAACATTTAACTAAATATCAGTGGTTAGCTTTAAATCGTCCTACCATTGCCGATATTGCTTGTTTTCCCTATATTGCTTTAGCACCCGAAGGTGGTGTGAGTTTAGATAAATATCCTGCCATAAATCAATGGTGTAATTCCATCAAAAAATTGCCCACTTTTATTGAAATGCCTGGGATAAATAACTAAATTTATAACCCGCTGCCACGGCGGGTTTTGCCTGTGTAGCAGCGGTTTCAACCGCCGGATTATTAAATTAAACTGTACAAATATCTTCTTATTAATCCAAAATCCCTGCATCTAAAATCCAAAATTGAAATGACTCAAAACTGGTTCGACAGCGTATATACCAAAGCCAAAGGAGACTCAAATCAAGTTCCTTGGGCAAACATGACTGCAAATGCTTATCTCAAAGATTGGTTAAATCAAAATCCACAATTTGGCAAAGATTCACTTAGGAAAGCTTTAGTTGTAGGATGTGGATTGGGAGACGATGCCGAAATCTTAGCCGAAAAAGGATTTGACGTAACGGCTTTTGATATTTCTCCTACAGCTATAGATTGGTGCAAACAAAGGTTTCCCGATTCTTCAGTTAACTATGTTATTGCTGATGTCTTTGAT
>JBARZF010000219.1:0-3588 GCA_049649675.1 Rivularia sp. (in: cyanobacteria) | reverse complement strand
CAATACCGCAACTTAATAATCTTCCTCAACGATAAACAAAAAACACCTTTTCAATTCTTTTTACCTAAATCGACCAAAATAGAAAATAAAAATAACGTCACCTTTATTCGTTACGAAAAAACATGGTTGGCTTTAACACCAATAAATCTTGATATTGAAGGAATTAACACCACTAAAACCGGAGAAATAGCTAAAAGATATCCCGAAGACCAAATTTTAACTGCTACTGGTACCGGAAATAGTTACAGTGGATTCGCTTTAGAAATAGGTGAAAAACAAACTCACGGAAATTTTCAGCAGTTTCAAAATTCGCTACTTGCTAAATCTCGTTTAGATATAAATCAAATTGATAGCGGTGTAGTTGAATATCAAGGTGTTGTAGGAAAAGTGAAATTGCAATATCAAGCTTTAGAATTACCCAAGGTTTGGCGAAATGGTAATTTACATAATTGGAAGAATCACTTCGCTGTTTACCAAAATGCCGCAGGAGGAAAAGCACCTATTTATCAAGGTTGGAAACAAGGTGAATTGCGAATTGAAGCGGGTGGTTATAAATTGAACCTACCTATAAAGCAACAAAACCACCATCAAACCCAACAAAAACAATAAACTCAACATCAACCAACGCTTTCTCAACAATCCCCGCAAAAATAACCACAAATTCGGTTTTGAAGGATTTTGAATTTCGGCAATTTTAGATCCAGCGTATTCCTGAAGAGGTTGAAAATTGATAGTGTTGGCAAGGTGGGATGCTTCAGTTAAAGAAGATATCGCTGCTGCTTTATCTCCATTTTTTAATTGTGCATCAGCGATAAAAAGTAAATTACGGCTTTGACTGTAAATATCTTGGATTTGAATATAAAAATTTTGTGCTTGTTGGAGATATCTTAGTACTTCATGGGGGTTGGATTGTAATTTGCCCAATGCTTGTAAGGTATTAGCTTCACCCAGCTTTGATCCAATTTGGCGATAATAATTTAAAGCATCTTCGTAACGATTTAATGCTTCATCACGTCTATCGAGGAATTGTAAAACATCACCGATTGCTTTTAACGTATTAGCTTCACCCAGCCTATCTCCAATTTGGCGATAATAATTTAAAGCTTCTTCGTAACGATTTAATGCTTCATCACGTCTATCGAGGAATTGTAAAACATCACCGATTGCTCTTAACGTATTAGCTTCACCCAGCTTTGCTCCAATTTGGCGATAATAATTTAAAGCATCTTCGTAACGATTTAATGCTTCATCACTTCGTTTGAGGAATTGTAAAACATCACCGTAAGTTTTAATTGTATTGATAAAGGGTATTAAATTTTGGAATAAGATTGATATTAGATTTGTTACTATGAGAGTTACGATATGTAACGTAGCAACCGCAGGAATTTGAGATTGCTTCACTGTCGTTAGCAATGACAAAAGTATGTTTTTTAAATTAATAACATCATCTGTTTGTGGAAACCATTCTGCTAATAATCTTTCGTAAAAAGTTAAACGTATAGCATTGTAACCACGGAATTGTAATAAAGAATCGCAATTGCTGTAACGTTCATCGGGGTTAGTTTCTTGTTGAAGAATATTAAAAGCTGATAAGTAATCTTTTAATTCGCAGTAATGGTGAAAAATTTGCAGGTATTCTGAAACTGCTTCTAATTCGTCTGTTGACTCTAACTGCGGTTTGCGGTGTTTTTCGTAATAGGTAATTGCTTGTTGATGAGCTATTTGTTTTTCTTCGTCTGAGATTTTTTGCTGTAAATAATCTTGAATCAAAGGTTGAAACTGAAAAATCCAAACTCGTTGCTGGTTGCTTTCTTGTTTACTTTCCTGCAACAAACAACGTTTTACCAACTTACGCAACTCATCTTTTACCTGCTCTAAAGTCATTTCAGAATCAGGAGTAAGATTCAACTGCATTAACGCTGCTGCTTCTGTATCAAAAGGTAAAAGATAAACGCTTAATCTAAACAAGAAAACTTGTAAGTGGGGACGCAAACGTGCAATACTAGCATCGAGAATTTTACTAATGCTTGCTTCTGGATCGTTACGATGCAAACCTAGAATTTGGAATATATTTTGTTTCCAAGCAGTAATATTAACTTCTTCTCCTTCTTCCTCATGTAATATCCCCGCAGCTAGTTTAAGTAATAAAGGATGTCCTGCTGTATACTCGACAAACTGCTGTAAATCGAAATCGCTCCCAGAAATATCCAAATCTTGGAGCAAAGCAACTCCAGCATCGGTAGTTAAACCATCTAAAGCCAGCCATTTACTTTGATTGAGAGTATTCGCAGGTAATAGGGGTTGTTCCCGACTCGTCACCAAAATAATGCTTTGACTGTGAGAATTGAACCAACTCAATAAAAACTGACGGTAAGCATCATCCAACCAACTACCATCAGCTTGTAACAAAGTTTCTAAATTATCCCATATCAATAAATATTTCTGGGAAGCAAGAGCATGACATACAGCAACAATCAACTCATCATCTTTTTCCGGTGCTGGCTGCTTTAACTTATCTAATAACCATCTTCCCCACACAGCAAAAGGATAAGCTTGACTAAAAGTAGTCCAGACAACATTCCAACTTTGCTCGGTAAAATCCGTTAATTCCTCAGAAAACTTAGCTACTAAAGCCGACTTACCAAAACCACCAGCTGCTTTTACCCCAATTAGCTTAATTGTCCCAGAATCAAACCATTCTCGTAATTTTGCAAATTCCTCTACCCTTCCCTGCCAAAAATGTGTATCGGGAAGGTTATTGTCAATAATAGTACCAACGGCATTTACTTTGTCAGGTGCCGAATCTGACGACTGCACTCAAGTATTCTTATTAATGGTGATATTACCCATGTAATTTTCACCACCTTCATTTTTGACTTGATAACCCGTACTATTGTCGTAGTTACTTTGTGTCATCTGGCTGTTATCTTGTAGCTTACCAGCGTTGATTTCCCGTGCAATTACCTGTAACTCGGCTGCAAATTCCGGTTCTTCAGCCATAACATCTTCCAAATATACAGCCAAGCGGTTTAATTCTTGATTTATATTTTCCCCAGAACCTTGTTCAATCGCTTGTATTGCAGCTTCTGCATTCCTCTTACCCCGCAACTTACTCCAAATCTTCTTGCGGAGTTCATCCATCTTCTGTAAAGCAGCTTCAGTAAACTTCTCCGCGAATTTACCAGCTCCACCTTCAATAAACTTAGTAAAAGCTAGAGTTGCGATCGTTGCTGCTGTAAAAGTGGTTACAGGTTCTGCCATAAACCTAAATTCCTTTATTTAATACTGTTAGCCAGAGTAATTCTACTGGTAATACTTGTCTACCATTTCAATTATACGGTTCCCGGATTTATGACTACAGTAATATTACATAATAGCGATTCTCGTCAACTCCGAATTCCAAGACGATTAATGAAATTGATGCAAATTATCCGCTTATTCTATTTTTATTCGATAAATTAGTTAAGACAAAATACATTGCTTTTAATACAACAAAGTTATTTAATTTATATTCGATTAAAATAATTGTTTTGCTAAGTACAAAGTCTAATTATTATAGCGAAATTTAACCGCACGGTAACTAGAAAA
>JBARZF010000218.1:0-3444 GCA_049649675.1 Rivularia sp. (in: cyanobacteria) | reverse complement strand
TTTTACTAGGAGCAATTCGGTTAGGGTTGCTGTTGCTGGAGTTTCGCATCTTATTGAAAATAGTAAATAAACTCAGTACGATAAAATTCCCACTCCCAAATGCTCGTTTAGGTCAAGTTGTTTGGGGTGTCAATGTTGCAACGCGCTATATGCCAGGTGGTGCAAAGTGTTTAGCAAGAGCTTTAACGACTCAAGTATTGATGAGTCATAGCGGTTTTCCCCCGGAATTATGCATCGGGGTTGCTAAAGCAGAATCAGGAGAATTAGAAGCGCACGCTTGGATTAAATATCAGGGATACGTTGTTATCGGTTATCTACCGGATCTACCACGCTACATTCAACTACCATCCCTTGAAGGAATTAAATTATGAGCGGCATCGTAGGTATTCACTACCTTGACGAACGTCCTGTAGACCGCGAAAACTTGACAAAAATGGTTGATATATTGGCGCATCGCGGCCCAGATGGTGCAGATATCTGGGTTGATGGGTGCGTCGGTTTCGGACACCGGATGTTATGGACTACCCCCGAATCACTTATAGAAAAGCTACCTTTGGTAAATCAAAGGGGTGATTTAGTAATTACAGCCGACGCTCGCATAGATAATCGTGATGAATTGATAGCTGCTTTACAGATAAATAATCGTCCTGCTGATAAGATAACTGATAGTGACCTGATATTAGCTGCTTACGAGAAATGGGGTGAAGATTGCCCACAGCATTTACTAGGTGATTTTGCATTTGCGATTTGGGATGAGCGTAAACAGATATTATTTTGCGCTCGTGACCATATGGGTGTGAAGCCTTTCTACTATTACTTTGCTAATAATACTTTCGTTTTTGGTAGCGAAATTAAAGCGATATTTTGCTTACCAGAAGTGCCGCGTCAAGTTAATGAAGTCAGGATTGGTGATTATCTGATTAAAAACTTCGATGACACCACAATTACTTCTTATCAAGATATTTTGCGGCTTCCTCCTGCTCATAGCATTAAAATAAGTGTTGCCGGGATTGAGATTCAGAATTACTGGAAGCTTGACCTGGAAAAAGAAATACGACTGAGTTCGGATGAAGAATATGCCCAGGAGTTTCGCCGAATTTTCACAGAAGCAGTGCGCTGTCGTTTACGAAGTGCCTTACCAGTAGGCTCATTGTTAAGCGGTGGATTAGATTCTTCCTCAATTACCTGTGTAGCTCGAAATATACTTGCACAGGAAGGCAAGATACTGGATACTTTTTCTGCCATCTTTAATAGCAATACTGAATGTGATGAACGGACATTTATAAATGCTGTCTTAGATGGGGGTAATTTGAAGCCGCATTACGTAGATGGTGACCAACGCAGTCCCTTGAGTGATATAGAGAATATTTTGTGGCATCAGGATGAAGTGTTTTTTGCACCAGGATTGCCGATTATGAATTGGGGATTGTATGGTGCTACAAAGAAAGAAGGTGTACGTGTTCTCTTAGACGGTCATGATGGCGATGGTGTTGTTTCCCACGGCTACGGATATCTACATGAACTAGCGCGTCAAGGGCGTTGGCTAGCTTTGGCCGAAGAGATTAGAGGGGTTAGCAAAACTTATAATGAATCAGCTTGGAAAACATTTTGGCTTTATTTCTATAATTATGGGATGAATTCTGTATCTCGAAAGCCCTTCAGGCTAGTGAGACGGCTTAGGAAGAGCCTACAGCGACGTTTATCTAAGACATCGAATAATAGTAATCAATATGAGCCACTTTCACGTTGGAGTGACAACATTAACCCCGAATTCATAGAACGGATTAATTTAGAAGAACGCTACCGTGAATTACGACAATCTCAGACTCCTTCATTAGAAAGCGCTAAAAAAGAGCATTACCAGACAATTACTAGCGGACTACAGGTATATGCGCTGGAAGTTTTAGATAAAGCTGCGGCTGCATTTTCTATAGAACAGCGATATCCCTTCTGGGATAAACGATTGGTAGAGTTTTGCTTGGCAATACCATCAGAACAAAAACTACACAAAGGCTGGAGTCGCATGGTGATGCGTCGTGCTATGACAAATATTCTGCCTGTAGAAGTTCAATGGCGCACAAGCAAAATGGACTTCACGCCTAATTTCTCTGAGAATTTGCTTGCTCGCGATAAAAATTGCTTAGAGGAATTAATTCGAGATTCAACAGCAATTGAGGAGTATGTAGATATCAAAGCTCTACAAGAGTTGTATCAGCGATTGATATCTGAAAAGGATTCACAAACATCACAGGATGTGTTTTCCATCTGGCAATTTGTTTGTTTAAGATTATGGCTGCGCTCAATAGCCTGAAGCTATGCCGATTAACTGCATTTATCAAAGTATTAATGCAAGCTAATTCAACTGATATACAATAGTCCCGTCAATTTCCGGTCATTGTCCTATGGGATGATCCTTCATTCATCATCTCATAGCACAGCGAGCCAGAAAGTTGTCCAAATACTTTGGGTGACTGATGGGGAACTGTAAATAACACACAAACCAAGTAATAAAGGTGAAAATTATGTCTAATCAAAAGAAGTCCTACACCAAACCTGAGCTAAATGTTCACGGTAACGTTGAAGTTTTGACTCAGGCAACTGACAAAGGTACAAAAATAGACGCTGCTTTCCCAGCTAGCACTCCTTTAACTGACCTAACTCTTTCATAATTGAAAGTTAAGTTCAGGAATTGATTGAGTCAAGACATATAATTTATGCCTAATTAACCCTAATTGACATAGATTATATTCACCTCTGCTTAAGTCTTAACTTAAGCAGAGGTCTTAATCAATTATTTGAGTAACATCAATGCATTAGACAGTTTTAAAAATTACTCAACTGTAATTTAAAAAAAATCGACTATTCCTTGCTTTAAAAGGGACTAACCTTCAAAATGGGGGATAGCGTAAATTCTTGAACTTAATGTTTGCTGTATAAAGAAGAAAATATTAATAGATTGTTTCTAAAGGAAAATAAAATATGTATTGTTATACAGCTTATGGCTTAGGTATTCATTCCGAACTTCCTCTACCAGAACTGCTTCTAAATCATGAAGCTAATAAAGATGTTCTAATTAAACTACAGAAATTAAAAAATTCTCCCTTAAAAACCGATTCCGTCGAACATTGCTTCCAATTGACTCCTGAAGGAATGTATATTTTTTGGGAAAATATTGGAACTATCTTAATTCGAGAAGGTAAAGAAATCATCATTGATTCAGTTTTAGAAGCAGAAGAAAGCAGAATACGCCTGTTTATTCTGGGTGCTGCAATCGGAGTGATACTACATCAGCGTGGATTTTTAGTGCTTCATGCCAGTGCGGTTGTCATGAATGGTAATGCAGTTGCTTTTGTTGGTGATAAAGGACGTGGTAAATCGACAATGGCAGCAGCCCTAAACGCACGAGGACACAACCTTATAGGTGATGATGTCATAGCTTTAGAT
>JBARZF010000217.1:0-7167 GCA_049649675.1 Rivularia sp. (in: cyanobacteria) | reverse complement strand
TTCTGATCGAATGAACTGTTACCTCACCGTTACCGTAACAGGGTTTAGCAAAAGCCAAACCCTTAGCATCGCTGGGAACTTCAAGCAAATAAAAATTATCCGGGCTAAACCATTCACCCAAGCTTTTACCGTCTCCTCCCTTACCGATATATTTTATTGCCGACTGAGGAACTCTTCCCCATTTTCTACCGTCTAACGCCTCCGGGTTTACCACTACTGGAATCACTGGCTTAGATTTAAAAGAAACTTGGTCGTAAAAGGTTCCTTCACCTTCTTTCAATGCATTTCTATCGTATTTTTCCGGTTTTACTTGAGTAAGTAGTTTCTTTTTAGCGCAATAATCGGCTCTTTTAGCATTTTGCGCTCGATTATCGTTAAATAGCTTCAAGCTGGTTCCAATTACAGCAATTAATGTAGTTAATAATATTCCTTTAAAGATAAAACCAGACTTCATTTACCGATACAAATATAGTAGTTATAAGTACGTTATAGCTTGATTGATGCGGTTTCATGCAAGTATGTTTCAATACTTTTTATATACCGTTTCTACTATCAACTCGCACTCCGTAGCGTTTAACGAAGCAGCAAGGATTTACGGTTAATATCCTCTCGCTGCTTCCAACCTAACTTTTCCTAAAACTTCTTCCCTTCAATATTCTCTACCAGCACAAATAATTAAACTCTTAAATTGAATTAGTTGCAGCATTTTTTACAAATAGCATTTATATAAATTCGGCCTTTTTCCATATAAATACTATTTTTTCGGGTTTAGAGTAAAATCCAATACTGAAAAATATATCGTATCGCCTTCATTTTAATATCAAAGTACAACAAAACTATTTGCTGCAATTTTCACAAATACAGCTTTGATTATTCGCTATTTTTCAGTTTAAATACGGTTTCAATATTTTTAGTGCAATATAAAATACTTTAATTACTGAGAAAATGCAACAATCCGACATGTAAACGCTAAAAAAGTTCCGTATTTTGCTATAAAAATTAATAAAAGTACATTTTGCTTAATAATTTACCAGTTACTAATGAGAATACTGTCAATAAAAGCACGAAATTACGTTGTTTTTTAAACGTGATATAAGTCACTTTTAATGTACAATATTTTTTATATATAATCTGTTTGGACGTATTTAATTTATTTTGCGATTTCAATTAAATTATAAAATTAAATTGCAATTATTTTTCTTTTGAAGTGATTTGATAAAAAGCAGGGTTTAGAAAAATATCTTAAATAACGTTTTTATTCGAGTTAATTACAGCTAGGGAGCGAGACGCTCCCACTACATTCGTAAATCTTAATTGGTAACTGTTCACTGATAACTGTTCACTGCTCACTGTTAACTGATTAACATAAATCTTCCCCCTAGAGATGTAAACTACCTTCATAAGAAGGTTGATATAAGGATAGGGGCTTTGGAAAAACTATTAAAAATATCGCGAATCATCGATGCCTTTAACGAAGTTATCGGTAAAATTACCACTTGGCTGGTATTAGTATTAGTAGTTGTGGGTGGATGGAATGTTGTCGGCAGATATCTAGGACGCTTAATTGGCAGTAATTTGAGTTCAAATGCTTATATTGAAGCTCAATGGTATATTTTTGACTTAATATTTTTCTTCGCGGCGGCTTATGCTCTCAAATATAACGAACACGTGCGGGTTGATGTATTTTACAGTAAATGGAATCCCCGTCGAAAAGCGCTGATAGAAATTTTAGGTACAATATTCTTTTTAATTCCGTTTTGTGGTTTAGTTATCTTCTATTCTTGGGAAACCATTGTTAATTCCTGGTCAATTTGGGAAACTTCTTCAGATCCAGATGGTTTACCTCGGTATCCGATCAAAACTACCATAATTATCTCTTTTGCTCTGCTGATATTGCAGGGAATCTCTCAAATTATCAAAAATTTGGCAATTTTTAAAGGTTATTTACAACCCCAGGAGGAAAACAGTAATGATTGATTGGTTAGGGCCATTAATGTTTGCTGGTGCTTTGGCTTTATTATCCTTGGGGTATCCGGTGGCATTTTCCCTGGGTGGGGTTTCGATTATCTTCGCTTTGATTGGAAGTGCATTGGGAATTATCGATCTGCAATTATTCGGGTTAATGCCATTGCGGATTTTCGATATCATGAAGAACTATACCCTTTTAGCAATACCCTACTTTATCTTCATGGGTTCGATGCTAGAAAAAACGGGTATCGCCGAACGACTTTTGGAAACGATGGGAATTCTCCTGGGAAGAATACGGGGTGGTTTGGCTTTAGCGGTGGTAATTGTAGGAGCTTTATTGGCAGCAACTACCGGAGTTGTAGCGGCGACAGTTGTGGCAATGGGTTTGATATCTTTACCTATAATGTTGCGTTACGGTTACGATAAAAAATTAGCAACTGGAGTTATTGCAGCATCGGGAACATTAGGACAAATAATTCCTCCATCAGTCGTATTGATAGTACTTGCAGATCAATTAGGCATATCGGTAGGAGATTTATTTGTTGGCTCGATAATTCCTGGTTTGATGATGGCGGGTGCTTTTGCTTTATACGTGTTGATAATCGCGTTTTTGAAACCAGAAATTGCTCCAGCATTACCTCCAGAAGTTAGAAATATTGGTATTTCAGCTTTAATAGCAAAGATTTTTCAGGTAATGTTACCGCCTTTGATTTTAATATTATTAGTATTAGGAAGCATCTTTTTTGGATTTGCAACACCCACCGAAGCGGGAGCGGTTGGTTGTGTCGCAACGATAATTCTTGCTGCTGTATATCGTAAATTAACTTTAACAACCTTGAGTCAAGTTTGTAACGCCACCATGCGAATTACCAGCATGGTGATGTTTATATTAATTGGTTCAACTGCCTTTGCCTTGGTGTTTAAGGGGTTAAATGGTGGAATATTCATGGAAAATGTTTTAAGTAATATTCCCGGCGGACAAGTAGGATTTATGATAGTAAGTATGACAGTAGTATTGCTGTTAGGCTTCTTTATCGACTTTTTCGAGATTGCCTTTATTGTCATACCCTTATTTGTGCCGGTAGCGCAACAGTTTGGAATTGATTTGGTTTGGTACGGGGTTATTTTAGGAGCGAATTTACAAACTTCATTTTTAACACCTCCCTTTGGTTTTGCCTTATTTTACTTACGCAGTGTTGCACCAGAAGAAGTGACTACGGCAGATATTTATCGTGGTGTGATTCCGTTTATTTTGATTCAGTTGTTGGTGTTGGGATTGATAATTGTATTTCCGGGAATTGTCAACTTCTTGCCTTCGTTGATGAAGCCAGCGCCGAGTGAGGTTTTGAGTTTGGTAATTGGTAATTGGTAATAGCTGGTAGGTTGGGTTGAAGGCGCACGAATCAATTCATGGTTAACGACAACAGAGAATGCGCCGTAACCCAACATCAATATTTTGGTTTTAGATATGAAGGGAAACGCAGAGGAGCGCGGAGGTAAACGCAAAGTAACGCGGAGAATATGGCAGAAAAATTGAAATACACCTTTAACCCAACATCGACGTTTTGGTTTTATATAAGTTTACTGAGATAAATAATAGTAGTTTATAATACAATTTTTATTTATTTAATAATTACTTTGTAATCTATCGCTATTTTCATTTGTTACTGCATTAATGTTGCTAGCGATACTGCTATGAAAGGATTATGAATCGCTAATAGTTATGTTCATATGTAAAAAAACCAATTAAAGCATCTTTTCTTATTAGTAAATAGACTTATATAAAATAAAAAAAGTAGTAAATAATACTTGATATTCACTAAGTAAATCTCTAACCTGGAGGCTGTCAATAACTTGACGTAATATTCACAAACATCAAAAAGGCATGCAAATTCGTAAAATTTTGACCGCGTTTATGGTTTGTGCTTTATTCGCACTAACCTTTTTCCCTAGCCCAGCAAGTGCTTATGGATATCAAAGCTACGAACAGCAGTTACAAGAATTTTGTGCTGCAGATTATTCCAGGACATACGTTTTAGATACCCAGTATGAGGGCAAATTTGCTGGGAAAAGGGTGATTAACTTGACTCAAAACCAGGAGTTTTTTGTTATCGACTCAAATCAAGGTGGAACTAAGGGTGTACCCGAGGGTGCTCAAAGTTTCCCTGATAATCGTTTTACAAGCGGACAAGGTGTTTGGAAGTGCACGTCCCCGGATAAAATTAAAGCCTCTAACTTAAACTTTAATTTCCCAGCTCCTGATAGTGAAGACTTGGTTAAAACTGCTAAAGTTGATTATGAAATTTTTGTCACAGATTTTCAAGAATTGGCGGTGCGTGGAAATATTATTGTTTCGACTTATCCTTTAGAAGCCTTGCCAGAGGGTTCTGATAAGGCAGTTAAAGAGTATACATTTACCTTTACCGGAAAGAAATGGGATCCAATAAAAGCTCAAGTGCCAATTAGTTCTTAATAAAGGTATAAGTTAGTAGGTTGGGTTAAAGGTGCCTTCAATCAATTTATGATGGATGAAGAGTTGAGATGCACTTTTAACCCAACATGAAGTTTTGGTTTTAGTAATAGATTATTTGACAGTTGAATTATTTGACGTATTGCTTCGGGTGGGCTGTCTTCGCATTCAACCCAACCTACAAAATACAACTATAATTTAAGGCCTCTCTCCTTACAGCTTTAGTGGTACTCTACGAGAAAACGCTTTCACCGCACTCCGCTTTCGCGTTCATGGAGAGAGGTTTTTTTATTTCCCGCAGATGTCTAATTAGACGAAGCGTACAATTGGCATGAAAATTAGCAATCTCGACTTGGTGAAAATTTTTTAGATTGTATTGACGATAAATTAAATTCTATCTGTTTACTTCCGGCAATCATATGCTGTTGTTTATCGTGATGTCAGACGAGCTATTGTAAAAGGTTTTCCATATGCTGTTTATTATCGGATTATATCAAGTCGGATAATCGTTACAGCAATTTTTCAGCTTTAGTAAAAATCCTCAAGGATAGCCGAAGCGGTATTGATAGCAGTTATCGTGTGAAGGCGATCGCCATTTTTTGCTTACACCGCTCATAAGTGATTTGATTTTCTTCAAGTTGAAAAAACTTTTGCTAACACATCTTCAATTCCATCCCAAATCTCAGCAGCAGGAATAGTTTTTCCAGTCATCGCTTCATCCCAAGCTTGACGAAAATCTTCTTTAATTACCTCTAATGGTGTGTCATCTTCATCAATTTCGACCTCTTCCCGAATCAATACAATTACTTCAACTCGACTATTTTTATCCGTCATTATGGGATTATCTAAAGTCAGTTGTCCATCTTCATCAATGGTTCCCATCGCTTTGATTGCTTTCATCGGTTATCCCAAATATGACAAAGGAAAATACTTTTATATTATCCTGCGATAATTATAGATCTAGCTTCGAGCTTATAAAGTCAGGGAAGGCGAGAACAATTAATGTATACTTACGCTTGGCGATAGTATCGTTAGGCGATAGTATAATAATATGATTGTTAATTTCAAATCGGAAGAGGTAAAGTTTATATTTGATGGCTTTAAATCTACCGATTATCCACAAGATATTCAAAGGGTTGCTCTACGAAAATTACTTTTACTTGATGCAGCAACATCAATTAATGATTTACGAGTGCCACCAGGTAACAAATTGGAAAAACTAAGTGGTGACAGAAAAGGGCAATATAGCATCCGCATCAACGATAAATGGCGAATTTGCTTTATTTGGACGGATGAAAATAATGCAGATGAAGTTGAAATAGTAGACTACCATTAAAAATCATATGAACAACTGCTTAGCAAAAATCCATCCCGGTGAAATCTTACAGCTAGAATTTCTCGAACCAATGAACATTAGCGCTTACCGTTTGAGTAAAGACATAGGTGTAACTCAGACAAGAATCAGCAAAATTTTGTCTGGGAAACGCAGCATTACAGCCGATACAGCTTTGCGTTTATCGCGTTACTTCGGAAACAGCGCTCAATTTTGGCTCAATTTACAAACCCAATACGATTTACGTCAAGCGATTAATGAAAATGCTCAAGTTTACAATCAAATATCTTTAGTTAAGGTTAATGAAGTTGGATAAGTTGCTTGCAGATACAATTGTAATTATCAAATATTATCCTTCATCCTCCGTCTACGTTTCCGCTTGACGATAAACTTTAAAATCCGACGAATACCGTAAATAAGCAGAAAAATAACCAGCAGCGTTGATAAAATAGGTAAAGCGATCGCCAAAATCGAAATAACAATAGAAGAAATCGCTTCGACAAATCCAACAATTGGACTACCCATACCAGCCGTTGTAACAGATGCACCTAACCTTGTAATAGATGTTCCTAATTCCACAGTTTCCGCAGTAGCACCCCCAACAATAATCGTCAAAATCCATAAAAGAGTAGGATCGAAATCTCCAGCCATTGATAAAGTGGATGCAGTCATAAACATTCCCGCTATGGGAGCAAGGAGTATTTCGATAGAATCAAGAAAATTACTTACCCAAGGAATAAAGTAAGCAAAGACTTCAACTGTTGCTGCAATACTCAAAGCAGTAATTGCATTTTGAGTTGCCAACCATTGCCACTCAGAAGAAAGAGTAAGCATTCCACCATGAGCCGCCATACTAAGGGCTAAAGGTGGAATAAACACCCGAAACCCACAAGCAGCACTCAAACCAATACCCAAACACAATGCCGCAATAATATTCATGCAGTCAAACCAATATCTTCATGTATTGTAATAATTCAACCTATGAATCGAGTCAATATTGAATCATCTTATTTTTAACCTAAGTTTTGGCAGATATTGCAAATTAGTTAGGAGTTAGGAATTATTTCTTCTCATTACCCATTACCTACTACTAATCTCCAATGCCCAATGCCCAATGCCCAATCCCCAATTTTATTAATGCAAATTTCTAGAAACATAATTATCCCCGACAGCGAAATCGAAATTAGTGCAATTCGTTCTCAAGGAGCGGGTGGACAAAATGTGAATAAGGTTGCTACCGCTATTCATTTACGCTTTGATATTCAAGCTTCCTCGCTACCGGATTATTATAAAGAGCGGCTGTTGAAATTAAGCGATAATCGGATTACCCAAGATGGGATTATTATAATTAAAGCTCAAGAATACAGGAGTCAATTAAAAAATCGGGAAGATGCGA
>JBARZF010000216.1:0-14739 GCA_049649675.1 Rivularia sp. (in: cyanobacteria) | reverse complement strand
TGCTCGCACTACGCAAACCCCTAAAAACTTATGTGGTGGAATACTACTATTGCTGTGGCAACGACTTAATAATGACCACTTCAAAAAATCAAAAACAATATGGGACTTACTCAAAACACTTTAGAACTGGCATGGTGGGTAGTAATAAAAACCGAACAACCCTCATGTACTTATTACCGTGGTCCTTTCGATAGCTTTTGGGAAGCTCAACTTTATGAAAGTGACTATGTTGAGGACTTACTTACGGAAAAACCCGAGGTCATTTACGCTGAGACTAAATATTGCTTTCCGAAGTTTCTAACTTTTTGTAAAGAATATGTTTTAGCAATATAGGTTTAAGGCGATATCCGCAGAATCTGCAATAAACAAAATTATCTTTAAAAATAATGTTAAACCACAAAAATGGACAGTTGTTTGCAGTAGAAGAGCAAATTCAATCGCTTGTTAAAACCTTTGGAGGAAATCATAACTTTTGCGAAGTTGTAATAAACGATCCTAATGTTTTAGTAATTGTGCAAGATAGGCTGGGGGGAATAGTTTACTTTAATCAAGCTTGCGAATTCATAGTTGGTTCTACTCTCGATGGAGTCAAAGGTAAATGCATTTGGGATTTATGCATGATTCCAGAACAAGTAGAAATCAGCCAAGCTATTTTTCAAGAAGTTTTAACAGGCAAATATCCAATTGAAAACAAAAACTACTTGGTAGGTAAAAACGGGAATTTTTATTTAATTTCTTGGTTGAATACAGCTTTAACCGACAGTTCAAATTGTGTTGAATATGTCGTAAGCGTTGGTTTTCATGTCATGCCGGATTTACCGACGCTTGACACAGCAGAATCGGAATGGAAGAGTGAGAAAAAATTTCGCGCTTTCTTCGATGAGTCTTCTGATTTTATGGCTTTATTACAGCCAGATGGTCAGTTTATTGAAGCAAATCAAGCCCTTTTAGACTATGCCAATTTAACCTTGCCAGATATTGCCGGTAAATATCTGTGGGAAATGGACTGGTGGACAGTTGCAGATAAAACTCAAGCGCAACTCAAGGACATCGTTTTACAAACTCTAAAAGGTGAATCTGTTCGCTGCGAAATAGAATTATTAGGAAAAGACGAAAGTGCCAGAACCATCGACTTTTCTCTGAAGCCCTTTAGGGATGAAATTGGAAAAATCACAATGCTGCGGCTTGAAGGTCGGGATATCACCGAAAAAAAGCAGCTAGAAGCCCAAGTTTTTCACCTCCAACGTCTCGAAAGTCTTGGAATGCTTGCCAGCGGTATCGCTCACGATATCAACAATATCTTGACCCCAGTTTTAGGGATAGCCGATATTTTGAAACATAGCTTTCCTGGTGCTGATGTAGAGACACACAACTTACTTGATATACTCCAAACCAATGTCAAAAACGGTGCCGAATTAGTAAAACAAGTGCTGTCATATTCGCGAGGCACGCCAGGAAGGCGCACAGAAATACAGGTAGAACAGCTAATTTCGGAAGTTAAAGATTTTGCTCTAAGTACCTTTCCTAAATCGATTAAAATTCATACACATATACCGACCAATTTGGGGTTAATTTCTGGAGATTTCACGCAACTCCATCAGGTTTTGATGAACCTTTGCATTAATGCACGGGATGCAATGCCAGAAGGGGGCACGCTGAGTATATCGGTTGGGAATATGTTTCTTGATGAAAACTATGTTCGGATTTGTCCCAATGCCAAAACTGGAGCCTATATTGAAATTACGGTTATGGATATGGGCAACGGTATTCATCCGGAAATAGTAGACCAAATTTTTGAGCCATTTTTTACAACAAAATTAGACGGTGGTACGGGGTTGGGACTTTCAATCGTTAAAACCATAGTCGAAAACCACGGTGGTTTTATTAATCTATACAGCAAACCAGGAGAAGGAACTGAATTCAAAATTTACCTTCCGGCTTTGCAACAAGAGCCAGATATTCAACCATTAAGAGAAACCCTACCTGCTGGGAATGGGGAACTCATTATGATTATCGATGACGAACCTACCATTTGTAATGTCACCAAAACCACCTTGGAAAACTATGGTTATTGGGCACTAACTGCTAGCGATGGATTTGAGGCGATCGCCCTTTACGCCCAAAACAAGCATGAAATAAATACCGTATTGATGGATATAACGATGCCATTACTAAATAGTGAAAATGCAATCCATGTATTGCGAAAAATGAACCCCAATATTAAGATTATTGCTCTAAGCGGATTTAATTGCGTCAGCCAGAAAGTTGTAGCTACAGAAAACGGCGTTCAAGCATTTTTATCAAAGCCCTACACTACAGAAAAATTATTACAAACGATTAATCAAGTACTCTATAGCCCAGAAAATGAAAAATAGATTTTAATAGATTTTAAAGTAAAGGTTCTATAACCCATATTCCGCTCCTTAATTCTCACAGTCGAGGGTGCCGAATCTGGGATACAAACATAAATGCGTTTATCTATTCCTGGTTGAGGCTTGTATTTTGCTAACTCAGTGCTACTGAGTCTAAACTTCGTGTACTAAATTAGTCCTGCCTTCCAAATAGCAGTATATTTACTTGCTTTTAAGCAGCACCATATCATTTCAAAAAGATGATACTTATTCATTTGAAGATAGCTTACAATTAATGGGTATTATTTCTTGGTGTTTTTACTTTATCAAGATTAGCGGAGAACAAGTAATTTCATTGTTAAAAATTTCACGAAGGAAGAGGGAAGAAGGAAGAGCCGAAGTTGAACCCACGTTTAAAAACGTGGGATTGAAAATAAGGACATAGTATTCCATTGCACTACGTGTCTTGGAATACATATTTGTTTTAAGTGGGCTTTATACCCACAACTAAAGTTATTAATTATACTCATACCTTCTTCCTTCTTCCCCCTAACTTCTTCCTTCTTTGTAAAATTATTATTCTTGATTTTTGGAAATAAATAGTGATATAGCAAAAAAACTCTCTCGCAAGAAACATAAAATTTGGCTTCCCAACGTAAAAATACCCCAACCCCCCGCAAATAGATGGTATTTGATATAACTTAGAAGTAAAGCTGCTTCTCCATCGCTCAAAGAGAAAGGCGACAGGCAAACTCTTCAATTATTCTCGCTATAAAAGAATTCAAAATTAACACAATAACTAAATAACTATTAAGTGAACTAATATAAGTTTAGTTAAGGAATGATGACAGAGCATATTTAAATACAATATAATTAGTATAATTCCTGACAATATATTTGTTATATTTGCATTTATAGTAGCTTTTGATTTCTTCAAAGCTGCTCAATAGCCTTGTTTAGATCGTGAATCAAGCATACATTGCAAATAAAGCAGAGTATAACCGATTGCAGTATATATCAATACAAAACTGAGTGATAGATGTTGATGAAAAATTGCGTTCAACGCGCCAGCGTTGCGGGCTATTGCAGTTGCTAGCTGAGTACATAGATACATCGAATTTCCAAATTGTGGGGAGCTATAAATATGAAAAAGCAAATTCTTGGTTTAACAATTGCGATATCCACAGTATTGTTAAGTGCTTTTCCAGGTTTGACAAATACGGTAAAGAACGTTGCCTTACGTAAAATAGATAGCGTCAAATATCAAGCCGTCAAACTAGAAAATTCGATGGATGCAATGTTGAGTACCGAACAAGGTGGTGTAAATCCGATGCCACCGCCACCACGTTGGATTCCCCCAGTTGAAGAAGGTTTAAATGATAAAATGCCGCCAGCTTATATACCGAAATCTCCCGGTTACGGTAACTATAAACCAATACGACATTTGCCGCCCTCAGCACCTTGGATGACACCTTCAATCAAAGACAAAGGTAAATTAAGAAACGCACCTTATCCGATTCGGTAAGGTTGTGACGGGAGCGTTCACATATTTAATTAGATTTTAGATTTTAGATTTTAGATTTTAGATTTTAAATTTTTTAGAAGAAAGTGTATTTGGGTTTGAAATTTCAATTAATATAAAATATGTTTGATATACAAGAAAAAAGCGCCGAGACGCGGAGAATTCAGACAAAGAGATTTGAAGTTAGTAATAAGAGTTTTAAGTCTTATACTCAGCTAAAAAATCGTCAAATTAAGGGCTGAAGCCGCCACGTAGAAATTTATTACTCCTCATAACGCGCTGTGGTGTACCACTAATATTCCACCACAGCGTGTTATGAGGGGTATCCGGGAGTGCGTTAGCGAAGCGTGTCCGTAAGGACATGCGTCTCGCTCGCTGGTTGTAACGAGGGAGCGAGACGCTCCCACTACGAATAATCTACTCGGAAAAACTAATGTGGTGGAGTACTAATATTCCACCAAATCAATTTTAAAGGGTTCTACGTGGCGGCTTTAGCACCTCCGAATTCCGAATCATGATGCGTTCGCCGCGCTACTACGAACCTTAGAAATCAACAGTTTCAGCTATCTAATTCGCTCTTGTCGAAAACCAGAATAACCGTCCGTAGTATACCAATATTCCCAAGTTCCTCCAGAAGCAGTTAACCAGTTATTTAAGTCAAACGAGCCACTTCCTTCGGGTGTTCCTTGGATTTTATATACTTTTACAGCTTGTCCTTTATTGTCCCAAATTAACGGAGATCCCGGTTTTATTTTTTCTGGGAATGCGTCATTAGTTTGTAAGAAATATGCATCTTGTCCTTTGTCGGAACCATTACCAAAAACTTGAGCAATTCCGTTTTCATCAATAGCTACAAAAGCACCTTCTTCTAAACCAATCGCGTAAACTGGGTGATTTTCAGTTACCATAATTCGAGCCATTAACCCGAAAATTCTTCCGTATCTTGTTTCCGGGTGATTGTCATTGCGTCTATCTAAATGAGTATCGGTAATGACATTCTTTAAATAAGGAATTTTGAGAAAATTGCTGTGAAAAATATCTTGAGTGTTATCATGACAGGGGTCATTTAAAATTTCCGAACTTAGCAATCCTTTGTGATAAGGAGCATAATAATAGTCTCCCAAAATTGCCATCCCGGCACTAGTTCCACCTATAGGAACTTTCTTCTCATTGATTAAATAATTAATTGCATCTTCAGTAGCAGTTCCTTCCCAAAAATCTTCATATTTATTTTGATCGCCACCAGCAATATATAAAGCATCGGCATTTTTAATAATTTGCACCACCTCCGGATTATTAGCAGCTTCGCGACTATCAATAGAAAGTTCCGCAGCGGAATTGATTAAGTCAACATAGTTATCAGTAATCCACTGTGCTTGTCTGCCAACGCCACCGCAACGCAAAACTAAATAATCTCCCCGATTGGCTTGTTTAAGAAACCATGTAGTAGCTGCATCTTCTCCTACAGTTCCTCCTTCCGCACCACCAATTAAAAGGATGGCAGGTTTTGCAGAAGAACTATTAACCTTTCCATACTCTAGAAAATATTCAAAATGGTTACTATCACCTACTTCTCTATAATCCGGGAGTTTTATAGCCATAAAGTAATTAGTTTTAGCTTGTACTTTTTAATATTACAGTCACATTGCATTTATGTTTTATCGGTGTTTTTATAAGTAAAGATAAAGATTATTTATGTTTCAAAACGTAGGTATAGAACCTGTATGAGTTGTAAAAAATCAAGATGCTAGAAACCCGGTTTTTTGAAAAAACCGGGTTTCTGTAATTTGCACTTCGGGATTTAGGAATGCGATAAAATTTATCTAAAACTTTTAACTCCGTCTCCTCAGCGTCTAGAACGGTTTTTTATCTTTAATTTCTTATTAGCGCCCAAACATTGCTGTAAATTATAAGATTAAGGTTTATCTACATATAATTTAGATTTATGACCGCTGCATCAAAAAATCAACAGGGTGAAATTGGCATTGCTGTCGTAGGAACGGGATTTGGTAAAAAAGTCCATATCCCCGGATTGAAGGCACATCCCCGCACTCAAGTAGTCGCCGTTTACAATCGAGATTTGGATAAAGCCTCATATATCGCCGAATCCAACGACATCCCCCATGCTTGCGACAATCTTACAGATATCCTGCAATTACCCGAAGTACAAGCAGTTGCGATATCAACACCGCCCTTTCTACATTACGAAATGGCAAAGCAAGTATTAGAAGCCGGGAAACATTTATTATTAGAAAAACCAGTTACCTTAAACGTCTCAGAAGCCAAAGAACTTTACCATTTAGCTCAAGAAAGAAAACTAGCCGCTACCGTAGACTTTGAATTTCGCTTCGTTCCCGGATGGTTGTTATTTTGCGAATTATTAGCTCAAAACTATGTTGGAAACAAGCGTTTAATTACAATTAACTGGTTTGGCTCCTCCAGAGCTAATCCCGATCGCGATTGGAACTGGTATTCTCAAAAAGAAAAAGGTGGTGGTGCTTTGGGTTCGTTGGGTTCCCACACCTTCGACTACATTCACTGGTTATTTGGAGAAGTAAGCCGAGTTAACGCTCATTTTACAACCGCAATACCTCAAAGGAAAGATGGAGCCACCGGGGAAATCAAACCCGTCACTACAGACGATACCTGTGCGCTGATGTTGGAATTAGCCGACGGAACCCCCTGTCAGGTTTCTATCAGTGCGGTAATTTACGCACCTCGTACCCATGCGATCGAAGTTTACGGGGATGAAGGGACATTAATTTTAGCTAGTGAAAATCAAAAAGATTACGTACACGGATTTCGGGTTTGGGGTGGTAAAGCAGGTAAACCAGTTGCAGAAATCGAAATTCCCAATCGATTAACCTTTCCCAAAAACTATGCAGATGGACGTATTTCCGGATTTTTGCGAGTTGTAGATCAACTCGTTGAAGCGATTGATAGCGGAGAATCAACAACACCATCTTTACGTGAAGGAGTTTATTCTCAATTGTTGATGGATAAATCTCACGAATCTAATGAAACATCGAATTGGGTAAATGTACCAAGTTTAGATGAAACAGTTAGCAGTTAGCAGTTAGCAGTTAGCAGTTAGCAGTAAGCAAAAAAATAGGTTTTTTTTAGTGATTATGCAGACCATAACAATCATATAGCCGATGCTCTGCATCCCTCACAAATTATCATTTATTCTTACAAGATGATAACTGCTCACTGATAACTGCTCACTGTTCACTGATTACTGCTCACTGTTCACTGCTAACTGCTAACTGCTAACTGCTCACTGTCTTGCGACGATAAAGTTCGATTGTATTTTCCCCAATTCTTACGTCGTAGTTACCAAAAAAATCATGTCCTAAAAGTCCGGTTTTTGCTTTGGGGGCTATTGCGACTCGAACGTTATTTACCTTTGCACCACCAGCACCAATTGATTTTACTTGCCCCGTTTTTAATTTGATTATTGAACCATCGGCGATGCTGGCTTGAAGAGTTCCCGAAGGCTTGAGTTGTAAAGCATTTGCCATCGATTGAGTAATCAAAGTACCGCTGGCACCAGTATCAAATATCATCTCAAAAGTTTTTTGACCGTTGAACGTAACATCTATGATGGGAGTGTTGCCGCTGCGACGTTTGATAGGAATTCGATAAACCCCCGTATCCACAGGTTCTACAGGTGTAATACCGCAAAGACGACCCAAATCAAGAGTTCTACCATCTTCGGTTGTCATAAAACAGGCTCCAGGATCTTGAGCCTGGGTGGTATTACTTGAAAGTAAAATTAATAATGTGGATATAACTGTAACTTTGGTAGTCCACCGACTGAAAACACCTTTCATATAATATTTTCCTAAATTTGCCGAACCTGCTTATTATTAGGGTACCCAGGTGGAGAGAAAAATTTAGCCCGGTTGTATAAAGGTATGGTGAACAGTGAACAGTTAGCAGTGAACAGTGAACAGTGAACAGTTAGCAGTAATTATGATAAGCGTGCTAAAGCAAGATTTATCTGAGATGAAAACTGGTAGTAGAGAAAAATCTGACCTTGGTAACTGGTAACTGGCAACCGATCGCTGTAAAAATATGTTTAGTCTTTCTTCACTTGCTTAATATTAGTGAAGGGTGGTGTTAAATCATCGATGAAGCAAAGAACGCTAAGATATATATTAAAATTATGAGTAATCAGCAAACTAAACCTATACATGGTTGGTCTTTAGAAGAAAGAGATCCAAAATATATTGAATTATTTATGCCGATTTGGGAGTGGTTTTACCGCAACTATTTTCGGGTTAAAACGGATGGTTGGGAAAATATTCCGACTGAAGAGCAAGTAATGGTAGTTGGTTCTCATAATGGGGGAATGGCAACTCCCGATATGATTATGATGATGTACGATTGGTTCCGTAGATATGGAACCGAACGTTTAGTATATGGTTTGATGCATCCTTATGCTTGGGAAGTTAGTCCCGCTCTCGGTAATATAGCTCAAAAAACAGGTGCGATCGCCGCTCATCCAAAACCAGCGAATGCAGCTTTAAAAAAAGGTGCCAGCGTTTTGGTATATCCAGGGGGACAATATGATATGTTCCGTACCTACAACCAGCGTTACAATATTAATTTTGCCGGAAGCAAAGCTTTTATCAAGTTAGCTTTAAGACACGAAGTACCAATAATTCCCGCAATTTCAGTAGGGGCGCACGAAACTTTAATTGTTTTAGGTGATTTTTACGAAATCATGAAACAATTAAACGATAGGGGTTTACCGTGGCTATACGAATTAGATCCAGGAGTATTTCCCATCTATTTAGGTTTACCTTGGGGTTTAGCAATTGGCCCTTTACCAAATATACCGCTTCCCGTACAAATTCATACCCGTATGTGCAAGCCGATTGTTTTTGAAAAATACGGTAGAGAAGCATCAAAAAACCGCGATTATGTAGATGCTTGTTACCTCAAGGTTTGCACAAAAATGCAGCAAGAATTAGATATTTTGGCAAGAGAAGTTAATATTGGTAATTGGTAATTTGGAGTAGGTAAAAATCAAAAAACTCTGCGCTCCTCTGCGTCAACCTTTGCGTCTCTCTGCGTTGAAAAAATATATCTCAAGCCGTTTTTCAAATTATTTGATAGAGATGGAAGTAACTTTAAACGACATTACCAAATTACAAGTTGATGCAATAGTTAATGCTGCTAACACCAGTTTGCTCGGTGGTGGTGGAGTCGATGGAGCAATTCACAGAGCAGCAGGAAAAGAACTTGTCATGGAATGTCGTTCGCTGGGAGGATGCAAAGTTGGTGATGCGAAATTAACAAAAGGATATAATTTACCCGCACGTTTTATTATTCATACAGTAGGGCCAGTTTGGCAAGGTGGGAATAATGGAGAGCCAGAGCTTTTAGCGAATTGTTACCGCAAATGCATACAAATTGCTGTAAATAAAGAGTTGGAATCTTTGGCTTTTCCTTGTATCAGTACTGGTATTTATGGTTATCCCAAAGAGAAAGCTGCTGAAATTGCTGTTAAAACTTGTTCTGAAGAATTAGGTAAGAATAGTATGCTAAAAGTTATTTTTTGTTGTTTTGGTAAGGATAATGATGAGATATATCAGAGGGTTTTGGGTGATACTTCCGTAGTTATGAAAATTAGATATTCCGAAGATATTCAGTAAGAAAATCCAGCATTTTTACCGGATTTTCTCGATGCAAAAATATACCAAATCAAGCCTCAATTACCACTCTCCCCACAGGTTGAGCAATACAGGTCAAAATATGCCCTTCTTCGCATTCTGGATTTTCATCATAGTGAACTTCTCCCTCTAGAAGGCGTAATTTACATTTATGACAAGCTCCCATTTTACACATAGAAGGTAATTCAATTCCTTCTTTTTCAGCAGTTTCTAAAATAGTATCTTCGCTATCGTAAGTTAACTCTACGCCGGATTTAGCCAAAACTAAGGTTTGAGAAACAGTAGTTTTTTGCAATTGAAGTTGATTCTCTTTCTTCTTCTTCTTCGGTTTACCAAAACTTTCTGCGTAATAATTTTCCATAGGGAATTTCAATTCCTGGAGTATTTCTTTCACCTGTTGAGTAAAAGCTTCTGAGCCGCAAACATATACGGTACGCTCGGCAAAATCGGGGGCTATTTCTTTCAACATTGATTTACTAAATCTACCGACTCTACCTCCAGGGCTTGAGTTGGAATCTTCACGAGTTAGAGTTGTTGCAAGTTGAAAATTAGCATACCTTGATGTCATCAATTCCAATTCTTGCCGAAACACAATATCGTCAGCAGTACGGGCACTATGGAAAAAGACTATATCGGAGCCAGCGTTTGTATCTAACAACCACCGCGACATCGACATCATTGGTGTAATTCCGCTACCAGCAGAGATAAATAATATTTTTGATGACGGATGTTCAATACAGCTAAAATCCCCTAACGGGCTGCCAATTTTGACTTGACTGCCAGCTTGTAAATTGTCGTGAAACCAATTAGAAACTAAGCCCGGAGGTGCGTCGGGTACGTTATTTGGAGGAGTGGCTCGTTTTACAGTTATATCTATACTATGAGGGCGAGAAGGAGTTGAAGAGATAGAATAAGCACGTTTAATAGTTTTGCCGTTAATTTCTAAATTGAGCGTTACAAATTGTCCCGGTTGGTAAGTAAATTCAACAGATGGTTCGGCAACAAAAGTAAAGGTTTTAACATCTGGTGTCTCGTCAATTACTCGCACGCAACGAGCAAGCAAGGTAGGCGATCGCCATGCTTTTACTTGAGATTTTGACTGATTTTCAAGAAGTTGCATTTCTTCAATTAGCAACAAAAAGTCACCAATGTGAATCACATCATTCGGTTTGAGAAGATAGCTTTTATTCACGTCAATTTGTTGATTATTAATCCGCGAACCATCGCTGCTGGCTAAGTCAATAAAATAATATTCTTGTTCGTAGGAATAAATCATTCCATGTATGCGACTAATTTCCGGTGCATTGAGAACTAAATTGCAATTGGGATGTCTACCAATTAGACACTTATTAAGGGTTTCTGACTGTGGTGTGAGAATTTTATCTTGACAGAAGCTTGTTAAATAATTAATCGCTTTGATTTTCATGATTAAATAGAATTTCCAACAAAAATAAATAGATTTTTAAGGCTTTTTAGGTCGAATTTGTGTTTGTGCGGAACCTGAATCTGACGATTTTGGAAGAATTTTTAGTTTTGTATGTAATGTTTGATTTTTAGTTGATGTTTCATGCTGCTGAGGATAGATAATTTCCGGACTTTCGCTACTAATCGTAGATAAAATTTGGTAGTGTTCTTCATCTGGTAATCCCAACTTTTGACGTATTGGCATTAGATATTCAAAACTTTTTTCGGGGCACGTGCATTTTTCTGCTAAAGCTTCTTCCAGCATCCATTTATATACATAGTGTCTACCTCGTTCGGAAAATTGAGGTAATACTTCTGCTAACACAAACAATTCATCTGCTTTCAATTTATCTAGCGAACGTCCGTTGAGAAATTGCTCAATATCAATTGGTAATTTTTGTAGTTGACGGCGAAAACTGTGAGTTAAACTTTCCCTTTGATATTGTTCGGAACTGCGTTTCCAGTTACGAACCAGCCAGATAGTGCTAACCAAAACTATCAGCCCATTAAATAGTAGCTGTAATACCATTGGTAAGCGGAGAATTTCTGGTCTTCCTCCATAAACAAAGAAAGCATTAAAAGCTAAAAAAGTAATAATTGTAAATGTTCTGTGCAATACTTGTTGGGAACTAATTTCCGGATATTTATGTTTTAAATAACCTCGATAAATCTTTTCGAGTTTGTGACAAATGTGATAGGAAATTAAGATACTGAATCCTAAAGTTAGCGGAACAGCAGCAATTTTTGGAATTGCAATTGCTTGATTATTAATATAAAAACCTGGTTTGAAAAGAGCAGATAATGAATTATCGTAAGCCCAGACACCAGAAAAGTAATAATCGAAGTTACCAGCATACAATCTGTAATAAATGAAGTAGCCAATCGCCAATCCGAGATAACCATATTGAAGAAATTTTCGTCCCGGCTTTTGCAAATCGCTCCAATAAGACTTTTCCGAATCAATATCCATACAAGACGATTTACAGCCAACACAAGCACTTTTTTCTTCACCAGTTGTCTTATCTAAAGTTCTACACATCGACTGAGTAATACTTTTTGGTGGTGCTTTATGGGCGCTACTTCCTAATAAACCACGAGGTCCTGTAAATACAGTTTGTACGCCACCAAAAGGACAGACATAATGACACCAACTACGACCTCCGTAGAGGAATACGACTGTAATCGCAGACAAAATAGTAGCAACAAACAATAAACCAAGAATCCATCTTGTGGAATTAACGAATAAAATGCGACTGCTCAAACCTATAAATAGTAGAAAGAACTGTAAATAAAAATGGTTTTTAACTAACCATTGATTATTTTCAATATTTAATCGTGGTTTTAAACCCAAAGCACGGGGAATTTGCGAAAGAAAGTAGAGAGGACAAATACGTCGCCAAGTTTCATGACCGAACACGAATACAATAAAAACAATAGCAGGAAGTATCATTCCCCAAAAAATTCTGGTACCAATGGGATAAGCTTTTTCAAAAATACATGGATCGCCTTGAACAGGGATACATTCGTGACTATCGCGCAGCGGAGATAAGAGATTTTTAGGATCGGTAAGAACGTGGCTTATGGGGTCGTGGAATAAAGAGATAGTTAAGATTAACCAACCAATTACAAGTATCCATCTCACAGCGTGCATCTTGCTTTCTGATACTTTGCTTAACATTGATTTTCACACTCCTATAAATTATATAAATCAGTTTTTTTTCATTTATTCTGACGAATTGTAGTTGTAGAGACGTAGCAGTACTACGTCTCATAAGGCTATGGCAAAAACAAACCAATCAGAATTAATCAAAAAGACTACTAAATAGTTTCTATTCCTGCGGAAGAAACTTTGATTTTGGTACCATCAAATTTTGCCAAGGTGAAATAACTGTCTTCGTTATAGGTAATTGCTTGTTCTTGGAGAATACCAATTGCAACCTGTTCCCCTAGTTTTATCGATTCTGTATAGTCAGAAAGCCAGTGAACCCCAGCACCATTACGTGCGATCGCAATATTAGAAGCAAGTTTATTTAACTCACCACCAACTGTCATCATTCCAGCATCGGTACCGCTGTAGCGAATTAACTCAGTACCATCATCATTAGCAACTACAGGATTAGGAATTACCCAAGACTCATCAAACCAAGCTTTGAGAATCGTTACACAAGCACCTGCAACTGTTGCGTGTCCGGAACCGTAAGAAGGATGGGTAGGAGAACCTTCAGGATATGCCATTGGTAGCAGATAGTTTCCGTACTGGCTGAAAACCTTTTCCAAAACAGAGGAATTAAATAGTTCTGAATTAATTGGGTATTTCGCACATCCTGTGAGATGGTTGTGAACCCTTCCCCCAAATGCTTCGGGACGCAAGCGACGGTGTACAAACCACTTCTGGAACCACATTGCTTTGAGAGCGCGGGTTGCAACCTCTGTCACCAAGCTAAGAATGTGAGGACTGCCAAAAGTCCCAAAGCCTTCTTGAGTCTTGGTTTTCTTGTACAAATTCCCCTCATCCACAGGAGCCTTCATATCCAAAAGCATCAAACAAGCATTCAGATAAGCTTGGTACAAAGCATCAACGTGTACGTACTGACCCAAATCTCTGAGATTACGAACATAGCGAGGTGTGGAATCAAAAATATCTGAACCCGTTAGCCCACCATTTTGAACGTGCAACCAAGAATCATAATCAGTCATGTGATTTATTCCAGGTGCGACTGTTTTCTGTTTTTGAGCAATAGTCAGCGAACCAAAAGAAATATCCTTGAGCATGAATTGGGAAACATAAGGACCTATTTTATCTCCGCAAAGAACTCCCCGAAACAGGCTTTGTGGTGTAACTTCCTCAACAAAACCGTCTTTAGTTTGACGCTTAACTTTGGCTCCACGAAAGTCGCTCAAATGAGATAAATCTGCTGCTGCTTCTGCAACCTGTGGGCTGTAACTATATAGATTAAAACTGATATCCCGTAAAAGTGCCATCCAGTAAAGCTCTGTCATCTCTGCGGAGTTTTCAGCAGAATCAATGCGGGGTGCGGGACGTATTGTTACAGAATGACTATCAGGTCCTTCGAGATCAAAAGCTAGTCCTGCTTGAGGGTTTTTCAGTTTGCGAGAACCACCCAGAGGAATCGCTTCAAAATCTGCGGATTTACCACTCTTCAAAGCTGTTAGAAATGCATCGTAAGCATGAGAATCGACTTCCCCTAAATAGTTATGTACTAAGCCTTTAGAGAAATTGGCAATAAAATTAGGATTGCCATTTTCATCTCGGTAGTCTTGTTGTTCGCCATTACATATATGTGCAGTTACACCTCGATAAAAGGCAATTTTCGCCGCTTTTAAGCGAGTTCGGAAAGAGGATTTTTGACGTTCAACACTGCTTTGAGGAGCGAATTCTGTACATTCTTTAGATAATTCTTGTTTGTTGCTCATGAAAGATTCCTGGATCATTTAAATTGGTTTTGTGTACTATTTGAGGAATCAACCGGAAGCAACAAGATTACGAAGTTTTTTCGGTACCCAAGAGGGTACTATTTTTAGTTTAAACCGGAGATGCTAAATATAAATATGTCTCAGCTATTTTGCGATCGATGCAATTTATATAAGTTGATCCAGTTTGAATATAAAACTGTAACTTTGAATGGGAGCATCCCAATTTTTGAAAAATATATCGTAGTGCGAGCATCTTGCTCGCTATATGTATCGAGCGAGCGAGATG
>JBARZF010000215.1:0-19592 GCA_049649675.1 Rivularia sp. (in: cyanobacteria) | reverse complement strand
ATTAGGATTAACCATATTTTACGGTTTAGAAAAAATGGCTAGTGAATCTCGCGAAAGTCAGGAGAAGGCGGGAAAAGGAGACATTACAGCCCAAGGAGTATTTTGGGTACACATTGCATCTTTTGCAATTTACAATGCTTTGATTGGTTACTTATTGATGCATCGAGAAGAACCAGATATGGAAAATCTGTTGCTATATAGTTTCGCAATGGCACTGCATTTTGTTATCAACGACTTCGGTTTAAGAGAAAATCACAAGCATTCTTATGATTATATCGGACGCTGGATACTAGCAGCAGCAATTATTGTCGGCTGGGTAGTAGGTAGCGGTACTCAAATTGGAGAAACTGCGATCGCTGTTCTTTTTGCTTTTTTAGCAGGTGGAATAGTTCTTAACGTATTAAAAGAAGAACTTCCCGAAAAACGAGAAAGCCGTTTTTGGGCTTTTGGATTAGGTGCAATGATTTATAGTGCTTTACTTTTAGCTTTGTAATTAAGTATTTAAGTACTATTAGAAAGGCACCTTGTCTTTATTTTACGGGTGCAATTAATTATCTTCAAATAATTCAAATAAAGAGTTTGATTTCAAAGAAAATTAATCTGGTATTTCTTAGGATGTTTAAAATTCATTCTAAAGATAGATTGTAAGAGTTATGCTAATTATTGCCTTAGCTAGAAGATTTTGTTCACTAAAAAGTATAAATTTATATCAATTGAAACTTATTGAACTAATTATATTTACTTCAAATGACTTTTTTTTCACATCGTATAAATATCAAATTAAGTAGAAAGTTGAGTGCATCTACCTTCATAACCTATTAACTTAAACCCAAGAGAGACATTCATGCAAGAGCAAAGAAAAAACATAAAAACCTGGAAAAAACTTTTGAGTGGCTTTGCAGTTTTAATTCCGTTCCTTCCCTTAGCTGCATTTGCAGTTCCTAAACGTCCGAATCCTAGACGCAATCCTTGTCCTAAGATTTACTACGAGGAGCCTTACAACAATAAGATATTAGTACCAGCAGGATGTACTCCGAATGCTGCTACTACACGTTGGAAGAGAACCGGACAAGCTGTAGATCAATCTATCAATATAGTAAAGCCAGATACAGGTGTAAATGTTATACAGCCTCCTATCCCGGAGAATCGCGCTAATGCTATTGCCACTATCAAGCCAATGATGGGTAAAGTTAGCGTGATGTTGAAAAACGATACTAACGCTCGTATTTCCTATCAAGCTGTTACGCATACTCAAGTTCGATATTTAGAAGGTGGAGAAGAAGTCACTTTACAAGATATTCCTATACCTGTAACCATTACTATGGTAAGAGAAGATAAAGGACTGTTACGAGTAATGCCGATGTCTACCGAAGAAGACGGTATGTTAACAGTTACTTTGGATGAAAAAACCAATTTTGATAACAACCAAGGCGTTTTAAGAATTCAGGAAGATGGACAAGTATTTCTGAACTAATTATCAAAAAGGGTGCAGTTGATTTTTAAAGTGAGGACAAAAATGGATCGAGTTCGTAACGAAAAAGATAACTTTTATTTCAGTAAAAAGAAGGGTGGGTTTATGAATAAATTTTTAAGATTTCAGGGTGCAATAGCTTTAAGTATAATGGCTTTGGTACTTCCTGCTTGCGATAACAATGAAGCAAATGTTCCTGGTGCGGGAAATGTTACTACTGAAGAAGTTGCAAGTAACACTGCTGCGTTAGATGGTAAAACTGTAACTGTAAGAAGCGAACCTAAAACTAAAGTTGGTCCCACTTCCTTTACCGTTGAAGATGAAAAATTCTTTGGTAGTGAACCTATTTTGGTTATTAACGCTTCCGGGGAACCTTTTGTTTTGCCAGAAGATGACGATACAGAAATCCAGGTAACGGGTATAGTTCGCAATTTTGTAATTGCAGATGTCGAACGCGAATATAATTTGACATTAGACAGACAGTATTATGTAGATTATGAAAACAAACCTGCAATTATTGGTCAGTCTATGGCATTAGCACCCGATCCAGGTGAAATTACTCAGAATCCTGCACAATTCTACAACAAGCGACTTGCAGTAGCGGGTGAAGTAGAAGATATCCAGGATGCTAACACCTTCACGCTGGATGAAGAAAAGTTATTTGGGGCTACAGATTTATTAGTTCTTAATCCTAAACCAAAAGTAGCTGTCAAAGATGGTGAAGTAGTTGCAGTTACTGGAGTGCTTCGTCCCTTTGTGCTAGCAGAATTTGAACGTGATTACGATTTAGGTTGGGATTTACAGCTTAAACAGAAAATAGAAGCTGAGTATAAAACTAAACCTGTATTTGTAGCTGATAGCGTTTATCCTTCTGCAATTTCCGACTAATATTAATTTGTTTTTTAAACAAAGGCTGAGATCGAAGTAATCTCAGCCTTTTAACTGTTTTATTTTATTACCCAACTACTATCCCTAGAACAATGGCTAACCAAACGCAAAATAGTTTTCATTGGAGTCCAAAAATAATTTTCACTATTGCTTTTTTTGGATTTTTGTTTGGGCTATACTTCATATTCAACCGCAAACCCGCTGCAACTCCAGGAATGATGTCAGTATCTGAAATTTCCAGAGAAAAAGATGATTTGGTTGGCAAATTTGTCACCATTAGAAGCAAATCTATTGAAAAACTTGGCCCTACTTCCTTTGCTGTCAGAAAGAGAAAGTTTTTTATTAAAAGCAAACCAGTTATTATTATAAATGCATCGGGTAAGGTATTTGACCTTCCAACGAATAAAGACACAGAAGTTCAAGTAACGGGTACGGTTCGTAAGTTAGATATACCCAAACTTGAAAAAGAATTTTCTTTAAGATTGCAAGATAAAGTTTACGAAGATTACAAAGAAGCAACTACTATTGTTGCTCAACATATCGCTTTAGCACCAGAAGTAAATGATATTGCTGCAAACCCAAGTAAATATTACAACCGAAGATTAGCATTGACAGGAGAAATAGAAAATATTAAAAATTCTAAGATGTTCACCTTGGATGAAGACGATTTACTTGGTGAAGAAGATTTATTAGTTTTTAATCCTACTCCAGCAATGGCTGTAAACGACAATCAAACAGTAGCTGTAACGGGAATTATGCGCCCATTTAGAATGGCGGAGTTTGAAAGAGATTATAAGTTAACTTGGGATGCAGGGTTAAAGAAAGAAATGGAATTAAAGTACAAAGAAAAACCCGTATTAATTGCAGATACTGTTTATCCTTCAAGAGTTTCCACTTTAGATTGATTTTTAACTTTTAAAAAAAATTATGGGAGCAATCGAAGCCGCACATATTCCCATTGTCACGGGATTAACGCTGTACCTGAATCAAATAATGTTCCCAAAATAACTGCAACCATCTAAATCGACCTTTTGGGTAACTGTTTTAGCCAGAGTTTTCTTGGTTGGATTCGCCGTAGTTTACTTATTTCAACTAACTGGCGTTTTATGAACATCTGCTTAATACGACAGAAGAAAGAATTTAAGAAACCCAGTTTTTTCAAAAAACCGGGTCGATCGTTATTATAAAATCTTCTAATTTATATAAAATTACTACAGCTATTTACTTCAAAAAAGTTAAGAAATATGATTTTTTCTAAAAATTGCAAACTCTACATACATAAACCGATAAAATAACTATCTTAAGACATACATCCCATCAACTTTTAAACCCTAACCACAGATAGGTGTATCGCTACTACTTTTAGAGATATTACTTGAATTAAGTAAAGTTCTTCATTACCTAACCTATATCTACATGAGATTTTGTTGTAATTTGTTGTAAATAGATTGAGATTTATTTTTAACTATGCGAACTTTAGAATAAAAAATTCTGTTTTAATAAAGATTTTTTGAGAAATATTTAGATTTAGATATTGATTGAATTATACCGTTAGTATGATGTCTATCATAAAAAAATCATTAAAAGATTAAATTTATCGGCAGATAAATGAATTAATATTTCATAAACTACGTTAACCGTTTTCTATCGATTCAAATCAAAATGGCACCTGAAACAGAAATCATCGCTCAAGCAAGCAATCGCGAAATATCACCAAACATTCCTTCTTCGCGTACAGTTACACCTACTCAAGTTGGTTTAGCCATCATTCCCGTGGCTTTCGTCGTAACCTTGGCTTTTATCTTTTTTAAACAAGTCAAAGATCGAAAAAATTTATATATCAAACTTGTTAATTTAAAGCGTTTTTCTGCCATTCCTTGTCATAAATGTCAGTTTTTTGACAATAATCAACAACTTCCTTGTGCCGTACAACCTGCGGTGGTTTTAAGTGAAGAAGCCGTTAATTGTGGTGATTACGCGCCAAAAAGGAGATAAAACAAAAGCGGCATACTTTAAACCAAATTCACTATTGGCAGACTTCTGATTATTTAGGGTGCGGTTAGTACCGTATTTTGTGGGAGCATCCCAATGCAGGCAAAAATAATATTTGTAGTGGGAGCGTCTCGCTCCCTCGTTACAAGCAGCGAGCGAGACGCTCCCACTACGAAAAAATAAATTTACACATTTGAGATGCTCCCTATTTTGTGTGTAGTTTGGGGATTGATTTTTAAAGAATCTGACATAATTATTTCTCACTATCTATCTGTAGATAGGGAAATTGTACGGAACATTTATTCAAGAAGTCTATCAAAAGGTTAATTTAAAAAAACTAAGTCTGAATCAACCTTGAATCAGACAAAAAATTACTTAGTATTAAGGAGAAAATTATGTATACAGGTGAAATGCAGCGTGCAGTTGGTACTTTTGCTTCTCGTCCAGAAGCAGAGAAAGCGCTTCATGAATTAAGAGATTCTGGCTTTAATATGGACAAAATTTCAGTACTCGTCAAAAACGTTGAAGGGGACAGCCAGGTAAGCGGCACAGATTACGAAAAATCAAAAGGCGAACAAGCAGCCGGGGGAGCTAAAGCTGGAGCAACCGCTGGAGGAGTTACCGGCGGAATTATTGGTTTATTACCTAGTTTGGGTGTTTTAGCAATTCCTGGTGTCGGTCCGGTTGCGGAAATAGGTGTAATACTTGCAAATACTTTGATCGGTGGTGGTATTGGTGCTGCTAGCGGTGGTTTGCTCGGTGCTTTGATTGGTTGGGGAGTACCTGAAGAACGCGCTAACTATTATAACGACAGACTTTCCGAAGGATATTATGTAGTTCTAGTTGAAGGAACCTCAGCAGAAATTAACGCGGCTCAATCGATTTTGAGTAATAGAGGAGTACGGGATTGGGAAATTTATAATTCACCCACAACAGGAAGTGTTCGTACTAATGCGGGTTTGTAGTTTTTCGCTTTCTTCGATTAATACTAATTAAAAAATACGGAGACGTTGCAATGCAACGTCTTTACATTATTTATATCAGGAATTACGCAAGCCCCCAAATTAACTGGGGTTTGAGAAACTCCCGACTGCATAATGTCACAAGAGCAGTTTATCAAAGTGTTTCACCAAAGCCCTTCGGGCTTAAGTAAAAAGTAAAAAGTAAAAAGTTCAATTGCCCGAAATATGGTATGAAGCCTCGTATGCATAAAGACGAATAAAAACCAAATTTATCATTATTTGAATCCTCTACCATGAGCGGGAGAGGTATTACATATAACTTCTTACTTACTACTTATTACTTGTGAAGAAAAAGTCCTACCAGCACTAAGCTGTTACGCATTTAATTTATATTTGATTAGCGGGCTGTTCGGCCCGCACTACAAGAATTTGATATTTTGTTTATATACAATTTATTTGCACATCAGCTTAGCAAGATAAAATTACCTATTCCTATATCGATAAACTTCAAAGTTAAACATTTGTGTATTATTTTTTCGCTCAAGTTTAACTATTATTTATAATAATTAACTATAAATAATAGTTAACAAGGAACAATTTGTTTAATTAAGCAGGAAAGTGTGATTCTATAGATATTTATCTTTAATTAATATAACTAATATAACTAATGAAACCTGCAAATATTCTTCAAGGTTTGCAATGTAACGACTTAATGAAAATGCGAACTGTGTCAGAAGTGATGCAGGCTGAGGTAATTTATTCATTCCCTACTACCGACTTACTCAGCATCGCTCAGATTATGGCAGAGAAGAAAATTAGTAGTATTGCGATCGCAGCACCCACTGCGGGGATGAACGCAGAAGAAGGAATAGTGGGAACAGGGGAAGTAGTTTTCCCCGTGGGAATAATTACAGAGCGAGATATAGAGCTACTTCGAGCTTTGGAACTCGATTTAGCTAAGATTCAGGCGACAAAAGTGATGAGTAGCTCATTATTTTCTGTGCGTGCAACCGATTCGCTATGTGATGCTTTTAACGAAATGCAGCGCCGAAATTTGCAGCAACTGGTGGTAGTTGGGGATACTGAGGAATTAGTCGGAATTGTAACTCAATCTAGTTGTTTACAATCTTTAACTGTAAAAAAAAATACACGACTACCGAGATGAACCAAAAGTTACAAGAAAAGACATCTCGGTTAATACAGGTAACTCATCAATTACAAAGTGAAATTAATCAACGTCAGCAAAGCCAGCAAGCATACCATCAAGCTTCGATTGAATTAGAAAAACAAGTTGCTCTCTCGACGGCAGAACTTCTTAAAGTCAACCAAGAATTAAGCACAAGCCTTGAAGAACAAACTGTTTTTGAAGAGGAATTGCGTCAGCAAAACGAAGAATTATTGATTGCTCATGAAAACGCTAAGTTACAGCAACAGCGTTATGAGGATTTATTTGAATTTGCTCCAGATGCGTATTTGGTGACTGATGCCAATGGAAAGATTCAAGAAGCTAACCGCGCAGCTAGCAACTTGCTTGGTGTATCCCGAAAATATCTGATAGGTAAACCCATATTTATTTTTGTTGCTAAGCCTAATCGTCAAAGCTTTCGTACTCAACTGAACTTGTTGGAGCGGGTGGAGGATTGGGAATGTGACATAAAACCACGAAAAAGCACGCCAATAAACGCCACAATTACCATCACGAGCATCCACCATCGCAGCGGTAAACTGGTGGGCAAGCGCTTGATGATTCGCGATATTACCGAGAAAAAACTACTCGAAGCACAATTTTTAAGAGCGCAACGTCTGGAAAGCCTCGGTACTTTAGCCAGCGGTATTGCTCACGACTTAAATAATATCCTAACTCCGATTCTTACAGGCTCTCAACTACTGCCACGTAAACTTCCCGATTTGGACGAACAAAATCGGTTTCTTCTCAAAATGCTTGAAGATAACTCCAAGCGCGGTAGCGAACTTGTCAAGCAAATTACATCTTTTGCCAGGGGAGCAGAAGGCGATCGCGTTCCCATACAAATACGACACTTAATTAATGAAATTAAGCGGATTGTCAAAAGTACATTTCCGGTGGGAATCGAATTTAGTACTAAAGTACCAACAAGTCTTTGGACGGTTGAAGCACAACCAACCCAAATACATCAAATATTAATGAATTTATGTATTAATGCTCGCGATGCCATGCCTGAAGGAGGTTGTCTCAGTATTGCAGCCGAAAATAGATACATCGATGAAACTTATTGCAGCATGAATACCGAGGCAAAAGTAGGTAATTTTGTCGCGATAAGCGTTACCGATAACGGATGTGGCATACCGCAAGAAATTAAAAAGCGAATTTTTGAACCGTTTTTCACTACAAAGGAAGTAGGAAAAGGCACGGGATTGGGACTTTCTACAACGATTGGCATCGTTAAAAACCACGGTGGTTTTGTCCAGGTTTCCTCTCAAGTGGGTAAAGGTAGTCAGTTTCAAATATATTTACCTGCCAGCCCCAATCAAGAAATAAAACAAACTGCTGACTCCCGGATGAGTAACGGTAACGGGGAATTAATTCTAGTGGTAGATGATGAAACATACATTCGAGAAATGACCAAAAATTCCCTTGTTACACATAACTATAGAATACTTACTGCTAATGATGGTTCTGAGGCTTTTTCGTTTTTTGTTAAATACAAATATGAAATTAGTTTAGTATTGATAGATATACAAATGCCGTCTATAGATGGATTTCAAGTTATTAAAGTTTTACAACGAATGAATCCTGATGTCAAAATTCTTGCTATGAGCGGACTTCTTTCTAATTGTCAGCTAATAGATGCTCTGGAGATTAAAGTAGAAGCATTTTTATCCAAGCCTTATAGCCTTGGGGAATTATTAGAAGAGATAAAAGTTGTTTTGAATAGTGACAATGAAAAGGTTAAAGGTTAAAGCTAGTTCCCAGGCTCAGCCTGGGAAACCAGATAGAGAGTCTCCGGCTCTTGTTGAAAATATAAAAATGATTGAGAAAACGTTTAAAATAAAATGAAACCTAAAAATGAACGTCTTAGTATTTAATGCGGGTAGTGCCTCTCTCAAGTTTGAATTAATCCGGGCTGATTCTCATAAGCCTGACTTGCAGCAGTTGCACAAAGTAATTAGCGGTTCCATCGAACATATCGGAAAAGATGCGGTTTTATCACAGTTGCAAGATAAAGAAGTAATTGACAAGCAGCAAATAAATGCTAATGATTATAATACGGCGACTCAGCAAGCATTAAAATGGCTTGAGCAACAAGAAATAAATACCGAATTTG
Organism: Rivularia sp. (in: cyanobacteria); assembly: GCA_049649675.1. GTDB lineage: Bacteria > Cyanobacteriota > Cyanobacteriia > Cyanobacteriales > Nostocaceae > Rivularia. The sequence goes on along the minus strand of JBARZF010000215.1, from coordinate 10,974 downwards.
ATGTTGTCGGACATCGAATAGTGCATGGAGCAAACCGTTTCACTGCTCCGGTATTAATTGATGATGAGGTAATAGCAGATATTGAAGCCCTCGAAGAACTTGCACCTTTACACAATGCAAATGCAGTAGATGTAATTCGAGCTACCCATAACTTAATTGGTGACGTGCCGATGGTGGCTGTTTTTGATACGGTATTTCACCGCGATATTCCGGATTATGCCCACCTTTACGGTATTCCGTTTGAACTATCAGAACGCTATCAAATCAGGCGTTATGGCTTTCACGGGATCTCTCATGAATATATGGCGACGCGATACGCGCAGATAACTAATACACCCAAAGAAGAAATTGATATTATTACCCTGCATTTGGAAAGTGGCTGTTCTGCAACAGCAATTAAAGCCGGAAAATCAATCGATACATCAATGGGTTTTACACCGCTTGAAGGTTTGATGATGGGAAAACGTTGTGGCGATATCGATCCCGCACTGATAAATTATCTTGCTAATAAAGAAGGTGTTGATGTCAGTGAAATAGAAGACTTACTTAACAATAAGTCGGGGCTTTTAGGTGTTTCTGGGATGTCTCACGATACGCGGGTGTTGATGAAGCATTTTGATAATGATCAGCGGGTGCGTTTGGCAATGGAGGTTTTTTGTTACCGCATTCTTAAGTATATCGGAGCTTATTTAGCTGTGTTGGGTGGAGCTAAAGCGATTGTGTTTGGTGGTGGAATTGGGGAAAATACCCTTTTCGTGCGCGATCGCATTTGTTCTCAGCTTAAGTGGTGTGGATTGACGCTTGACTCGGAACGAAATCAACTTTCCATCGATTGCGAAGGTAGAATTAGTACCGATGATTCTCAGATGAATGCTTACGTGATACCCGTTGAGGAAGGTTTGCAGATTGCACAACAGGCTGTTTTGACCAAATTTTAGATTTAGAGGGTAAAAATTTTGTAGTGGGAGCGTCTCGCTCCCTAGTGGTAGCGTCTCGCTCCCTAGTGGGAGCTAGCGAGCAAGATGCTCGCACTACAAGTATGTGTGACCCGACAATGTTGAGTTTATCGACTACTACGCTCCGACTACTACGCCACCATTGGGATGTAATACCTGTCCAGCAAAGTAAGAAGAGTCATCTGATGCTAGAAAAACAAAACTGGTAGCAACTTCAACTGGTTGTCCGGGACGTTGCATCGGTACTTGTTTGCCAAAGCCTTCGACTTGTTCGGCAGGAAAAGCATCGGGGATAAAAGGAGTCCAAATCGGTCCGGGAGCTACTCCATTAACGCGGATACCTTTCTTTAATAACGATTGAGATAAGGAACGAGTAAAGGCAAGTATTGCACCTTTAGTTGTGGAGTAACTGAGTAAAGGTGCATTACCTTTGTAAGCATTAATCGAAGTGGTGTTAATAATCGAGCTACCTTCTTTGAGGTGGGGAATTGCAGCTTTGCACAAATAAAACATCGAGAAGATGTTGGTACTAAAAATACTACCCAAACGTGCCGAATCGATATCTTCTAAAGTTTCAGGGTTTTCCATATACTGCTCGGCAGCATTATTAACTAGGATATCCAGTTTACCCAACTCTTTTACAGTCTTTTGTACTACCTCAGCACAAAACTTTTCGTTGCTAATATCTCCTGGCAATAACAAACACTTTTGTCCTTCTGCTTCAACTAACTTTTTAGTTTTTTGGGCATCTCGATCTTCGTTGAGATAAACAATTGCAACATCTGCACCTTCTTTAGCGTACAGCACTGACACAGAGCGACCGATACCGCTGTCACCGCCAGTAATTAGAGCGACTTTACCCTTTAACTTATCGCTACCTCGATAGCTTTCGCGATCGTACTGCGGTTTGGGGTTCATTTCCGATTCTAATGCAGGCTGCTTGTCTTGAGACTGAGCAGGAATTTTGTCTGCGGAAATAGCCATGTTAGTTCTCCTGATTTTTTTGCATACAATTAATCTTTCTTTACTAGATGTTCTAAAAGTCGAAGCGAGTGCAAAACTATGCTAATCGTTTCGTTAAAGAAAATTAATTATATTAGTGGTCAATTGAGAAATTATCGAATAAAACTGAATTTAATCTTATTCTTATTCTCTTGCTCTTACCGATATTATGTGATGCTGTATTAATAAAACCTTTATCGCTAGATAGATTATCAAATTATATTTTTCTATAGAAAGAAGTAGAAATAAGTGAAAGCTGACGGGCGATCGCCATAAAAAAACATGAATTACTTACCTGACAACATAATCAAGCTTTGTTTAGATGTTAAATTCCGATAAGAGATTATGAGCAATTTTGTATCTATCAATAGTTAGATTTTTATGATATATATAAAATGATTTAAAAGTTGCATATCATAATTTATGCAAGTCTTTCTTATCTTTTTACTAAGATGTCAAAATCATAGTTAATATATACCATTAGTTATACGAAAAGTTAACGTCTTTATATCGATTGAAGGAAGAATAAACTCAATTTTATTTCTACGATAGAGTTGTCTAAAGTCTTCAATCGAATAGCTATTCAGTACTAAAGGCTAATCAGAATTGAAGCAATATTGAGGATATTCCTTTATGAGTTTATTTAATCTAATTATTACGATATTTATGGCGATCGCCATCATGGTTGGTTTAAGCTTACTTCAGCGTAAGTATTCATTTGCGTCAACTATAGCACTTTTAAGTATTGTAATATTTACTTATTCATTTAATAGTCTGCCAGCGTTGGCAACACCCAACATAGCAGCTTTAGGAGCTAGAGATAGCGCTATCCACGAATCACAGCAAACGATGGAAGAAGACCTGAAGCTAACACCAGGAGGCGGTAATTATAGCGGTATTGAATATAGTGATAGTGCCAGAAATGCTGAGAGTCAAACTCCTGTAAGCGATCAAACTATCCAAGAAAGCATAGAACCTTATACCAGCGACAACCTGATTGTTAGCGTTACCAATGGCGCAGTTAAGCTTTCAGGAAAAGTTGAAAATAAAGAAGTTGCTCGTCATGTTGTAGAAGAAATTAAAGAAATTCCAGGGGTTCATGAAATTACTTTCGATATTGGTTTAGAAAACCAAGCTTCGTAATCATTCGAGGAAAATCTTATATAATGCATATTTTCTTCAGTTCTGTTATCTGGAGAAAACTTTTTTTTAAATCACAAAATATTTTATCTATGGCATATCGACTTAAGAACAAAGAATCTATCGGTACAGAAATTAAACGAATTGCTTGGGAACAAACTGATAAAGCAATCGAACAGTTAACTGAAGAAATTAAAAGCGATAATAGTGATTCGCCGCAAAACGAGACGGATGTAAACGAACGCACGGAAGCAATTCATGATGTACGCAAACGAATCAAAAAAATACGGGCAGTTGTACGATTAGTTAGAGACGAGTTAGGGAAAGAAGTTTATAAACAAGAAAACGAATGCTTTCGAGATGCTGGACGTGGTTTGTCTGAAGTGCGAGATGCTCAAGTATTATTAGAAACTTTTAGTAAATTAGAAAAACATTTTGCAGATTTTATTAAACCAGAAGGATTTGTTGATTTACAGCAGATATTGGAAGAGCATCATCAAAGCACTTGCAAACGAGTTTTAGAAGCAGAAAACACAGCTTTAGAAGTGCTTGCGGATATTAAAAATGCCCAAGAGCGAATCCCTAATTGGTCGCTTGAATCAAGCAATGGTGAATCAATATTAGATAATGGTTTGCAGCGAGTTTATGAACGCGGTTATCAAGCTTGTCAATCTATATTGGAAGAAGAACAGCCAACAGTAGAAAACCTGCACGATTGGCGTAAACGGGTTAAATATCTTTGGTATCACTTACGAATTTTGCGCCCAGTTTGGTCGGATTTAATTAAAGAATGGGCTAGTCAAACTCATAAATTAGCTGAATATTTAGGAGATGACCACGATTTAGCCGTGCTGCATGAATTTATTAGCAATCAGCAAGAAATGTTGACAAATAAAGCAGAATTAGAAGTGGTTAATTCATTGATAAATCGCCGTAGAAAGCAGTTGCAATCAGCCGCTAAATCTTTAGGGAAAAGAATTTATGTTGAATCACCAGAAGCTTTTAGTAATCGCATCAAAGCTTATTGGAAAATATGGCAGCAAGAGAGTCAGCAGTCAGCTTGAATTAGTTTGAGTAGCATTCCCCTGTAATTAATCAAAGGAGCAAACATATGTCAGTCAAAGAATTACAAAAAAGCGATATGATGGCGCATCTGCTTTCTAATCTCGATAAAGGTAAAGATATAGGTCATTACGGTAGATTAGTATTTGCAATGGTAGCGCGTCACTTTTTAAGCGAATCCGAGTTAATTAGTTATCTCAGAAAAGATCGAGATTTCAGCGAAGAAGATGCTCGCTCTATGTATTTACAGGTGCAAGGCAAAGACTATAATCCACCCCAACGAGAGCGTATTCTGGAATGGCAGTCTCACCAAGACTTTTCGATTTGCCTTAATCCCGACGATCCGGATTCCTGTAATGTATACAAAGATTTGCAATTTCCAAGTGATATATACGAACAGATTTCTGAATATCACGAACAAAAATCAGACAGCTAAATTATACCTTTGATATAAATAGGACTTACGCCTACCTGAGTGGGTTATGGTTGTTTTTTTCATAAAAAAATACGGAGACGTTGCATTGCAACGTCTCTACACAGAAATAGAAATCATCTATTTTAACCAACAGCCTGTTACTACTTACTATATAGTTGCTTTCCGCTTGCTAATTGGGAATCAATCTGTTCGCGACTGTTGATGAATGTATACTGTTCGTTAAAGCTACCATTAGGACGTTTGCCAATAATGTATTGACGTACTGGTATGTCTGGAGCATTGAGAACAATACGATCTGATACCCGCACTGTCGCTTTTGGTGCATTGGGATTTTCTTCTTCAAGTCGAGAAACTACCCAAAGTTCGTTGTTTGCTGCATATACATCTTGAATTTCCAGATTGTAACCAGCAGAGGGAGCCTCAACTTCGGCGGTTATAGTCCGTTCTTTCCGCTCTACTCCAGGTAAATCGACATCAATGTATGGAACATCAACAGTTTCTTGCTCCTGCACCACAATTACTTTGGGTACCGTAATCGTGCGCTTGGTTACTCCAACCTTCACATCAGGTCCTTTTATATCATATTCTGGTAATCTTCCGGGTTCTATGTTTACTTCAGGTAAACGGGCTGCTTGCTCTTTCTCGACTTGACACGATGTCAGAGGAACAAGAACCATCATTAACGATAAAGGTAAGACTTTTTGTAAGATTAAACGTTGCGATCGCATTTTTATTTACAACTAAACGACATAATACATGAGCAATGATAAGAATGCTGGCGAAAGAAGATGCAAAATTAACTAATAAGATATTACAATCTTAATGACACCGTTTTTATTTTTCAGTACAGATAGGTACAACTCTGAAGATAAATATACTTTAACTCAACATTCTTTAACATTCACAATATTTACTAATATTACTTACTTTGGCTCGATTTACATCGTTCTTCAGTTAGAAATTAAATCTAATTTTATTGAAATAATTGATACTAATGGTTACGAGTTACGGATAAAAGCAATTATTGAAATAAGATATGCGTTTAAATTTGAAGGTGTCAAAATAAATATCTATCTTTAGACATAGTAGGTGCGATAGTGTGGCGTGACAATCTATGAATGTAGGTTGGGAAGTATGCTAAGAAAATGTTTAATGAATTTACCGCATGCACAAATATCAACATTTGCTCCCATCGGCTGGCAGGGACTGACTTTCCGTTTGGCTATTGCCCTAATTATCGGCACTATTATCGGCTTAGAACGAGAAACTAAAAAAAAGCCAGCAGGGCTTAGAACTAATATTTTAGTTTGTTTTGCTTCTGCTTTACTGGTACTCATCCCGATTGAAATCGGCGCAGCACAGCAAAATTTAGATATTTTAGGACGGGTTATTTCCGGAATTATTAGCGGTGTTGGTTTTATCGGTGGAGGGACTATTTTACGTCAATCGGAAGTTAAAAATTTAACTTCTGCTGCTACCATCTGGGTGTCAGCGGCTCTTGGTATTGCTGTTGGCTGTGGTCTGTGGCAGTTAGGTTTAGCAGGAGCATTAATTACTTGGATAATTTTGCGGGTGTTCCATAGATGGGAAAATTATCTTTAATTTCATCTAACTTGATACAGATTTATCTTTATTCATAAAAGGACAAATTTTATCACGAACTATTAACAAAAATTAAATTAAAAAAAAATTAACTCTGACTTTGGATAGAACTAATAGATATCATCAGCGAATAACATGATTAGAAGCAGTCTAATAAAAAGTAATTACAAATTAGTAGATAAATTTATGAGTGTTAATTGTCTCGAACAACCCAAATTTCATCAGCAACAAAAAGTTGACTTTATTGGCGGTACGGGGGAAGTTAAAAACCTTCAAAGAGAAGCTGGTATTTGGATTTATACTGTTGAAATGAGTATGGGTTTGGAACCAGATTTTGGACGAATAGGTGCAGAGACAACTATTGTTTTGCAAGAAGAAGATATTTGTACCAATTAAAAAATAGTTTTAATAGCTTGATTAGCTAATATGGGCACAAACAAACATCCCTCAATCCAAATACTGTAAATTGAACGGGGTGTTTCTGCATTAACCGCCCAGATATAGCTGATATTAACTGCTAAGGCTAAAATCATTTCTGGATGATAATTCATAGTATTAGTTATCCATGCACTAATTATTATCAGTAACATCAATAAATTCATAATTACTAAAATTATTTTTGTTCCCTTAATTCCAACCATTATTGGTAACGTAATTACACCTTTGTTTTGGTCAGATTCTACATCCCGAATATCAAAAATATGGGAATTGGAAACAATAAATACAAACATAAACAAAGTTGTTAATATTGCTGCTAGATCAAATTTAGCTCCCGCATAAGCTAAAGGCAAAACAATCACAGCATAGGTTAAGGTGCTACCAACAATCCAAGCTTTTGAACCGGGAATATCTTTTAATCGGTACCATTGCCATTCCGATTTATTCTTCCAGGGAAATAAAGGCGTACCGTAAAGTAAGGGAATAATACCCGCACAGCTAACATAACGGACTTTTAAAGGTGCATCGTAAAGTAATAAAGCAGTACCGATAATTGCTGAAAATAATAAAACAAAAATATAAGGTTTTCGGAAGAATAACTGCGCTTTAGCTTCGGGAATTTTCTGCACGTAGGAATCAAAAATCCTATCTAAATTATAAGGAATCAAAGCAGTTACAAAAATTAGAGCGATTGGTTGCCAATTATTGCCCAAATCCAGTACTTTTTGGCTGAACATTCCTAAAGATGCAATTCCTCCAGCTACCCAAATACTAGGATAAATAAAAAGGTTTAGAAAGCTATTGTACAGCCATTTAGAAACTTTATAAACAGAAATTTTTGACTCTTCAACTCGATTAAATGTCATTTAACTCTTACCGCAATAGTGTAAGAAGCTCTTTGTTTTGCTTCTCGTCTAGTTTTTACTAAGCGAAAATCATTATCTATATATAAATGCTCGAATTGGGGAGTAGCACCCAAAGCCGTTTTATATTTCTTAGCAGTACTACTATCCAAGTTTTTTAATTCCACAGCTTTTTGAAAACGAGATTGCACTATTTTGGTAAACCAGCTATCTGCTTTGTTTATGGTTAAAGGAAATCGTTGCCATCTTAACGCTTGTTTGATACCAATATTTTCAATCAACCATTCTTGGGAATTTAAAGGTGTATCGTTAATCATATAAATCTCTAGAAACTTATTTCTATTAGTTTTCTACCTCACCTAAAACTATCGCAATTGGGCGAGTAGTTTCAAATTCCTCGCAAAGTAAGATAATTGCGATCGTCATCGGCACACCTAATATAGCACCAGGAATTCCCCAAACCCATCCCCAAAATACAATAGAAAATAAAGCAACAAAAGGTGATAGTTGTAAACTTTTTCCTTGTACGCGGGGATCTACAAAGTTGCCCATAATAGTTTGGATCGCAGCTAACCCGATTAAAGTGGCAATACCTCTACCGGCTCCTTGAAATATAAAAGCAATAACGGTGGGTGGGATAACAGCAATAATCGAACCCAATGTAGGAATAAAATTAAGGATAAATCCGATTAATCCCCAAACCAAGGCTAAATCTACTCCTAAAACAAAACACCAAATACCCGTTAAAACTCCCGTTAAAAAACTTGTCAAAGACATCACAAGAAGATAACGTCGCAACTTTTCGCTAGTATTTCCCACAGCATGAATAATGCGATCGCCTATTCGAGAAGGAAAAGCTCTTTGTACCTTCTTACGGTATTGACTGACTTCTAAAAGCAGCAATACAAGCATTGATACCACTAAAACAAACAAGCTTAACGCTGATAATAACGATCTAATTCCGCCAATTGCTTCCTGTGTCAATTGATTTAATGAGCCATTAGATATAGAATTGAACTGCCCAATTGGCAAACCACGAGATTTTGCCCACGATTGCGCTGTTTCCACTATTTGTTGCAATTGATTGACATATTCAGGAACTTTCGGTTCGATAATCTCAGCAGCTATTGATAATATTCCCACCGCCAAACCTAGTATTGCTAAGAGAAACAATAAAACTAAAATTAGACTTAACCAACGAGGTAAACGCCGTTGGAGCCAATGCTGGAGTGGATGCACTAAAATAACAATAAAAAATGCAAACGCCAGAGGTACAGAAATAGATTGAGTCGCTTTGAGAGCCGATACTATTAAGATTGTGGCAATAATTGCCATTAAAATTTGGGTTGTTTTGTTCGACAATTGCATGATTTAAGATTGCAGCTATTAGGCGCTTACTGGCTCCGTATAACCTTGAATATTTTCTGGCTCAAACTGACGTATTATTCTTGTAGCTTCTCTTATCTGAGCTTCAGTACCCTTAAACACAATGATATACTTACCAGCATTTAAACGATTGCGGTAAGCCAATGCATCGCCACTACCAACTGTCCAACCGACAGCACCACCAACAAAAACTGCACCTAAAGCTCCAGAAGCGGCTCCTAAAATGCCTCCAATAACATGATTTCCGATAGCACCAGCCCAACTAAAAATTTCAATTCCCGAAAGTGTATTAAAAGCGTAACCAGCCGCAAATCCAAAAGGAATTACCCAGTAAAGAAGTTTTTGCGATTGTTTACCAGCTTGCTTGTTTGGCTGAATGAATCCAAATTCATCTGCACTTTTGTAACCTTGTCCGAGAATGGTAATTTTTTCCTTGGGAAAGTTTTCTTTTTCAAGAGCAGTGTAAGCGGCTTCAACTTGCAAGCGATCCGACAATACAGCAATTAAATAATTCATAAATCCAATTTACATTTAAGAATGCGGGCTTCATTTCACAACTTTCAATTAATTAAAATCAATGTATGGTTGTAGAAACAGCATTATTGCCCCTACACCAACAAACGATAAACTTACCCAAAGGAAAACTAAATTAAGTCTCATTATTTTTTGTACTTTTTTAATTAAGCTGAAAAACACTACCTTCTAATTATGAAGCTAGCGATTGACTACTTATATAAAGTTAAACTTTAAAATTTATTTATTTATCCCTCAGTTGAGAGAATCTACATTATATTCATCTATGTCAAAGGTCTAACTATAGATAGTTGCGATATTCTAAAATAGAAATGGGAGCATTCCAAATTTTTAATTTTGTAATGCGTTAAAACTAACATCTTGCACCCCGAACTCGTCTTTGCCCATATTCTCGCCTTGTAAGCCGGAGGCTTTCTCGCAGAGAAATCAATTTCAAAGCTGATATACAAAGTACGTGAAAACGCACGCTTATGCCTTATTCAGTCTTCTTTAGAAGACTTTGTATGTGAGCCTTGGAATAAATTCCCAGGCGGTTGTTGAGAATGGTGCAAGATGTGAATTAAAACTGACTTCTTGCACCATTCTTAACAAGCCCACGTTCTCGCCTTGAAATAAATTTCAAGGCTGCATATATAAGCTACGTTAAAACGCACTATAATCACCTCAAAATGCAATAATTAATGCTGAACATCAAACTAAATTAGTGTTTTAGTATAAAAGCAAAGAATGCACTATCAATGTGGATGATTATGACAAGTTTGTTGGAGTTTCTAAGGAAATGATGGATTCTTTTAAGATTAAGTAGCGCACCTGACGGTGAATGAAATTTAGATCGACACGATTATGGTTTTAATTTAGAGTTTGATTTTATTAGCGACTCTCTACTTCAAAACCTTTAGTTAAAGGAATTTTTATTGTCTTGTGCTTGTTGACGTAGAGCTTCTATATATGCCTGATCTAAGAGATGAGCTTGTTTGATATCATTTCATTTAACATCCCCGCTCAAATCATTTAAATTGCTACAAGCAACACTCCGACTAGAATAGGCATCGGCATATTGGGGATTAATTTTGATGGCTTGGTTGAAATCATTTATCGCCCCTCGATTATCTTTTAATTCCAAGCGAGCCTTACCTCGGCTGTGATAGGCTTGGGCATAGTTAGGATTAACTTGAGAGCTTGATTGAAATCATTTATCGCTCCTTGATAATCTCTTTTTTGTGCCTTATCAGCACCTTTCAAAAACAAACCTTCAGTTGTTGGTGCTTGTGCAACTTGTAGTGATGGCGCAGTAATTCTTAAATTTACACCAACTAAAGAAGCCTGTCGCAAGAAACTATGTATAGAAATAGCTAGATTGTTGTTAGTTTTGACAATACCTACCTGGGGGTTTAGTTTATCACAAGTAATATCATCAAAGTTTGCGGCTTCACCGAGTAATTTTTTTAGGTTTGAAGCCCCCGGATTTATCCGTGGATCATACCAACCATAGAAGCCCCTAAATTTTATTTATGGGGATATTAATTACGAATTACGAATTACGAATTACGAATTA
>JBARZF010000214.1:0-12492 GCA_049649675.1 Rivularia sp. (in: cyanobacteria) | reverse complement strand
ACCTCGGCGATCGAGGATGTAACTTTTAATGTTGAGGAAGGGGAAATTCTGGGGTTTTTGGGGCCTAACGGTGCTGGAAAAACTACTACCATGAGGATTTTAACTGGTTATCTTCCTGCTACCAGCGGTACGGCTCGGATTGCTGGTTTAGATGTTCATGAGAATTCTTTGGCGGTAAGGCAGAAAATCGGCTATTTACCGGAAAATCCGCCTTTATATCCGGAAATGTCGGTGCAAGGTTTTTTATTTTTTGTCGCACGTATTAAGGGAATTAGCGCTGGAGATAGAAAGAGTAAGGTAGCAGCAGCAATGGAGCGCTGTAATTTAACAGATAAACGTCATGTACTAATCCGCAAACTTTCTAAAGGATACCGCCAAAGAGTTGGTATTGCTCAGGCAATTGTCCACGATCCACCAGCAATTGTTCTTGATGAACCCACCGTGGGATTAGATCCCCGACAAATTATAGATGTACGTAATTTAATTAAAAGCCTCGCTGGTAGCCATACAATTATTATTTCTACGCACATTTTGCCAGAAGTCAGCATGACTTGTAACCGCGTCGCAATTATTAATAGCGGTAAAATTGTCGCAACCAATAGCTTAGATCATTTAATGAGCGAACTTACTGGTGGTTCCGGTTATGAATTAGAAGTTGAAGGAGAAGCATCTCTAGCAAAACAAATGCTACAGAATTTACCCGGTGTGAATCTGGTAGAATCAATTCCGATGTTAGGTCGCGAGGGTACAAATCAACTCGAACAAAACCGCGTCAGAATGCGGGTAGTATCGCAACCCGGAACCGAACCGGGAAACGCGATCGCCAACTCTTTGCTGCAAGCAGGATTTGGTTTACACGAAATGAGGCGAATTAACGCTACATTAGAAGACGTATTTTTACAGTTGACCAGGGAAGAACAAACTTTGGAAACCCAGACAGAAGAAGAAGTAAATTAAGGAGTTGCTGCGTAAATGGGTATAGTACTGGGTAATATAATTGCCATTTATCGTCGAGAATTACAAACTTATTTTGTATCGCCATTGGCTTATGCGATCGCCGGTATTTTTTGGTTTTTAGCTGGATTATTTTTTGTTTTAATTTTGCTCGGCCCCGATGGAATTTTAACAGCAGTAGGGAGAATTGAGTCGCAGGCACAACAGTTTGGAGTACCTGTACCCGCAATAGATGTTCCCTACGAATTCATCAAAGCGTTTTTAGACAGAATGGGATGGCTTTTATTGTTTATATTGCCCATTCTTTCAATGGGGCTTTATGCAGAAGAACGCAAGCGGGGAACTTTGGAACTTTTAGCTACATCTCCTATTACTAACTGGGCTGTAGCTGTAGGAAAATTATTAGGAGTATTAACGTTTTTTATAACATTAATTTTACCGTTGATGGTATTAGAAGCGATAGTTTTGAGCGCATCAGAACCAGCAGCCCCCTTAACTATTCCGTTGCTGGGTCATTTAGGATTAATCTTGCTAGCAGCATCGATTTTATCCTTGGGAATGTTTATTTCATCTTTAACTAACAGCACAATATTATCTGCCGTACTAACTTTTGCAGTAATTTTAATGTTGTTATTTATAGATTTAGTAGCCAAGTTTGTCGGCGGTTCAATTGGAGCAATTTTAGCTCATTTATCCTTGTTACAACATTACAACAACATGATACAAGGAATATTTGAAACTAGTAGTTTAATATTATTTTTCAGCTACATTATTTTAGGTATTTTTCTCACAGCACAATCAATTGATGCATTTCGCTTTCAACGCAATTAGTTTAAAAATTAGGAATTAGGAGTTAGGAATTAGGAGTTAGGAAGAGAGGGGGATATGGGGGAATGGGGAGACAAGGGGACAAGGAGACAAGGAGAAGATTTATTTCCGATTTCTTATTCCCTATTCCTAACTGATAACTGATAACTGATAACTGATAACTGATAATTGATAACTGATAACTGATGAAGTATTTGATTTGGTTGGCACCGTTTTTGATAACTGCGGGTTTAACGGTGGGTTTGGTAAGCCAGGAATGGGGAACTATTCCGCTGGTGTTGATAATTTTAGGATTAGCTATTGCTGTATTTTGGTTAATATGGCAAAGCTATTCTACTAAATGGTGGAGTCGTCGCTCTACTCAAGTTGGTACTAATGCATTAATCGCAACTTTGGCTGTAGTGGCAATTTTGGGATTAATTAATTTTTTAGGTGTTCGTTACAATGTCCGAACCGATTTAACTGAGACTAATTTGTTTACTCTTGCTCCTCAATCCAAGGAAGTAGTAGAAAATTTAGAACAACCCGCGAAAGTTTGGGTGTTTGATGCGAATAAAAATCCTTTGGATGAAGATTTACTGGAAAATTATGCAAGACAAAGTAAGAATTTTCAGTTTGAATATATAGATCCTAACCTTAGACTGGATTTAGCAGAAAAGTTTGGTATCAAAGATTATGGTGAAGTTTATTTAGAATCTGGTGAAAATCAACAATTAGTACAGGTTGTTAATGCACAGGAACGTCTTTCAGAATCAAGATTAACTAATCGTTTGGCGCAAATTTATAACCCCACTACCTCTAAAATTTATTTTCTCCAAGGACACGGCGAACGTCAATTGGAACGGGGGCGAGATAACGTTTCTCAAGCTGTTCAAGCTTTAGCCGATAAGAACTATATTGCCGAACCTTTGAATTTAACTCAAACAGCTAAAATTCCCTCGGATGCAGATGCTGTGATTCTTGCAGGTCCCCAAAGACCATTATTAGAAGGTGAAATTCAAGCTTTGCAAAATTATGCCAATGGTGGTGGTAATTTATTAGTAATGGTTGACCCTGGTGTTGACCCGAAATTAGATGTTTTATTGCAAGAATGGGGAGTCGGTTTAGATAATCGTTTGGTAATTAATGCGAACGAAAGCGCTCAACAACAACCCCCCGGTATATCAGTTGTGACGGATTATGGGGAACATCCTATAACTAAAGAATTTCAAAATAGTATATCTATATATAAGTTAGCGCGGCCGGTTCAAACAATTAACGTCGATGGTGTTGAAAGTACGCCTTTACTAAAAACTCTACCACTACCCGCAAGTTGGGGAGAAAGTGATTGGGAAAGCGAAGAATTGGAATACAACGAAAACGAAGATATTCCTGGCCCTCTTACTTTGGGTATTGCTTTAACAAGAAAAATCGCAGCACAACCAACACCAACACCAACTCCAACACCAACTCCAACACCAACTCCAACACCAACACCAACACCTACAAATTCACAAAACAACAAACCAACCGAATCAAGAATGGTAGTATTCGGAGATTCAGACTTTATTACAGACGGTTTCTTTAGTCAGCAATTAAATGGAGACGTATTTCTCAACTCAGTTACCTGGTTGAGCTTCCAAGATTCGCAACCTCTTTCAATTCGTCCCAAAGAAGCTAAAAATCGTCGTATCAAACTTTCCCAAGCACAAGCAAATCTTGTCTTCCTATCTTCCGTATTCGTTCTACCCATACTTGCTTTTGCAGCAGCAGCACTTCTTTGGTTTCAAAGACGGTAAAAATCAGTTAACAGTGATCAGTTAACAGTGAGCAGTTAACAGTTAACAGTTACCAATTACCAATTACAAATTACCAATTACCAATTACCAATTACCAGTTATCAATTAACAACTTATTTTCATGAAATTACAGCGAACAACTTTGGGTTTAGTGCTGATAGCAATCTTGTTGGGTGGTTTTGTTTATTACTATGAGTTTCATTTGAAATCTCAACAAGAGGCAGTGAAAAAAAAACAACAGCAACTTTTCTCTTTTAAAGAAGAAGATGTCAAAAATCTGAAAATAACTACTCCATCTGAAACTATAACTTTAGAACGTTCTCCCTCTTCGGGTAAGACTAAGTGGCAGATGAAATCTCCCGTAATGGTACCTGCTAATGATGGTACGGTAGCTTATTTATTAAATTTGCTGGAAACAGAAAGCAGCGATCGCACTTTATCAGCAACACCATCCCAAGTTTCGCAATTCGGTTTGAAACAACCCCAAGCAACTATTGATATTACGTTAAATAATCAAACAAATCATAAATTGGTTTTAGGTAAATCAAGTTTTGATAACCGTTTTGTTTACGCTCGAAATCAATTTACTCCCAAACCAAATGCAAATATTGAAGTAGTTACAGTATCCAAGAAATTTGAAGATGCAATTAACCGCTCGCTCTCAGAATGGAAAGCTGTAGACAATAACCAAATAACCACCACTCCAACCCCCCAAGCAACTCCTACTATTCCAACCACCGGAGCTACCCCAGCCCTTCCAACCATCAACCCGATTCCAATTCAACCAACACCAAAAACTCTTCCAAATAATTCCACACCAACTTCAACTTCAACTTCAACTTCAACGCCGACACCAACACCAACACCAACACCCACTCCAACACCCACTCCCACACCCACTCCCACACCAATTCCAAAACCAACTCCAACCCTAAACCCACCATCAGCCCCAACAAAAGATTAGTAATATTAATATTCTTTATTACCTACTCCTACTGGCTACTCCCCCCAACCCTATTCACTACTGCCTACAGATCAAAATTAATAAATAATATCTTAATTAAAATTTATACAAAAATGTATTACTCATCGCATAATCTTGAATCGGACAAGCTTATGAGTAAATCAATTACCTGCTTATGCTTCTTATGAAACTTTAATAACTCTAAATAAGCAAAAGGCACGATTAAAGGCCATAAAATCGTACCTAAAACTAAAATTATTATAGAAAAATAGCGCTGTGCTGAATTCATTTCTTTATCATCGATAAAAAAACCCAACCACTGCACAAAGAAACAACAAGCCATTATTAAATAAAATACAATTGCCAAATTAGTTATAACTGACTGGATCATGATTCCGACTTGTTACACCTCTTAGTGAATTATCAACGACACAAATTATAAAGCTTAGTTCCTTCAAAAAGTGTGGCTTTACAGACTCTACTTGCAAGAAGCACTTTTAATATTTATTACTGCTGACATAATCGAATAAGGTACAACCTATATTTATTTCGCTGAATATATTTTTATCTATATCTATATTTTATCCGAATTGTCACAAACTTCAATTGCTGATGTAATGCAGCTAACCTTTCTTAACTTAAACAATATAAAGTATAGCCGATCAATACTATTTAATAATATTGATTAACAATTTTGAGAGTGTAGTACAGGTAGATGCATTCGTTTCCGCCATATCACTCCAACTTTTCCCTTTAAGGGCTAACTAAATAATAATTATTCAATTTTGCGAAAAGGTAGTAGTATTGTCACGATGCGGGCATCTTAACCATTCTAAACCCTGCATGAAAGCAATGAAAGATATCCACGTTTGGGCAAACGCGATTGTACCAAGATGCTTATACTATTACTTCAAGTAGCGAATTAAGAAAACAGTAAGAATCATTATTTACTTTTCATACTTATTCTTGGGATCAATTATATTTCTACCAAGATTATATATTATTTCTACTTAACTCAAATATTTTTTTAATAAAATATACATAAATCAATTTGAGGTCGGTTGATGATATATCTATTAATTTTACCTCAGTAAAAAACCCTCTAATTACTGTGGATTGAGAGGGTTTTGGTTTAAGAATATCGTTCTATGATATACATTTAAACGTGAGAACTTTCCTAAATAGAAGGTCGAACAACTTCAAACTTAAAAGTTGCAATCCTACGCTTACCGGCATAAATTTCCATTACATGAAGCCCCACAGGGTCTCCTGAAGAAACAGTCCAAAAATTTTTAACCACGCCTTTTTTAACGTCATGGGTACGTTTGATAACTGCAACAGTACCATCAGGAGATAGAAAAAAATCTTCTGTATTATCCGTTCCCCAAGTTAAAGGCGGTTTTGGTAAAGTTAATACTTCAAGCCATGTTAATTCACCTTCGTATCCTTGAAGTTGGATGCGCCATCCGTATACTTTTCCCTCTTGGTAAGGTACTTTCGTAGTTGGAATAAATGTAGTTTCCCCGTTTTTTTCCGTTCTTAATACTCCAAACTCCGCTTTTTTAACAATAATTGGTTTTTTTGATATTATCGCCTTGGATTTTATAGTAGCGCTCGTACCTTCGTAAGCAATAACAACTTCAGTCGCTTTGACTGGGGAGAATCCAAAAAAAGCTAAAAAAAGCGTAATAGCCCAAATTTTCATATTTCTATCTATTTATGATATTTGGTTTTGCCTACGACGTTACAGGAAACGGTTTTTTTATTCAGACATAAGCGAACATTTCTGCTGTAATTTCCCAAACTAGAAGATGGGGAGAGAGGGAGATGGGGAAGACGGGACTTATTCTTAACTCCCAACTTCCAACTCCGCGCCTCCTAACTTTTTACTGATAACTGCTTGCTGCTAACTGATAACTGATTGAGCGTTTTTACCAATTTATTCAGTTTAATATCGACTTCGGGCTGTGTTAAATATTTTTCGGTACACTCGATCATTGCAACAATATTTTCTTGTTTTGCGCTGAAGGTGGGTATGTTTTTATCGAAATGCGGTTGAAAGCGAAAATAATCATTACCGAAAATTTGCTCTGCTATGTAACATACTGCATCACCAGCACCATCGAAGAGTACGTCTAAAAGAGGTAAGTCATTGCGGGGACTTAACCATTCTAATGCTCCCCAGTGTTTCACCTGTTTGGCACCAATTTTTCTGACTTGTTGTCCAGTACCGAAAGAGGCAACTATTATATCTTTTTGATCCACGCTTTGTGGTAATAAAGCATTCCATTTGGGGTTGTCTGGCAACCGATCGTTCCATCGCAAACGTTCGGCGATCGCGCACAATGCTGGGTTGTTGGCAAATACGCCACCATCTATTAAGGGAATACCACCATTCTCCGGTATTGCATAACCCTTAGCGCGCAAATCTTCTAAAAAAGGCTTGTGTTTCATTTCGTAACCGGGAAACCCGATTGGTGCAGCTGAAGAAGCACGACAAATTTGCCATATCGGGATATCTTGATGAGCTATTTTGGTATTTTTAAATACGACGGCTTGACGGTTATAAGTATCGTAGCTAGTTACTATGGTAGGTTTTTTTAATTCCCCGAACTCTCTATTTCCAAAAATATGTTTAAGTACCATCTTCAAACCTTCATCGCTATAAATCGGATGAGATGAACCCAAGCGAATCCAGTTTAAAATGCTATGAACAAGTATTCTACTTGGGGGAAAGATGATCTGAGAATTATAAATATAAAAATCTTTAATTTCGCTCGCACTCAAACATGACGATAAAGCGCAAGCAATAAGGCTACCTGTAGAAGTGCCAGCGATAACATCGAAATAATCTGTAAGTAACTTACGTGGCTCGTATTTTTGCAGTTTTTTTTCTAAGCGTTCCAAAATTATTGCCGTTACCAACCCGCGCACTCCACCACCATCAAGAGCAAGAATTGAAAATGGTACATTAGTTTTCATTTATAACTCTCCCCAAAAATTTAGTAACAATTCGTCAAGAGAGGGAATAGGGAATAAACAATAGCGCTCAAACCCCGCGCCGCCGAAAGGCGCAAGGAAATGCTGACTCTTAGAGGCAACAGAGAATAGAAAGTGTACTGAGTAATTTTCCTGCATTCAAATAGTTTTCCTACATTCCTATAGTAAGTTCACTGGCACAAATGTCTATTATGTATGTTAAATCACATTATCGCCCGTTTTTTTGAAGGGGAGAGGGGGTAGAAAAATTTCTAACTGTTCGCTGTTCACTGCTAACTGTTAACTGCTAACTGCTAACTGTTACATTAAGAAGGATTACGTTTTGGGTAATAAAAATGAATAAAACAACTTTAAATTTGGTTGCAATATCAATATTTTTGATGACTTTTTCGATACTGCTGGGACCTTTGATTGATTTATCTCCTGCGGTTCCTGCTGTAGCGACTTTTGCAATTTTAGGAATAGCAACTTTTGATTCTTGGAGTTTGGAAGGTAGGGGAGGAACTTTATTTTTAGATTTGATTGGAAGATTTTCATCAGAATATAGGGAACGCATTCTTCATCACGAAGCGGGACATTTCCTTGTAGCTCATGTTTTGGGGGTTCCGGTGACGGGATATACTTTGAGCGCTTGGGAAGCATTCAAGCAAAAACAAAAGGGATTTGCAGGTGTGACTTTTGATGATATTGAGTTGTTATCTCAATTTGAAAAAGGTGCAATTACCGATCGCATTTTAGAGCGTTACTATACGATTTGGATGGCTGGTATTGCAGCGGAAAATCTTGTTTATGAAAATGCTTCTGGGGGAGCAGATGATAAAAACAAACTTATGGGAGTTTTAAAGTCTTTGGGCTGTAGTGAATCTGTTCGCAATCAAAAGCAGCGTTTTAGCATTCTCCAAGCAAAAACACTTTTAGAAAATAATTGGTCTGCATATCAAGCTTTAGTTGATACCATGCGAGAGCGTGCGACGGTGAAAGAATGTAAGGACATTTTAGTAGAAGAAGGAGTTTTAGTTAGGTAATAGGGTTGGGGGTAACGAATAATAACAATAATTTGTATTGTCAGCAATATTCGCTACTTACAAAAAACCTGTATAAAAGTAATTGGGAAATCCGAAAAGTCTGGGTTCTTCACTACTCCTGCTGGCAAATCGTGAATTTAGTTTATCCGGCCGCAATTTTTAAATGAGATGGTTGTAATGTACGGTTATGACTAATATAGCTACCGCTTTTAATTTGACTGTTACAACAAACTTCGTTTCGCAAACAATTATTCGTAGAGTTTGAAACGTAGGTGTTATTTTGCATAGTATTGCTACAGCTAACTACGCGATTCCTACCTTTAGATTTGGCTTGTAACAAGAAAGTATCAGCCCGATTGAGCAAGTTTAAACCCTGCTCGTCATCGCTCGGAAGCAAACAAGCGCTTCCCAAACTGATGGTGACGTTGATATTTAAACTGCTGTCAATTGCGAAAGGCTTTTCTTCGACTATATTTTTGAGACGATGGGCTACCGCATCAGCTTCTTGGGGAGAAGTGTTACCCAAAATAATCACAAATTCCTCTCCACCGTAACGGAAAGCTGTATCTTGAACCCGCAAATTGTTACGTATGCGACTCGATAATAATTTTAATAGTTCATCGCCGACTAAATGTCCGTAGTTATCGTTAACTTTTTTGAAATAGTCTACATCTAGAATAATCAAGCTTAGGGGAGAGTTTTCATCGCGAGCTTTTTCTACTTGTCTGGGTAAATCCCATTCCAAAGCACGACGATTATTTAGTTCTGTTAGCGAATCAGCCAAAGCTATTGTCGATAACAAATCATTCGTTTTGATTAAATCCTGATATTTCTGGACTTTACGCAAAGCTACAGTTAATTGCGACAGCAGCAGGCGATGGCTGGCACTTAACTGGTTTGGAGCAGAATCTGTTTTCCTTTGTCGAATAGATTCCTCTTCTTGAGTATCTCCATACCAAATATAGGCATCAGCCCCTAATCTCAAAGCTCTAGAAGTCATTTCTAACTCCCATTCCCAGGGTTGATTTTTTCTATCCGCAATTAGCTCGGGGCTATCTTCTAAAAGAATGCAATAAATCCAAGAGAGTTTTGTTTGTTCTTTTAACCAACTGCACAATTGCATACTATCATTATGACTTGACTGCACCAGAATTACATCAGGAGAGTCAAGTTGAATGCGCCCCACAGCATATTCTAAGTTAGCTATTGCTTCGATGCTACAATTATCTGCATCGATTATTTGAAATGGTAGTGTGGCTAGGAAGTCGTCATTTCCAAAAACCAAAATGGAAATGTTCATGGTTTTTTCTTTGGTTATTATTTTTCAAGTTAGTTATCTTCTTACGTCAGTCTGGAAAAGGATTACGACAATCAATACGCAGGCTTATTACATATTAATTGTTATTTCTATGTGAGAATAAAGCCCTTTACTCAAATAAAATATTATTTACAGCTAATCAAATAGATACTTGTTTTCCAAAAGTGAGATAAGAAAATATAGGGTAAAACTTCAATCAAACTGCTGATGCTGAAGTTTCTAATTATTACTCATTAGAAATGTATTTTTGCCAAGGGGGTCAGACCCCTCACTTTGCTTCCATCCTATTCGCTTCGCGAACAAACTCAAAGTAATCTCCTTTTTTGATTGCATCTGCGTGTTCAACAACAATCTGTAAAACTAATATTCCTGATACCTAATTTCTGCTCAAAAGCATATATTTCAAACAGTGTAAATACGGAATCATCTTCAGAAGTCTTTAAATGTAACAGTGATTTCCACCAAGTAAGTGGCTTTAAATACTTATCCAAATATATAGATAGTATAGTAGCGATAAAATTACCTTAAATAAATATATCCTCAGTATTATTTCTGATTAGAAGCGACTATTTTGGAAGACCTTTTAATATTTTTAGATATCAATTGAGAACCTAGGAATCTACCGGAAGGAGGAAAAACTAATATTTTTTTCCAATTCGGCTTTAAGAATCTAAGCAATTTATTTAAAGCAAATATAAATTTGAGATAAAAGACTAAAAGATTAAATAATTTGATGCATTTTGCACGTATATTTACTTAAATATTGCTTTTGAATTGCGGAATATACTTAAGCAAATATACATTACTGGCTTCGGAGATTTGATTGTGCGATTAATACAAAGAAGCCCGGTTTCTTTAAAAATCGCATTTTCTGGATTAGCGACTTATATAGAAACCGGGAACAAAACATTTTGTTGCGTAAGTTCTAAAAATAAAACTTGACTTTAATGCCCTATCAATAGGGGGAGTTTAAAAGTCTTATTTTACTGGTCGTGCAGCACTTAACTGACAACAAAGGTAGAATGTTTACTGATAACCTTCAACGTGATAACCAGCAGCAACGATCGCCTGTTTAACTGTTTCGTCAGAAGCGGCGGTGTCTACAGTAACGGTTTTGGAATCCACATCCGCTTCAACTTTGGCATCAGGCTCCATAACCTTTATCGCTTCGCTAATCTTGCTAGCGCAATCGTCGCACTTCATATTAGTAATTTTTAATTTAAGCGCCATTAGCTACCTCACTCTCTAGATTTCACTTGATTGTTCTCTTTGAATTTTACCTATTCTTAAACAAAAAAAGCATATCCTAAAGAAATAAGATTGGAAACAGTGAACAGTTATCAGTGACCAGTTAGGAGTTAGGAGTAGTAAATTAATAATTCTTCCCCCCCATCTCCCCATCTCCCCCTTCGGGTTGCGCCACTTGCCGTACTGTCGGGGAACCCGCGAGGGCGCAGTGGCTTACCCGAACCCCATCTCCCCATTCCCAATTCCCACTCCCTATACATGATTTTTTTGGTATTTTATAGTTTTAATTTGAATTAACCTTCACCAAGGCTTAGTCCCATGTCTGTAAATCCCCAACATCTCGGCGGTAACGAAATCCGGCAAAAATTCATCGACTTTTACGCGCAACGGGAACACCAACCGCTCCCTAGTGCTTCCTTAGTACCGGAAGATCCTACGGTATTGCTGACAATCGCGGGGATGCTTCCCTTTAAACCGATATTTCTCGGACAGCGTACTCCGGAATTTAAACGCGCTACCACTTCTCAAAAATGCGTTCGTACTAACGATATTGAAAATGTCGGAGTTACCAAGCGACATCATACATTTTTCGAGATGTTGGGTAATTTCAGCTTTGGGGACTATTTTAAGGAGCAAGCCATAGTTTGGGGTTGGGAACTTTCCACAAAAGTATTTAATTTACCCCCCGAAAGACTCGCGGTGAGCGTTTATCACGAAGATGACGAGGCTTATGCTATCTGGAGAGATAAAATTGGCGTACCGGAAGCTAGAATTTTACGTTTAGATGAAGATAATTTCTGGGCTTCGGGTGCTACGGGGCCTTGTGGGCCTTGTTCGGAGATTTTTTACGATTTTCACCCGGAACGCGGTAATGAGAATATAGATTTAGAAGATGATGAACGGTTTATCGAGTTTTACAACTTGGTATTCATGCAATACAACCGCGATGCGGAAGGTAATTTAACTCCTCTCGCGAATAAAAATATTGATACTGGGATGGGTTTGGAAAGAATGGCGCAAATTCTCCAACAGGTTCCTAATAATTATGAAACCGATTTAATTTTTCCAATTATTCAAAAAGCTGGTGAAATTGCCGGAATTGACTACAGTAAAAGTGACGAGAAAACCAAAACTTCCTTAAAAGTAATTGGCGATCATATTCGTGCCGTGGTACATATGATTACCGATGAAATTCGCGCTTCTAACGTTGGCAGGGGTTACGTTTTACGTCGATTGATTCGTCGGGTAGTGCGTCACGGCAGATTGATTGGAATTGAAGGGGAATTTACTACCAAAGTTGCAGAAACAGCGATCGCACTTTCTGAAGGTGCATATCCCGAAGTGCGGGTACGCGAAAACGCCATCAAAGCCGAATTA
>JBARZF010000213.1:0-3300 GCA_049649675.1 Rivularia sp. (in: cyanobacteria) | reverse complement strand
TCTGCTTCGCTACCATCGGGATTAAAAATTCTTAGTAAAAACTGTCCTTTCTCAGATTTTAATGGTCCGAAAAGTATACCATCGGAACCAATACCGAAATTTCTATGACAAATTTTCGTAATCTGTTCGGAAGTTAAATTTTGAGAAATATCTTTTGGATTAATAACTATATAATCGTTGCCTATAGCGTGATACTTATAATATTTCATAAAATTATTTAGTTGAAATTATCTAACAGCCGCTTCTAACATTTTTATTATTCCAGTATTTGCATCAATTTCGACATTTATACCTATGGGAAGTGTAAATTTATCTCTGATATGTCCAATCATTGAACCATACCATGCAGGAATATTTAAAGGGCGAATATGTTCTTGTAATACCTGCATTAAAGTTAATGAAGGTTCGTCTCCAGTGCTACATCTGGTGCATTGTCCGAATACAAAACCTGATAATTGATTTAAAATTCCGGCATTTCTTAATTGAACTAACATCCTATCTACGCGGTAAACATCTTCACCTATATCTTCTATAAATAAAATACTATCTTTCCACGCAGGCAGATAAGATGAACCCAACATTGAATTAATCACCGATAAATTACCACCAATAAATTTACCTTTAGCTTTACCTGATGTAATTATTTCGCGACTAAGTTTAGTAACTAAAGTATTATTCATTGCCACCGCTTGAGCATCAAATAATATACTTTTTACATATTTCAAAGTAAAATTATTCCAACTAGAAGTAGCTACCGGGCCATGAAAAGTTACAAGTCCGCTACGGGCAGTAATTGCTAATAATAAAGATGTAATATCGCTGTATCCCATCATAATTTTAGGATTAGCGCGAATAGAATTATAGTTAAGTAATGGTAAAATGCGATTTCCACCCCAGCCACCACGCATAGCAATTATTGCGTTAACAGATTTATCGGCAAACATAGCGTTAACATCACCAGCGCGATTTCTATCTTTTCCCGCTAAGTAACCGTATCTATCTAAAATATGTCTACCTGTTTTAACTTTTAAACCCAGTGCAGTAAATATTTTTCGTGCTTCTTCAACGTCTTCGGAATCAATGATACCAGCAGGGCTAATTAATCCGACTGTATCACCTACTTTCAGACGTGGTGGTTTGATGATGGTATTCGGAGATATTTTAGCTTGAACAACAAATGATGGTATTTGGGTAGAGATGGTTGCTAAACCCAAGGTTGCGATAAATTTTCGGCGATTGATATTCATAGTGGGAGTATATTATCATTTAGATCCCCCCAACCCCCCTTTTCATAAGGGGGGCTATGCGTAAATACGATTTCAGCTTTTACTTCAAGATGCAGTTATTTTGAGAGTTGAGTGAAGAAGCAGTTAAAGGTGCTGAAGAAGAAAAAGATATTGCAGCGATCGCACTAGCGATACTTAGTAATGAAAGTGATAAAAATAGAATCAGAAAAATCGGAAGTATATTTTTGAAAATTAACTTGACATAGCGTTCAGTTACAACTGAATTACTCATCACACCAAAAGATGTAAAGCTTCCCAGAATGATTATTTTTCCTAGTAAGTTAATCCAATCTTCAGACATTGAGCTTTTTCTGATTTTACACCTTATTTTTTTATTATCATCAAAATTAAAATTAACAAGTTTTAAATTAGGTGCTTGTAATATTTTATCTTGATGTTGAATAAATGAATTTTTGTAAAAATTGGTAGACTGTCCCAGATTTGTTATGTTGATTGCGGGTATTACTTTAGTATTGCTTGTAACTATCACTAAAGAAACTACCGTTGCAACTCCAACTATTTGAGTAAATTTCATTTATTTGATTTTTATATATCAAATTTTGATCCTTTTATCTTACCCAGCTTTTGGATAAAATGTTTATGTAAAAAGGGAATATTTTTAACACCTATACAGGTAAAATATAGTTCTTAATCTAACTAGAAGATAGCAAATCTCAATCCTAATAAGGTTTGTATTACTAAGTCAGAAATCATTACTAATGCCGCACCAAAACCTGGGATCAAAAATATAATTATTAACCCAAACATCCCAATTGGACTACCTTGTAGCTGCTTTAGTTCGGGAAAAATATTACTAAATATGCTAAAGCCATCTAGTGGAGGAATGGGTAACATATTAAGTAAAAATAAAGTTAAATTAACTCTTGCTGCAAGATAGAGAAAGTCTTTACTCACCAATGCTGAATCGTAAAAAATTGATAGCAGTGCAATAAATATGAACCCTAAAGCTAAATTGCATAAAGGACCTGCTGCGGATACCCAAATATCACTGAGTCTACCATTGCGAAATTTATAGGGATTTACAGGCATTTTACCCCAAGACATTCCAGCAACACATAGAAAAATAATTGATTCCCATCCCATGTGAACTACAGGATTCAAGGTAATATGACCTGTTTTTTCCGGAGTGTCATCTCCTTGACTTATAGCCGCAAAACCATGAGCAAGTTCGTGTAAAGTTATTGAAATTATAATAATAACAATATATCTAAAGAAAAGAACTGGACTAGTTACAAGTGTATTGATAAACATATATTTTAATTTCTGATAGATGCTGTACCAAGAAAAATGTTTTAAAAACAAAAAATGAACAAGTATTTTATGATTGAGAATACTTGAATACAGTTTTAAAATTTCAAACAATTATTTATATACGTATTATCTAGCAACTATGGTTACTATTACAGCAGTTTATATACGGAAAAAGAATAATGCAAATCCAACTGTATTTAATTACTATCTTTGTCCTCAATAGTTAATTACACCCATCCCGACAGGAATAATAAACAGTAATTTAGAATTGTTTTTATGAAGCTATCTGCATTTGAGGAAATACCACGAATTATTCATCAGTAATAATTCTGTATCTGTATGCTTTCTCTCGATCGCGATATTGGCAGATATTTAATCAAAGAATTTGAAAAATGGCGTTAAGCGAAGCCAAAGCCGTTAGCGAAGCCTGTCCGTACATTTATGTCGTCCCGGAGGGACTTAGGACGTAGGTAATCGCCCTCGAATCAGCACAAATTCTCAGCTTCTAAGAAATTTTTGGTGGTTGATGGTTTCAAAAAAAGTATGGTAGTATTATTGACCCATATCCAATGCAAAAACGCTGAAGGCTGTTATGTAAAAGTAGAACTTCTTCCCATTAGACATCTCCGGAAATAAAAAAAACCTCTCTCCAAACCTCTCTCCTGCAAGGAGAGAGGCTTAATTTACCCCCTTCCCTCGTAGGGAAGGGGGCAGGGGGTTAGGTTTTTGCGTAAATTTGAAA
>JBARZF010000212.1:0-4468 GCA_049649675.1 Rivularia sp. (in: cyanobacteria) | reverse complement strand
CTCTACCTTTGACACTTAATGGCAAAGTTAATCGTAAAGCTTTACCTGCCCCACTCATCAATGCTAACTCCGATAATTTTGTAGCTCCTCGCAATGTTTTAGAGCAACAATTAGTACAAATTTGGTCGGATGTTCTAAAAGTTGAGCAAATAGGAGTTAAGGATAACTTTTTTGAACTGGGAGGACATTCTTTACTCACAACCCAACTAATTTCCCGCATCCGCACCAAGTTCGCTGTAGATTTGCCATTACGAATCGTATTTGAACAACCAACACTGGTCGCCTTAGCTGAAATAATTACGCAGAAGCAATCGCAATCATCAAACACACTAGATGTAATTGCCCCTGTAGCTAGAGATAGACTGCTACCACAATCTTTTGCTCAAGCTCGGTTATGGTTCTTAGATCGGTTAGAACCCAACAGTGCCTCTTATAACATTCCCACCGTCCTACGAATTGTTGGTCAACTCAACTTCAGTGCCTTAGAAAACACCCTCAATGCCATCTTAGAACGCCATGAAGCCTTGCGGACAAACTTCATTGCTCAAGAGGGTGAACCCGTACAAGTGATTCACCCTCTTGTACGCTTGAGTTTACCTATAGTAGATTTGCAAAGCTTACCAGAAACAGAACGAGAAATTACAGCCAATCAAATGGTAAGTGCTGAGGCAAAATACCAATTTAATCTTGCTAGTGAATTATTAGTAAGAGCAAAATTACTTCAGCTAGGGCAGACAGATCATATTTTACTGCTTAATATGCATCATATAGTCAGTGATGGTTGGTCAACAGGCATATTAATCAACGAATTAACAGTCTTTTACAACGCTTATTGCGATCGCACCGCACCCCAACTACCACCATTACCGATTCAGTATGCTGACTTTGCAGTTTGGCAAAGACAATATTTAAGTGGTGAAGTACTCTCAACTCAACTTGATTACTGGAAAAAACAGTTGAGTGGCGCTCCCGATTTGTTACAATTACCTACTGACTTTCCTCGCCCAACTGTACAAACTTACCAAGGTTGTGGGATTAGTTTTAGTTTAAATACTGATTTAACGAGTAAGTTACGAACCCTGTCTCGGGAATCTGGTACTACTTTATTTATGACCTTGTACGCTGCCTTTAGCACCTTATTGTATCGTTACAGCGGTCAGTCGGATATTTTAATCGGTTCTCCCATAGCCAATCGCAATCGCAGTGAAATTGAAGGTTTGATTGGCTTTTTTGTGAATACTTTGGTGTTAAGAACCAGCTTTGAAGATAATCCCAGTTTTAAGGAGTTACTTGCACAAATTAGGGAAACTACACTTAAAGCTTACGAACATCAAGATGTACCTTTTGAACAAGTAGTAGAAGTATTACAACCACAACGCTCTCTAAGTCATTCTCCACTGTTCCAGGTAATGTTTGTCTTGCAAAATGCACCTATGGGTGATATAGAATTACCTGGTGTAACTTTGAGTCCATTAGAACAAGAAAGCACAATTGCTAAGTTTGATTTAATGCTGTCAATGATTGAAACTGAGCAGGGATTAGTTGGTGAATGGCAGTACAACACTGACTTGTTTAAACAGCAGACAATTGAACAAATGGTTGCTCACTTCCAAAATCTACTGGAAGCGATTGCAGAAAATCCTTCACAGGAAGTAGGTACCCTTCCCTTGATGTCGGAGTCGGAGCTTCATCAGTTATTGGTTGAGTGGAATGATACTGCTTACTATTACCCCAAAGGTAAATGTATTCATCAGTTATTTGAAGAGCAGGTAGAAAAAACACCTGATGGTATTGCGGTAGTATTTGAGCAAAAACAATTAACTTATCAAGAATTAAATCAAAGAGCCAACCAACTAGCACATCATCTGCAAACACTGGGAGTAAAGCCGGAAGTACTGGTGGGGATTTGTATAGAGCGTTCCATCTCTATGGTAGTGGGATTATTGGGAATACTAAAAGCTGGTGGTGCTTATGTACCTCTTGACCCCAATTATCCTCAAGAAAGATTGAGTTATATGTTGAGTAATTTTGATATTGGGGTGTTAATTACTCAAAGTTCATTGTTAGAATCTTTGCCAGAGCATAATAAATCGGTGGTTTGTTTGGATACTGATTGGGATGCGATCGAGCAACAGTCTGTATTCAACCTTGATACTGGGGTTGGTGAAGATAATTTGGCTTATGTGATTTATACTTCTGG
This sequence comes from Rivularia sp. (in: cyanobacteria), assembly GCA_049649675.1. Classification (GTDB taxonomy): domain Bacteria; phylum Cyanobacteriota; class Cyanobacteriia; order Cyanobacteriales; family Nostocaceae; genus Rivularia. The sequence continues at coordinate 2,268 of JBARZF010000212.1, read as the reverse complement.
TTCTACTGGACAACCGAAGGGGGTTGCGATTGAACATCGTTCTGTTTTAAATCTTAAAGAAAATCTTTATAAAGCTATCTATGCTAAAGTCCCAGATTCACCACTAAGAATAAGTTGGAATGGGTCTTTTAGTTTTGATACTTCTGTAAAACAGTTCATTCAACTACTTGACGGTCACACTCTTGATATCCTTCCAACAATGGTGCGATTTAATGGAGATGCTTTATTATCCTACTTGCAAGACCACAAGATTGACGTATTTGATTGCACTCCATCACAACTAGAACTGTTGATATCGGCAGGGTTACTTGTCGCTGATGATGTACCATTATGTGTACTTATAGGAGGAGAAGCCATTGCCCCTTCTCTTTGGGAAACTTTGACTCAGGCAAAAAGCATTAATTTTTACAATCTTTATGGTCCAACAGAATGTACTGTTGATGCGACACTTTGCAATTTGCGAATCTCTGACAATCCAATCATTGGTCGTCCCATCGGCAACACCCAAATCTACATTTTAGATTCACACCTACAACCAGTGCCAATCGGTGTACCGGGAGAAATCTATATTGGTGGTAATGGCTTAGCCCGAGGTTATCTTAACCGGGAGCAACTAACAGCAGAAAAATTTATCCAAAATCCCTTCTCAAATTCCAAATCGGAGCGTCTTTATAAAACAGGCGATCTCGCTAGTTACTTAGCGGATGGTAATATTAAATATCTCGGTCGCATTGACCATCAAGTTAAGGTACGGGGCTTCCGTATTGAGTTGGGTGAAATTGAAGCGGTTTTGATTGAGCACCCAAGTGTACGGCAAAGCATTGTTATAGTACGGGAAGATAATCTTGGCGATAAAAGTTTAGTTGCTTACCTAGTCTTATCATCTGCGATCGCTCCTAGTATCAGCGAACTGCGACAGTTTCTTAAGCACAAGCTCCCAGAGTATATGATACCCAATGCTTTTGTCATGCTTGATGCTCTACCTTTGACACCTAATGGCAAAGTCAATCGTAAAGCTTTACCTGCCCCGCTCATCAATGCTAACTCCGATAATTTTGTAGCTCCTCGTAATGTTTTAGAGCAACAACTAGTACAAATTTGGTCAGATGTTCTAAAAGTTGAGAAAATAGGAATTAAGGACAACTTTTTTGAACTGGGAGGACATTCTCTTCTGGCTGTACATTTACTAACTCAAATTCAGCAGAAGTTAAACAAAGATTTATCCCTGAATGCACTATTTAGAGGTGCAACGATTGAAGAATTAGCAAGTATTATCCGTACTGATACTGATGCCGTTTCTTCATCTTGGAACCCGCTTGTTCCCCTTCAGCCTAAAGGTTCCAAGCAGCCTTTCTTCTGTGTACCTGGTCTTGGGGTAACAGCGTTTAATTTATACCATTTAGCGCGTATCGACACGGAAAGACCATTCTATGCACTACAAGCGCGAGGGATGGATGGTAAACAACCCCCCCATAGCCAAGTTAAGGAAATGGCAAAGGATTACATCCAAGCAATCCAAACTGTTCAAGATAAAGGGCCATACTTATTAGGAGGACATTCCCTCGGGGGTAAAGTAGCTTTTGAAATGGCACAGCAGTTGCAACAACAGGGACATCAAGTTGGCATGTTGATAATATTTGATACGACTGCGCCCTTTTACAATCGTCTTCCTAAGTCTACGGATGATGAGGATGATACTAGCCTGCTGTGCAACTTAGCATTTATGTTTGAACGTTTGTCTGGTAAGAACTTGTCAATTTCTCATGCAAAACTCAAATCTCTCAATTCAGAAGAGAAATTAAATTACTTCCTCGATCGCCTGAAAATGAACAATCTCTTTTCACCCGATGCTCAACTTTCTCAAATTCGGGGGCTTTTGCAAGTCACCAAAACTCATTCTCAAATTAATTACCAACCTCAAACCAGTCATAGGATACAAATTGCTATCTTCCGAGCAATGGAAGAGCAATCATGTTCCGATCCCACAATGGGTTGGAAGCCATTCTCTACGAAGCTCGCAACCTACGACACTCCAGGCGATCACATTACAATGCTAACGGAACCCCACGTTCAAGTTTTGGCACAACAACTGGGATTGTGTCTTGAACAGGTACAGCAAAGCTTAAAAGTTTGATTCTTGATTGACCGAAACTAATGGGATACAAGCCCCGTCCTTTCAGGACGGCTTTTCTTGATTTCTTATATATTCTTTTAAAATTTCAATAGGTGCGCCACTAACAGATATAGCAAAATAACTAGGACTCCACA
>JBARZF010000211.1:0-6896 GCA_049649675.1 Rivularia sp. (in: cyanobacteria) | reverse complement strand
TAGATTGTGATTTCAAGCGGTTATGTAAAATTAGTAGCGTACTATCAATACCTTCGTGGATATCTACTAGTTTAAATTCTGATTCATCAAGTCGGGAGAAATTCCGCAGCGATAGAACTATATTTGTAATTCTTTCGGTTCCATTTTGCATTGAGTCAAGCAGTTTTAAAAAGTCTTCCTTAAGAAAATCGAGTTCAACCGCTTCGATTTCTGTTTGTATTTCCTGTGCTGGATTCGGATAGTGTTTTTGATAAAGTTCAATAATTCTAATTAAATCTTGAGCATATTCACAAGCTGGTTCGAGATTACCGTGTACAAAACTAACGGGATTATTGATTTCATGGGCTACACCTGCAACCATTTGCCCTAATGAAGACATTTTTTCGCTTTGAATTACTTGAGCTTGTGTACGTTGTAGTTCTTGCAAAGCTTCTTGAATATGTTTATTCTTTTCATTTAACTCTAAAGTTCTTAGTTCTACTCTATGCTCTAAAGTTTGATTAGATATTTCTAATTCCTCATTTGTATTTTCCTGCTTTTGTAACAATAAAGCCACTTGCTTGCTCATATCGTTAAAGCTTTCAGCTAAAATGCTAATTTCATCATTACCATTGACATATATAGAGGTAGAGAAGTCACCATTTGCTATTCTTTTTGTGGCTTTGGTTAAGTAAGTAATCCGATTAGTAAGGTAAGTTATAATTTTGAATACAACTAAGCTAAATAAAGTCGCTCCAACAACAGAATAAATAATGATACTAATCCACATCTGCTGTTGATTCCGCTCTAAAGCAGCGACGGGATTTAGCAGTACTAATTTTGAACTCTCATCATTTAACCCAACGATTTCTACAGAATAAACAATATAATTTTTTCCAGCTATATTAATTTGTACTGGTGGAGATTTGCTTGTAGGTGCCTGCCAAAAACTAGTTTTAGCGCCGAGTAGAGTGGATGCAGTTACTCGTTTATTTTGAATTGTAACTAGATGTGGTTCTGTATTGGAGCGAATGCGAGTTAACACTTCATCATCGATTACAGTACCCACAATTACCCCACCTAAAATTTTTTCTGTAGATTTTACCGAAGTTAAACCCACAAGTAGTGATGCTGTATTATTCTCTGTCGCTACAACATCAAAATAATCTATCCCAATAGTAGCTGCTTGATTAATTGCATTACTATTAAACTGAACCGAAATGATTTCTTGCTGGCGCACTTGTGCAAGTACTGTGCCGTTGGTATCGATAATTTTTACAAAATCCAGTTGCAAGGATTCCTTCAGTGGTAATAAAGTTCTGAACAATGTAGCTTTATCTTTTTGGGCTACTAACTGAGAAACTTCTTTTGAATCAGCTATCCATCTTGCTTTGAGAAATAGTAATTGTTTTTCGCGTTCCAAAGTATCTGTAACTAAAGAAGCAACTCCCTTTGTTTCGGCTTTGAGCTTTTCTTCTAGACGGTGAGTGAAAAAATAGCCGAAGCTAATTGTTCCTACCGTCCAGATACTCATAAAAACGAAAAGTAAAGGTACAAGAATTTTAGTTTTTAAAGGGAGTTTTGAATATGTTTTTTTCAACATCGGTTTTTATTTCTCAGTTGATGGTACAAAGCCAGAATTATTTAAAATTTCGGCTCCTTTTTCGCTAAAGGCAAAATCCAAGTATTCCTGAGTCGCTTCTGACGGTTTTGTACCCCAAACAACCCCAATACTGCGGACCATTTTATATTTCCCAGACTTTATATTTTCTGGAGTAGGTTCTATACCATTAAGATTAAGGCGGTTAACTGATAATTTATTTGAAATCGCATAAGCAAGGGAAAAAGTACCAATACTATAAGGAGTATTTTGTAAAGCATTAATCAATTCAGGCTCATAACGCATAACCGCTGCTTTCGGTGCATTTTTAAGTTCTTTCCCTAAATAGTTGTTGCGTAATAGCTTCTTAGCAGACTCGTCTTCAGGACGATCTAAAACCACAATTTCCTCATTTGCGCCACCTAATTCCTGCCAATTTGTCACAGCACCGCTATAAATTGCTTTGAGTTGCTGTGTCGTTAAATTGCTTATTCCCTTTACGCTCTCGTGAGTTGCTACAACCAACCCATCAGATGCAAGTTGCCTGTATATCACAGAACCATCATCTTCCTCTGGCTTCAGCTTGCGACTAACACCAGCAACATCCCTTAATCCTTTTTTTACCCCAGCAATACCACTTCCGGATTGCCCTTTGGGTAAAAAAGTAAATTTAACGTTTTGATTTTGAACCGCGTAAGTATCAGCCAACAACTTTATGGCTGTATGAGTACTACTCGAACCACCAAGCTTGATTTCCTGTTGAGTCTTAACTTCAGCTATCGTTGTGCTGTTAGAAGTGCAGCTTGTTGTCCCCAGTAAAGCAGTTATGCCGAATGCTACTGTAAATAAAAGGTTTCGCTTCATTGAATTTTATTAAATGCAGGTTGTAAACTAGAGCCTAAATTGATATATATATATATTTCCCAAATTAATCGTAAAAATTGATAAATTTGTCTAAATTATTGGGAATTATTTAATTATTAGTCAAATTAGTCAATCCAACTAATTTTTATTAACATCTAATGGCTTACTTACTATTTTTGGCAATCGGTTTTGCAATTATTTGGTTCGCGATAAAAATTAAGGAAGAAGTTCTTCGTATATCCGCAGCTATCACCGGAAGTTTAATTACTATTTGGGGTTTTTCTTTAAGCCCCACACCTTTTCAAGTAGCAATTGAAATTGCAGGAGTAGTATCTGTTTTCTCTTTTTGCGTACAGTGTTGGGGTAAGGATTAGGATTGGTAATGGGTAATTGGGGATTGGGAATTGGGCATTGGGCATTGGGAATTGGAAATATCAAGGGAGCAAGATGCTCCCACTACATTTGCTAACTGGTAACTGTTCACTGTTCACTGTTCCAAATAATGTCAATAATAGAAGAAATTAATAACGGAAACGCTTTAATTGTCGGTGCTAGTCGAGGGATTGGTTTGGGTTTTGTCAAGGCTTTATTGCAAGATGATAATATTGCTAAAATTTACGCGACTTATCGTAATGGCGATCGCGCAACTGAATTGTTTTCTCTACAAAGCGAATATTCTCAAAAATTAGTTTGTCTTTCAATGGATATTACTAAAGAGTCGCAAATATCCGCAGCAGTGGAAAAGATAAGTGCAGAAACAGACAAGCTGCATTTAGTAATTAACTGTGTAGGAATTTTACATGAAGGTGAAATGCAGCCAGAAAAAAGCCTCCGACAAATCAATCCCGAAAATTTGATGCGCTATTTTCAGGTAAATAGTATCGGAGGAATTTTATTAGCCAAACACCTACAGCCTTTATTTAAACATAAAGAAAAAAATATATTTGCCTGTATATCTGCCAAGATAGGAAGTATCGGGGATAACCGTTTAGGTGGATGGTACGGATATCGAGCATCTAAAGCAGCGCTGAATATGTTCATGCGAACTACGGCAATAGAATATAGCCGGAGATGCCCTAAAACCATTGTCGTTAACTTGCATCCAGGTACTACAGATACCAATCTTTCACAACCCTTTCAGCGCAACGTACCACCAGAAAAGTTATTCCCCGTCGAGCATACCGTTAAGTTATTGCTCGGTGTAATTGCAAACTTGAAGCCAGAAGATAGCGGTGAGTTTTTCTCTTGGGATGGCAGTCGTTTACCGTGGTAGATGGGGAGATGGGGAAGAAATTGAATTACCAATTACCAATTACCAATTACCAACTCCTAACTGCTAACTGATAACTGATAACTGCTAACTGATAACTGCTAACTGATAACTGATAACTGATAACTGCTAACTGATAACTGCTCACTGTAAAGAATGTCCAAAGCAATGCTCGCTTGTACTGTTTGATTACTGCCAAGTATGGGTGTTGTATCTCTAGCTGCGCTTGCTTCAAATTGAAGGGGTTGAGGAATCGGATTTGATGCACCAACTGACAAAATTTCAATGCCAACAATTTCTTCTGAAACTAAATTTAAAGTATTAAAAACAGTTGCAGCCTCTGTTTGAGCTTGTTCGATGGCTTGTTGGAGTGCCTGCAAACGTGCCTGCCCCAAGGCTTCGTCTGTGGCTGAAAAGCTGATATTTTGTACTAGATTTGCCCCTGCTTCGATAGCTGCATCTATAGCGGCTCCGGCTGATTCGTTTGGCAATTCAAAGGAAAGGGTGTTCCGTGCTTCAAAGCCAGTCAGTGTTCGAGTATCGTCTTCAAAGCTATAAACTGGAAACAATCGAACGGAGGTAGTTTGAAGTTCTTCAACATCGAGGTTTTCTAGCACATCTACCACACTCGTTGTCTGCTGAGCCACTTGTTGTTGAGCTTCTGCTGCTGTTGCTGCCTCTACTTGAATTCCCAACTCAACTGTAGAGATGCTGGTGGGAACGGTAACTTCTCCAATGCTTGTTACCTCTAAGATGTTGACATCGCCTTCTACATTCTTAAGAGTGATGCCACCAGTCAAAGGATCGCGATTTGTTTCCACAGCAGAATCATCGAGTCCGAGCAAAGAATCGTTTTCTAAAAGCATTTTATTTATCCCTGTTTTTTTCTGTTTTAAGGCAATAGTATCATCTGAGGATAATCACTCATCTTGAAAATAAAATATATCTACCACAAGCAATATTCCTTCAGACAGAAGGGTAAATTCACGATAACCGCATTCTTGATATCGCCGACAGAATTATATAGATGGAAGTTGGACGTTTAGCAAATAATCCCGATGTTGTTGCGAATGTTGGGTCATTATGATACTTAATTTAAAAGCCAAAATCCAAAATCCAAAATCTAAAATAAACAAATTAATCAGATTTTACGATAGGTATTACTCGACGTTGGAAGGGTAATTCTAAGTAATCGCTCAGTTCTTTTAACAGCCATTCTAGTTCGGTTTGAGTCATTCCTGTAAGTTTATATTGTTTATTTCCAGCCCAAATAATAATTCTTGGTGAAATTTCTTTGTATGAAGGATTTCCTCTGGAATTTTTGTTTTCTTGGAGAAAAGAATTAGTGTATTCGAGCTTAATTATATCTTGCCGTAAAGATGGGCGAGGTTTTTTAAATCTCAACCCAAAAATTTCATAATTTAAATAAATTCTCTTCCTATCTATAACTAGTCGAGTTTCTCCAAATATTTCAAATAGAAAATCTGCCCATTTAGCTATTCCTAACCAAATAAGCGTCAGCGAAATAAGCCACCCAACTAACGGGAATGACTTAAAAATCATTATAAAAATTAGTCCGACGAAAGTCGAAATTGTATTGTTGACTAACTTTGCGAAGGAACCAAAATTCCATCCAGCTTCTGGCTTAATAATCTGGATTTTATCAACATCTTTCTTCAATAAAATTTTGGTATCAACTGGTTTAACTGCAATACCATCGCCAAAGCTAAGATTAATTATCTCTGGTTTTTGCAAAGCTTCTAAGGCTATTTTTGCCGAATGAAATCTTTTTTCTTGACTGGGTTCTAATACCTTTTTCAACCAACGAGTAAAATGTTTACTTAATTGGGTTTTTTCTTCAAACTGAATTTGTAAATCTTTTTGAGGAAAATCTGCTGGGTGGATTCCAGTTGCAAGATAAATTAAAGTTGCTCCCAAACTGTATAAATCGGAAGTAGTCACAGCACGCCCACCAAAATGTTCTGGTGACATATAACCGTAAGTTCCCACAACAGTCAAAGTACCATTTTCTACAACGGTAATATTCTGTACCGAACCAAAATCTACTAAATAAACTTCACCAGCACTATTCCCAGAACGGTTTGTCAGTAAAATATTGCTGGGTTTGATATCTCTATGAATAATCGAAGGTTTGCGTTGATGTAAATGAATTAAGATATTTAAAATTTTCTCGGCTATTTCTTTTAATTCAGCTTCGCTAAAAGTGCGTCCATTTGAAACTTGTTCTTCTAGAGATTTTGCATCGATATAACTTTGAACTAAAGCAAAACCCTTGGTTTCGGATGAATCAACGTCAAAGTAATCAAGATATTCCGGAATTGCAGGATGAGATAAATTTTGTAAGATTTGCGCTTCTCTCTCAAACAGCTTCAAACTATCCCACTCAAAATCACTGTCTAATTTAAGCAATTTGACGACGACTAAATTTTGAGTGTCTGCGTCTAACGCTAAATACGTATATCTTCCAGGTTTCTTACCAAGTTGTTCTTGGATCGAGTAACGGGAACCTAAAATTTCACTGTTCATATTGTTTTACAGAAATTCCACAGTCTAAAACCCTGCTTTGATTTTAGCTTTTTCCACAGAGAGAGTGTGGATTCTTACAGCACCAGCCTTTGTTTAAGCCTACATATACTTATCTGGTTATGAGATAATTTTTACGAATCGGATAATTATTTTTAGGAAAGATACGTAAACTTATTTAAAATTACTAAAATATAGTTATTTTCAATTGAGTTCACATCTTGCAGCAGTGTCAGAAACCGATCTTTTTGTGAAAGCATTATTTTTATATTGGGCGAGGAGCAAGAAACCGGGTTTTTTTAAGCTTTTTGAGAATGGTGCAAGATTTCAGATAGATCGGAATAAATAAGACTTAAAACGTACTTATTGAAATTTTTAAATCTTGAGTCAGTATGAGTTTAAAATGCATTTTTGAGAGATGAGATGAAATCAAATTAATAAATATTACAATTATCGTAATCACACAATATCATAACTCATTCGATGTTACCTGACGTTGATTAACAATAACCATTGCTTTTTCTAAAGCTTCCAAACGTGTATTTACTGGATTTTGTTCTAATACTCGTCGTAAAATTGGCAATCGTCGCAATCTGTTTCCTACTGCTCCGCTAGCCCCTACCAGATACACAGTTCGCC
>JBARZF010000210.1:0-1880 GCA_049649675.1 Rivularia sp. (in: cyanobacteria) | reverse complement strand
TTGAAAGCGAAAAACGTTCTTATCCCAAAGCGATGATTGATTTTCTTGCGGGAAATCGCGAAAGTTCTGTTGCTTTTCTCCAAGCTGAGGATGCAGATGCTAAAAGTCATTCCCATACTTTAGGAATTGATTTTTACTCAAGCTTTACTCTTAAAGGACAAGTTCGTAAATATTTCTATTTCGGGGAATATTTCGATCCAGAATATCGTCAGCGAATGAAACAAGCGATGCAGCTTCTGACAGCAGAAGATCCGTTAAAGCGTCGTTTTCCTGACAGACGTAAATTTTGGGCTAACGGAACCGATCATTGTGATAGCTGGGTAGATTGTCGTAACACCGATAATTTGAAAGCAATGCGAAATAGTGCGGTGTATTTATTCGCTGAAGAAACGGGAAACGAAGCAACACGACAAGCTTATAAACAACGCATCCGGCGAAATATCAGCACTTTGTATCAAATTGGACAAGGCGAATGGGATTCGGAAAACTATCTCGGACATACCATTACTGCCTACCTCAATCTTTATGACTTTGCTAAAGATAAAGAAGTGAAATCTATGGCAAAAGCTGGATTAGACTGGCTTTTAGCAACAGGAGCGTTGAAATATTGGCGGGGTGGATTTGGTGGCCCTACTAAGCGAGATTACGGAAAAGGAAATTGTGTTTGGTGTTCTTTATCTACCCATGAATTAGGACTGTATTTCAATGATTCACCGATTGAAGATCCCAAACCTTCCCCCGACTCAGTTCACGTAATTACCAGCAGCTATCGTCCGCATCCGGCGATTGTGGCTTTAGCAAAAAAGCAGTTTTCTAAACCAGCAGAATTACTTAACTCTAAACCAACTTATGAAAATTGGAAACAAGGGAATGATACTACACCGCAATTTCATGAAACTTTGTATTTCGGTAATAGTTTTCAAATAGGTACTTTAGCTAAAGGTTCCGGTGGTGATTGGAATGGTTTTAAGATGATGGCTTTTAATCAAAAGCGTGGTGTTGATTATTTTATTGCAGCGACGGGTAACGAACCTAAGAAAATATCAACATCTAGCGTCGGTGGTGACAATATTGCCCAATACCGCAACTTAGTAATCTTTCTCAACGATAAACAACAAACACCTTTTCAATTCTTTTTACCTAAATCTGCCAAAATAGAAACTAAAAATAACGTCACCTTTATTCGCTACGAAAAAACATGGTTGGCTTTAACACCGATAAATCTGAATTTTGAAGGAATAAACGAGACTAAAACCACTGAAATAACTAAAAACTATCCCAAAGACCAAATTTTAACTGCGACTGGTACCGGAAATAGTTACAGTGGATTCGCTTTAGAAATAGGTGAAAAACAAACTCACGGAAATTTTCAGCAGTTTCAAAGTTCGGTACTTGCTAAATCTCGTTTAGATATAAATCAAATTAATAACGGTGTAGTTGAATATCAAGCTGTGAATGGAAAAGTAAAATTGCAGCATCAAGCTTTAGATTTACCCAAGGTTTGGCGAAATGGTAATTTACATAATTGGAAGAATCACTTCGCTGTTTACCAAAATGCCGCAGGAGAAAAAACACCTATCTATCAAGGTTGGAAAGAAGGTGAAATTCACATAGAAGCAGGTGGTTATAAGTTTATCGGCAACCTTAAATAAGGGTAGAAATTTATCGCCTGAAATTTACAACCTTGGATTATAATTTTAGCTTTTTCTTCTATCTATAGTGAGTGGCAATAAGTTTATTTGCTTTGCATTTTGTTAAGACAAAATACATTGCTTTTAATACAACAAAGTTATTTAATTTATATTCGATTAAAATAATTGTTTTGCTAAGTACAAAGTCTAATTATTATAGCGAAATTTAACCGCACGGTAACTAGAAAA